>JAHFCV010000006.1 GCA_023249275.1 Candidatus Methanoperedens sp.
CGCAATGGCTTGCATGTTCTAACTCTACCATCTATGTTAATATGTACCCACGCTTAAAAAAAGTTCGTACTATGGTTTGTCCCAACCGCAGCAGAGCTGCGGGGTATAGTAATCAAAGATTAAAGCCTTTCAGTTGAAAAAATCTACCAAATAAAGAAATTAAGTCTGAAATCCATAATTATTGACGACGAGTGAGTATAATTTTTATAATGCCATCACGCCCAATTCGCTCGTCTTAACTAATCTAATAATTCAAGTAAGCCATAATGATTAAAATTGGTAGATATACCCAATGCTCTTCTGGCTTATCGGTTAATAACAATAAAAGTAGAAAAGCCCTTGCAGAAAAAAAACAGTTCTAAACGGATAGGATAGGATGTGTAATTTGCCTGCAAAGGCTGCAACCATATTTACATTTCGATGATATAAATACTTTTTTTGAAATAAAGTTATGATTGAACTGATTTATTGAAAAAAAATTAAACTGGGCTCAATAATTGAATTTTTTTTCAATAAAAGCATTTTAATTGAAATATTTTACAAATAAAGTAATTAATTGAATTTTTTTCCAAAAAAAGGTTTTTAATTGAAATATTTTACAAATTAAGGTTATATAATGTGAAATCCAACTATAAACTATACCCAAATTGAACCCATATTAAACCCAACTTATACCAAAAATATGTAAGAGTTGGAATATGGTAAAAATTGGGTAGGATAGAAAGGATTCGTTCGACGGAATTGTTCCTTAAAAACGAGCCTATCCAAAAACGGAAAAAATAAATAAGAAAGGAAGTGAAAAAAAATGAACAGTAAAATATTATTGCTATCAGTTGCAGTGATATCAGTGGGTCTGTTTGCAATGCCGAGCACGCTCTCGTTGTTTGCAGGACAGCACAGCTTCGTTGCTGCTGACAATGTCACATGTAAAAAATGCCATGCGGATATTTACGATACTATCCAAACCGGCGACATGCACAAAAGCCTAGGTGATAATGGTGCTACAGCTTGGAACAGCGGTAGTAATAATAATGCGCTAGGTGTATGTGTGGGTTGCCACCGTGTATCCGATACTTATACCAACGTATCTGTTCCATTAGGTAGCTTGACTGGTTATTTCAACCAAACTCCCGCGAATCTGGGTTTTGGCAGTACTCATACAATGGTCGTGACACTGGAATGCGTACAATGTCATACGGCAGTTCCAGGGGCGTTCAATGATCCTAACGAAACCCACAATCCGTACTATGGCCAGGCGTATAATAGCAGTAATAACAGTATAATTCCACTGAAAGGAGCAAACGCGGCATGCGTAGGTTGCCACACCCATACAGTAGTGTCACTCAACTGGACAAGACCAACCGGGTATAATGTGGATATCAACGAAAGCACAACTGGTAAATTCAACCTAACCTTCAGCATGAATACAACAACACAACTTAACAGAACAAGCAGTCAATAAACAGACTGCTTTTTTTCTTTTTTTATTTTAATTTTTATATGAACTTGTTTTTTTCCGTTTTTTAGTAATATTTATGTGCTTGCATGCCAAGTAGATGGCATGAGTATTTCAAAAATCTTAATCGTTGTATTAGTTATTATAGGTTTGACAGTCGCTGGTATATACTATACAGGCAGCAAAAAAGAAGGGCTTATCTTGAAGACTGAAATCAGGATAAACGGAAGCGTCAGCGGAAGTAAAACCGTTGCAGAAATTGAAAACATCACTGCCCATTTTGAGCCTTATAGCAAAATAGGTGTGCCGACGATGTCAGGATCATATGCTCCCGGCGTCATGGCAGTAGTAATACATAAGGCACAGATGATCGGACTCTGGACGTCAGTGCCGTATAATGGTACTGGCGTATATAATCTCACCATAGGGCTCGGCGCAAATCTAAATCCTGGCGATATAGTAAGTATTAATGTCAGGGTGGTTGATAAAAAAGGAAATAATATTGCAATACAAGACAAAGAAGTCAGATACGAATAATAGCTTATACAGTAATCCTGATCGATATACTCAATGGACTAACCGATTTTAACTGCAAATCATTTCCTCAGCTTTCCGCCAGCGAGCTGTCCTGCAATATCGGATAACACAAGCAGCGGTATGACAGTCCAGTTAAGACCAGAAAATATTCTCAATAAAAACACGAAGGGCACAGGGACATGCACTGCCATCATCCACTGCCTTGAGAACCTGGCGGCTTTACTCCTCAAATAGCCAAAAGGCAGGTTGATTAGGAAAACTATGAGCATTAATTCATTTATAGACATTTTTGTTTCTTCCTGTACTATCCAATTTCTTTTTTGTATCTCTTTATTTATCTACTTTGCGCTTAAAAAAATTAAATCCCTTTACTGCAAAAATCCACAAACGACTTCGCAAAATCGGTATACGAAGCGGCATGCAGGTGCGCATATGCCGCAAGAGTATTCTTTACAAGGATGCCGTCAAGTTCCCCTTTAATCCCTGTTCCGCGCTCAAGCCTGATGGCAAATGTCGTATCTTCTGGAATGTCAACAATTTCAGAATGGTGGAATTCATGCCCTATGAATGAAGCTCCGGCTCTGCCAATAACATTATCTTTTACAAAACTGCCCACGTTGTAACTCACGACCCGTTTGTGCCCCATCAATGTCCTTCCTGGTATTGCCCCGACCATCGCAAAAGTGCCGCCTTCCATCTCTGCCATGTGATAATTCCCGCTTCCCGATACATTCGTGGTAATCTCCTGCGTCAGATACATGAGTCCTCCGCACTCAGCATAGACAGGCAACCCTTCGGCTGATGCCTGCTTTATGGATTCCCGCATGGAGGTATTATCTTCAAGTTCCCTCGCGAATAATTCTGGGTATCCTCCGCCTATATACAGTCCGTCAACTTCGGGCAGGCTTTTGTCGTTCACAGGGCTGAAATAAACAAGTTCAGCGCCCGAAAGCTCAAGCAGTTCAAGATTATCCCTGTAATAGAAATTAAATGCTTCATCAAGCGCAACTGCGATTTTTGGATTGCTTTCAATTGTGCGAGCCTTAAAAATCTTCGCCTGTGGTCTTTCAAGAGGTTCTGCTGAGCTTGCGATGGATATTAGCGCATCAATATCCACTCCCTCCTTTATGATATTCTTAATTCCTGCGAGGCGCTTATCAAAATCATCCAGCCGCCGCCTTCCTTCAAGCGCAGGTATCAGTCCGAGGTGCCGCATCGAGATTTTCATGGCGTCATTGCGCGGGATTTCACCGATAACTGGCGTATTTGTGTAAGTCTCAATCGCAGTCCTTGCCTTTTCGCCGTGCCGCCCGCCGCCGATGTTATTCAGGATTACCCCGACAATGTTCACTTCAGGGTCAAATGACTTATATCCCGAAACAAGAGCTGCTGTGCTCCGTGTTATGCTTCTTGCATTAATGGCAAGTATGACAGGGCATTTCAGGAGCTTTGCTATCTGCGCCGTGCTTCCGATGTCGCTTGTAGCCTCAAGCCCCTCAAAAAGCCCGCGCACGCCTTCGATAACGGCAATATCCGCGCCCTCAACAGCATGGGAAAACACTTCCCTGATTGCTGGCTCAGACATCAGGTAGCCGTCAAGGTTGCGGGAATACCTGCCTGTTACTTCGGTATGATAGCTCGGGTCGATAAAATCAAGTCCCACTTTGAATGGCTGCACATTATAACCCATTTCCCTGAGCACCGACATAATGCCGATTGAGATTGTGGTTTTTCCGGCTGAGGAGCGGTCTCCGGCAATGAGGATGCGGGGGATGTCTATTTTATCGGTCATATCTTGTAATTTTATTTCTTTTAAATATCCACCGCAAAGAACGCAAAGATTATTTTTACCATGCTTTGTGTTCTTGGCGTCTTTTGCGGTGATTTAACTGCAAAGGTTCGCGACATCAACTATCGCCTATATCTTTCATGCTACCAGCTTTTCATACGCATACGTATGCCCGATTAAGCGGTAATCTCTGGTAGACCCATGCTCAAGCTCTTTTCTGATCTTCTGCATCTTCTCGTGAGTCTCTTTTGTATAGTAGCGCTCGCCGCATTTTATGCATACGCCAGCCTCCACAGTAAGTACAGCCTCATTGCAGCCACCTTTAACAAGCTTCTCTACCTTTTTCTCTATCACTTCGCCTCCGCAGTTGGGACAGACTGGAATTATCTTTTTCATGTTATCACCTCTTAATTTTTCTAGTTTTATAATTTATCCACTTTTCCAAGTCTGGTATATTTAGCATCATTTTTGCACCATCATCAGTGACCGCCTGCCCCTCTTAAGCGCCATGGCTTTCTCTCTCATGCTCCTGAATCGATTCTCCTCGATTCTATGTTTCATATCATTCCAGAGTTTCCTGAACTTATAAAAATACTCAGAAATATCATGTCTGTTCCCAAAAACCACCTCATACCTCTGGATAACAGAGGCTTTTATACGCAGGGGCAGAAGCTCGAATATTTTAATATCATAGACATCCGGCGCCTTTCCCAAGAGTTCTCTCCAGATATCGATGCACTTTTCCCTGTTCTCTTCTCCGGTAATCACTGCAATATCAATATCTGACCTTTTATCTGCTTTTTTAGCAGCATAAGAACCGAAAACAACTACTTTATAGTCCTTAATAAACGACAGGTCATTTTTGACATCTTGAAAAGTTTTCATGAGAGTTCGCCTTCTACAGTATCAATAAACTTATGTAGCTGTACTTTAACATTTCCAAGGTCATGCAAAATTAGTTCTGTATCAACATTCCCATATTTATGGACAATGGCGTTTCTCATACCGTTAAGTCTTTTAAGTTCATCTGCAAGCCCTGCATCGATAACCCCTTTTTCTTTAAGAATGTCAATATTTTCATAATCATCACCCACATCTATTCCAATATCCCGCACCAGCATTGCCACCATATCCATAGCGGAATCAATACTGGTCTGAACTCTGTACAGCACTCCATCTATTCCAAGTTCATCAAACGCAGTAGTATCCTCTGGTAGCGTGTACAATTTTTCAAGAATATATCCCATCTTTGAACGATACCGAGTTACGCGTTCATCATTTAAGTCCATAATACACTTCCTTTAACTCAAGTGGTGTTCTATTCTTCCAACTGTTACTCCCTCTTATACATAATTTTCCTCATAATAATTTTTATATTTTCGTAAGTTCTCTCAATCTGATGTCATCAAGCGGCACAGGGATTTTTCCTTCATTTCGTGTCATAATACTGCGCGCAAGTTTGCGGTAAACTCCTGAGATATTGGAAGCCGGTGCTTTTTCAATAACAGAAAAACCCTCTCTCTCGCATGTCTGCACCAGAACGTCCTTCGGGATAAATGCAAGCAACTGGCTCCCGATTTCCTTTGCGAACTCGCTGACAATATTTTCCTCATTGGGCGCGCCGCGGGAATTGCAGATAACGCCGTTTAGAGTCATCTCAAGGCGGGAAAGTCCTTTGCAGATATTATTGGCTGCATACAGCGGCATATATTCTCCTGATGTCAGAACATAAGCTTCATTCACAAGCCCTTTCTTGACAGGAGCGACAAACCCGCCGCAGACGATATCGCCTGGCACATCATATATAACAAGGTCGGTATCCTCAATCGCTTTTGAAATTTTCTTAAGCAGGCTTATAGCCACGATGATACCCCTTCCGGCGCATCCTATTCCCGGCTCAGGACCACCGATTTCCACACATTTAACACCTTTATACCCGTTAAATACAATATCCTCTTCTTTTATGTCCATGCCTTCCCGCATCAAGTCCATAATCGTGGGAATACGCCTCCCGCTCAATAACGTGATGGATGAGTCGCTCTTGGGGTCGCATCCTATTATTGTGACGCGGTATCCCTCGTCTGCACATGCTGCTGCGACATTTGAGGCTGTGCTTGATTTCCCGATACCGCCTTTCCCGTAGATGGCGATTTGCTTAGGCATTTTTCGCCATCTCCCGAAGCGTCGCCCCGAATTCCGACTCTACTATGTGATTTACACCGAGCGTCTTGGGATGCAGGTCGATTTCAACCACAACATGCTTGTGTCCCATCTCTTTTAGCGGCACTACCTGGCGCGGCCCGTTAGTGATGGAAAATAATTCCATATTCTTTATGTTATCCATGGGAAGCGCATGCGGCACGCCTGTTATTACTGCAAAATCGAAATCAGGATATTTCTCGCCGATTATCTGGCTTGCGTTATTTCCCGCTACAGGATATTCATCCAGCCCTCCGATGATATGGTGGATTTCCATGTCCTTCTTTTGTAAGTCGTCCAGAATTTCGCGTGCGTTTCTCCTGTTCTTGGGAAGACCCACATTCTCATCAAGGTTTGCCATGTTTATGATATTGGAACTCTTGCCGAGCTTCTCTGCCACCTCTGCTACTGCAAGGTTGATATCAGCGAACATGAATGCGGTCTCTTTCTTGGCATTGAGGATATTGAGCCCCTTTTTCCCCTGTTTGATAAGCTCAAGTAGCCTCTCAGCCACCTTATATTTCAAATCTCCCCTGCTCGGTTCAAGATATTCCTTGCTCGCAGCTCCGTGGCGTTTTTCAACCATGGTGGCTTCTTTCAGCAATGCTTTCTGTCTCTCAAACTCTGCCTCGCTGATAATCCCGCAAGCCAGTGCGGATTCAAGCGCCATAATAACCCCTTTTGTATTGTCCCTGTAGCCTGCATGCACTTCAACCTCGATAACAGGCACATCGGGCTGGACTTCGGTAACAGCCTCATGCAGTTCTTCCCCGATTATCATGCTTGCGCATGTCCCTACAATTCCTATTCGTTTGGGATTGAATCGCTCGATAACCTTTTCAAGCACTTCGACGAGGGCATCGTGTCCCCCGAATACGAATCCCGATTCATCAAGCGAGGTTGTAACAACTCTCATGCCGTCCTCTTCAAGAAGGCGTGCATGCTTGAAACTGCATCCAGGAGGTCCGTGAAGTATCACGACATCGGTGTCGAGGTCACGTAAAGTGTAGAGCGCAGCAACTATTGAGCTTGGGCGCGGGTGCATTATAAGAGGTTCTTTTTCCTTTTTTACAGGCATCTTTTTTCTCCGGGAGACCCCGTATTTAAATCCGGGGTTTATGGCAAATGAAAACTTGGGGTTTTTAATAGGGCAGTTTATTGGATAATACTTTCGTATCAGTTTGGTTTGTGTGCGGTATAGGGTAATAGGAAAACAGGCTGATAAGTTTTACCGTTATTATTTGCACAGTTAAAGCAGAAATAACAGTTCTCCTCTTCCATGCCTGCAAAAATCATCTCAACAGAAAACTTTAAACCTCAACAGGTATTTATAAACTGGATTTATCATTTAGGACGTGAAAATTACTTAAATGTGGAAAATTGAAGACGCAATAGAACTTTATGGTGTAGAGCGCTGGGGTAGTGGATTTTTCTCTTTTAACAAAAACGGGAATTTGATTGTCAAACCCACAAAAAACGATTCCCAGGTCATAGATTTAAAAAATGTCGTGGATAATCTTGTTTCAAAAAAGATAAATTTCCCGATATTATTCAGGTTCCCGCAAATCCTGGAATCACAAATAAAAACATTGAACGGGGCATTTTCCAATTCAATTTCGGAGTATAAATATAATAATACCTATCAGGGCATATTCCCGATGAAAGTGAACCAGCGCAAAGAAGTAATAGAAGAAATCGTAAAATCGGGGAAAAAAAACAACATGGGTCTGGAAGTGGGAACAAAAGCTGAATTGCTGGCTGCGATGTCATTTGATTTAAGTAACGATGCCCTCTTAATCTGCAACGGCTTCAAGGATGATGAATACCTGCATCTTGCATTGAATGCTATCAAGTTGAATAATAAAGTGGTCATTGTTATTGATGAGTACAGTGAAACAAAACGATTGCTGGAAATTTCAAAACAAATGAACGTGAAACCCATAATAGGCATAAGGGCAAAACTGTACTCCAAAGGCAGCGGGAAATGGGCAGAATCAGGCGGAGAAACGGCAAAGTTCGGTTTGACAACAACCGAAATACTTGATTGTATCAAAATCATCGGCGAATACGGTATGCTTGAACAGCTACAGATGCTGCATTTCCATATAGGTTCACAGATAACCGAAATCAGAAGAATCCAAAAAGCAGTGAAAGAGGCAGCAAGAGTATATGCAAAAATAAAGGTTAAACATATTAATATCAAATATTTCAATATCGGTGGAGGTCTTGGGCTCGATTACGACGGCAGCAAGACGTCATCCGATGCAAGCGCCAATTATACAATCCAGGAATATGCCAACAATGTGGTCTATTCCTTAAAAGAGGTATGCGATGAGGAAAATGTCTCCCACCCGATTATTCTATCTGAAAGCGGGCGGGCGATATCAGCGTATCATTCCGTACTGGTCATCAACGTAAAAGGAAATAAGAACGGCGATTTTAATAAACAGGTTGAGCTGCGTGGAAATGAACCTCATATCATAAAAGAACTGTATGACGGGTTAAAAGAAATCAACATTAAAAATTATGAAGAGCATTATCACGATGCCTTGCTGCATCGTGAAGAGCTTCTTTCCTTATTCAATCTTGGCGAGATTGACCTTGAAGATAAGTCAAAAGGGGAAACCCTTTTCTGGCAGATATGTGAAAAAGCCGCCGGGTTTGCAAGAGAAACCCAGAACAAATCCGACGATTTTGAAGATTTAAATAAACTGTTATCTAAAAAATATATCGGCAATTTTTCAGTTTTCCAGTCAGTCCCTGATTTCTGGGCAATAAAACAATTATTCCCTGTTGTCCCGGTCAGCAGGCTCAACGAGAAACCAACAGAATACGGAACGATAGTGGACATAACATGCGATTCGGATGGGGAAATCGACAAATTCGTGGACTTAAAAGATGTTAAAGAAATACTTGAACTCCATGAATTGAATAACGGCTCTTATTATCTGGCTGTACTCATGATTGGCGCATACCAGGATACTATCGGGGATTATCATAATTTATTCGGCTCGGCAAACGAGGCGCATATCATAGTGGATGACAGCGGCGGATGGCATATAAAACAAATCGTCAACGGGGACAGGATTTGTGATGTCCTGGGCTATGTCAAATATAATAACAATTATCTGCTTGAAGCATTTGAATCCGAAGTAAACCAGGCGCTCCGGGAGAATTGTGTGTCCAAGTCCGAGGCAGAAGATATAATGAATAATTATAAAAATGTCATGAACAGGTACACGTACCTGGATTTATAATTGCAGTGTTTAGATAAAACTATACTATACAAAATTTTATCTTAGAGTATATAATGCCCAGAATAACATTTGATAACGTAAAATGGGTACTGCTAATACTTATTTTAGTTGGTTTTTCACTTCGAGTTTATCACCTGGATTTCCCTCCGATTGGATATCACAATATGAAGGAGACGGAATATCTTTCTCAGGCAAGAGAATTCTATGTTCATGGCGACTACCTGCATCGCAGGGTTGCATGGTTCGGCTTGGATTCAGCAAGCGGACCCGGTTATTTTGAAGAATATGCGCAACTTCCGATTTTACCATGGCTAATACTCCTGGGATGGAAGATTATGGGTGTGCACCTGTGGGTGGGGAGATTGATAATAGTTTTATTTTCCATAGGAATCATACCACTTACCTATTATGTGTGTTATGAGCTAACAAGGAAAGAAGAGATTTCTATCTATGCTGCATTCTTAATGACGATTATGCCTCTGGCGGTTTTTTTTGGCAGAAATATACAACCGGAATCTCCAGCATTATTTTTTATTATGCTCGCTACTTATTATTACTTAAAGTGGATAACGGATTTTAAGCCAAAATATATAATAGCTTCATTAGTATCTTTCAGTGCAGGGGCTTTATTCAAATATACTTTTATGATTTTCATTATCCCTTTTCTCTTCATTTTTCCTTTTGAGAAATTGAGGGAAGAAGAATATAGGAAGAAATTGGCAAGACAGATTCCTTTAATTATTATATGCCTTTTGCCCTTACTTCTGTGGGCATTTGTATCTAAAATTGAAAATGTAAGCAGTGAACATCTTTTTACTTATGATAGAATCCACTTTTTTGAAATGTTTTCTTCTGAATATTGGGGAATATATTTCGAGATAATTAATGGATATTTTGTATCTAATTTCACTATATTTTATGTTGTGTTGGCGTTTATAGGGTTTTTATTTTGTCTGCGGCAATTAAAGACAATATTTTGTAAATATTGTTTTGGCAGCGCTCTTATGGCAATTCCTTATTTCATGCTTTTATCTGATTACATACGTCAGCATAGCTACTATCAAATGCCGTTTATCCTGCTGTTCTGCCTGACAAGTGCATTCGCCATTTATAAAATATCAACACTAAAAACAGTAAAATCTGAAAAATTGAAATATCTTATAGCGATTGGAATTATATTGATATCTCTTCCCTCAGTGAAACAAAGTATAGATCAGCATTACGATAGAATATTTTTCGGATTGGATGTTGCTGGAAATTCAATAAATGAATTATCGGGTAAGGAGGATAGGGTTTATTTGGCAAGTCATGTACAGACAGTCGGTATGCTTTGGAATGCAGACAGGTACGGGGCATTCCTGCCTGACACATTAGAACGTTTCAAATTCGGCGAGGATGAAAGGCAAATGAAATGGATTTTCATATACGACAACAATGAAAAATTGAGGGAAAATCCAGAAATATGGGAATACGTTAATAAAAATTATTCCATACGAGAAATTGGTATTCTTAAAACGGGTGATGATGAAAAACCTGTATATTTTATACTTGAAAAAGGTGGCTCGATTAATTTTAGCAATACAAACTTAAACTCACGAAAATTGAAAACGAAATACGAGACTTCATACGGCGAGCTGGAACTTTATTCTTTAAGGGCTGACTAATTTATCTTGCGAAATACAAATTAAGCTTTTTTCACATTGGCAGACATGCATGAGGGGCAGCGAATCTTCTTTCCCAATGCTTTGAATTTGTTCTTGCATTCAATACAATAATATTCAGCAGGGCTGAAATCTCCGGAGTCGATGTCTACTGTGGTGGAGGAATCTACAAGGCACATATTATCACCTTTATTTTTATGAATGGTTTTGGCGTTAATAAGCCTTGTGGGCTATTAGAAATTCACCGCTGAGGCGTGACCTGGGCTTTAGCGTCCCCGGCGTCTTTGCGGTGATTAAAATAAATCCGTTCAGCAAGTTTATTATCTTCTTTGACCCTAAGAAAAGATATGCTGACTCTTGGAATCGTGAATACCTATGATAAAATAAAGCTCCATGAAGCGCATTACCGGAGTATTGCCAGGGCTGCGCCGGTTGCATACGCTTTCGGGTTCAACCTGGCTCTTTTTGATTATCCTTTCAAGATGAGCGCGGAAGAACTTGTGAATTTTGTTAAGGATAAAACCACCATTGGCGAGTCGGGAAAATATCTTGAAGAATTATTCAGCTCAGGGAAGTTTTTCGTTTTTGACCTGCCTGAAAAGGGATTCCAGCCGCAGTTCGGCTCGGTTGTGGTCACGACATCGCATCCTTCAAAAGAAAAACAGATTCAACTGCCTGAGATTTCGGAATTGATTAATAAAAAAAAATCGTTTCTTTTCCTTATTGGACTTGGGCATAAAGGACTTCTGAAGGAATTATTTGAACTGGCGCAGTACCATCTTGATATAACATCAAAGGGCGTTTCGCTTGAGACCTGCACGGCGATAGGGGCAGTGTCGGCGGCTATTTCAGCGCATATGACTAAATCAATGAACAAGGATAGAAAAGGTTGCAGAAAATCCGGCAGGTGATACGATTAAAATAACCAAACTAATATGGCTTGATAATCTCGTTGAGAAAATAAAAAATAAACACAATGTCACTGTCAGCGAGGTAGAGGAAGCCTTAAGAAATATGCCAAAGTTCAGGCGCGGGACAAAAGGTAATTATATTGAGGAGAACATATATTATGCCTTTGGAAATACGGATGCAAACCGCTTCCTCTTCATAGTCTTTATATTTAAGAAAGATAACAAAGCATTGATACTGAGCGCCAGAGAAATGGACAAAAAAGAAAAATCATTGTTTAAAAGGCTATAATTATGAAAAAAATCCCTGAATTCAAAACCCTTGAAGAAGCCGCAGATTACTGGGATACCCACAGCTTTGCTGATTATATTGAGGATACAGAGCCAGTCGAATTTGAGGTATGTCTACCGCGCCGTAAGATTATGTTAGACATTGACCGCGACCTGAGAAACAAACTTAAGAAAATTGCCCAAAGGAAGAAGCAGAGCTACGGCAAATTAATAAACGCGTGGATACGTGAGAAAATCATTCAAGAGACTGCAAATTGACCCCAATAGAAAGCTTTGGCTGTTAAAAGACATATTCTAATCAAAACACCTATGAAGAACAAAATTATAGTAACCGGAGGAGCAGGGTTTATAGGAAGCCATATAGTTGATAAACTTCTTTCCAATGATAATGAAGTAACCGTCATCGATAATCTAAGCTCCGGAAGAATGGAATTTATCGAGAAACATCTCAAAAACCCCAAGTTCAAATTTATTAAACTCGACATCCTTGACATCGAAAAACTCAAAAAAGCAATCCGCGGCGCAGATACTATCTATCATCTGGCAGCCAATCCCGACGTGCGCCTTGGCGCTGAAAATACAAAAATCCATCTTGAGCAGAACATTATTGCTACATATAATCTGCTTGAAGCGATGCGCGCAAATAAACAACAGAAGATCGTTTTCACATCCACGTCCACTGTATACGGTGAAGCCAGTATCATCCCCACGCCTGAAAATTACGGCCCCCTCATTCCCATATCCTTATACGGCGCCTCAAAACTTGCATGCGAGGCGCTCATAACCTCGTACTGCCATACCTTTGACATGAAGTCATGGATATTCAGGTTTGCGAATATCGTGGGTGAGCGAAGCACGCATGGGATTATCGTGGATTTCATAAACAAATTGAAAAATAATCCGAACTCGCTTGAAATCCTTGGGGATGGGCAGCAGCGCAAATCGTATCTTCACGTTTCAGACTGCGTGGATACGATTTTATTTGCAGTGGAGAACAGCAATGAAATGGCAAACATTTTCAATATAGGTTCAAATGATACAATCAATTCCACGGAGATAGGCGAGATAGTGGTTTCCGAGATGGGATTAAAAGATGTTGCTTTCAGTTATACAGGCGGGAAGCGCGGATGGAGAGGCGATGTTCCCAGGATGCTGCTTTCCATCGAGAAATTACAAAAACTCGGCTGGAAGCCAGTCCATAATTCGAAAAGCAGCGTAATTGCTGCGGTCAGAAGTACCTTAGGGATTCAATAATGGCTACCTTATTCTGTCCTAAATGCGGCAATGACTCCGATGTTTTTTATGATAACGTATGCAAGCAGTGCTTTGTCGGGGATAAAAAACTCATTGAGTGCCCTGCTGTTGTTTATTCAAAGATATGCCCGACGTGCGGTTCAGTATTCAAGAAGGGAAAGTGGTTCTCTAAACAAGATGAAAGCGAGACCATTATAGAATGTGTAAAGGATTCTCTGAAGCTTGATTATCAAGTCAAGAATCTCATCCTGACAATATCCCCCAAACAGCTTGACTATTCCAGATATAGCGCGCATATAGAGGCAAAAGCCGAAATAAAAGGCGTGCCCATAGAGGCAGCGGCTGATGCTGAAGTCAGGATTAGCTGGGAGACATGCGATACATGCAGCAGGATTTCAGGCGGTTATTTTGAAGGCATTGTGCAGATAAGGGCTGACAAGCGGCTCCCTACACAGGAGGAGCTTGAGAAATGCAATAGTATTGCCGGGGATGTGGCAGTCAGGGCACAGGAGAAGGGGGACAGGCTTGGATTTATTGCAAAAACCGAGGGGCTCTATGAGGGTGTTGATTTATACGTGGGGTCTATAAAACTGGGGAAGCAGATTTGCAGGGCTATAATCGATGTTTTCGGGGGCAAATTTTCCGAATCCCCCAAGCTTGTGGGGCAGAAGAACGGCGAAGACCTTTATCGCATCACCTATGCACTTCGCCTGCCTGAATTCGTGCGCGGGGACATAATAAGCGTGGATGATAAAGTGGTTGAAGTACAGAGCTGCGGGAAGCATGTGAGCGGCATAGACCTTGAGACCGGAAAAAGGTTCATGGAAAATTTTAATGACCTGATGGAAGTAAGGAAATTAAGCAGGAGAGAGGATGCGGTTTCTGCTGTGCTGGTTGCGGATGAGGGGAGAACGATTCAGGTGATGGACCCTGATACATACGAGTCTGTTACTATTAAGAGACCGGAATTCCTGAGCGCGGAGGCGGGGAATGAGATTAAGATTGTTAAGACGGCGAAGGGGATTTATGTGGTGCCTTGAGTGATTATATTCTAAGAATGAGTAATAATATCACGACTAAAGGCACACCAATTGTTACCAGAAGCGTCCACATTCCGTATTTTTCTACAATCTTGCACCACGGCTCACATAGCTTTCCGCCTGTATTGCCGCAGATGCATTTGCACCAGTAATTGAGTAATGGAGTGTTAGCGAGTTTCCATGTTCTGCATTTTTCTGGGATCATGGTGAAAATAAGGATGTTTTTAACTGTTATAAGCTTTACCCAGTCATCTTTTTATCTTCTCCCCCACCACCACTTCATTCCCGAACCCGAATACATGAAGCGTTCTTGTGCCTGCCAACCCCTCTTCAAGCTTTTTTCTTAGCTCCCAGTACTTCTCAGGTTCAATATCAAGGCGAAGCACCACGTTTGTTGCTTTCTCTGCTTTTAAAATCCCTTTTAGTTTCAAAATATCCATTTCGGTTTTACTTACAACCCTGTACCTGTCTTTAAAAAACGGCGACTCAATAAGTCCAGAAGACGTCAAAAGGATGCGCCGCTCATCACCATTATAAAAGAAAATTTCTGCACCTGCATCTGCTATTGTTCGCGCAAACTCGTTCAAAAGTCTGGCTTTCACTACCGATGGCTCAGGTTCGTAAACATACTCCTGCAACGTGCCGGTTTTAATCACAGGCGCATCAGAAGAACATAGCCTCGCCTCCTCTGGCAGCACAACAGCGCTCCGTTCACATCGTTTCAGAGCGCCGAAATACAGCGTCAGCCTGTTCAACTGCCCGTTCAATGACAGGTACTCGCGCTCGCAGTCAAAAACAAGCCTCTCAGGCGCTATCTGCGGCGGGGCATGAAATGCAATATTCTGCGTGACGTCTGAATACATTTTCAATATTTCAATAATCGGAGGCTCAAGATTTTCCAGAGTACGTTCTTTTTCGGCTAAGGGGCGCGCAGGGTCTGAGAAGATTATATCAGCATCTGATACCTGTGTTTTGACCTCTTCAGATAGCGCATCTCCGGGGATGAATTCCACATTATTGACTCCATACAGCTTGCAATTTTCTTTTGCGAATTCAAGCTTTTGCGGATTTCTCTCCACAGCATACACCTTTTTACATTCCTTTGCAAAAAAAATAACCTGCCCGCCGATTCCGCAGCCAAGGTCTGCGATTATGTCGGTTTTTAGCCGTTTTGCTATGTATTTTGCAACAATTTCAGGCGTTGCGAGCTGCAAGCCATCCTTGTCTGCTGCAATCGGTTTTGTGAATTTGATAGTGCGTTTATCCCGCGTCATATTATTCATCATATTGATAGATTTGTATTTATGTTATATCCCAAAAAGGATTAATTTCGTACATAAGCGAACATTATTTATATTACTAAAACAATTTAGAAGTTCATGGAAAAGGAGAGGACTACTGCAATTCTATCGACAGATAATGGTATGGTAGCACTGGACAGCCCTGTTAAGTTAAAAATACTTGAACTTCTTTCAAATGGCACAACGTCATTCGATGAGCTTGTAGAAAAATCCAGGAAAGCCAAATCCACCATATCCGTGCATTTGCATGATCTTGAAGAATTGAACCTGATAGAGGAGAAAACATTCCCCGACGATAAGCGCAAAAAATATTTCATTTTGAATGCTCTTTACCTTGCGCATTCTATAGCTCCATTACGTAATCAATACAATAAGCATCTGGATAACGTTGCAACATCGGTATTGAATGGTAATTCATTTAAAGAAGACCTTTTTTGCAGTTTCAGGTATGGGATGGAAGCTTATGGCATTGACCCGCAACCGATTTTGAAAAAACTGGGAAATGATTTAGGAACAAAAATCGGAGGGGGATTCAAATCAGAGGATTATGAGGGAGTTTTGAAAGAATTGTCTTTTTTTTGGGGACATCATAAGCTTGGGGATATGACCGTTATCGAAGGCGATGACCTTGCAATAATGATAAAAAACTGCCACCATTGCAGTAAAATGCCGGCTGTGGGAAAAACATTGTGTTCAATGGATGAGGGGATTATAGAAGGGGTTTTTTCAAGCAAATTGGACTTAGACTGCAATGTTAAAGAAACTGAATGTAACGGAACAGGGCATAATCATTGTAAATTTGTGGTTGAAGAAAAATAAGGTTTAAACCATAAACGATATATTGCTTGATAATTACTTACAGGCTATTAGCTCGTGCGCGGCTGTGGTCCAGAACGGCCCGAGTCACGCCTCTGGAGGGCGTGTCCATCTCGCTGCGCTCGATTGGACTAAGTGCAAAACGAAGAATAAACCATGCGGCTGTGGTCCAGCGGTTATGACAGGGGCTTCCCAACAACCTTTTGCAGGCAAAAGCCTGACCAGAAGGAGGGAAACAGCCTCTAACCCGGGTTCGAATCCCGGCAGCCGCATAAATGTCAATAAAACGAGACCGTTACATTACGTGTTGGTATATTTTTATTTCTTTGCGTACTTTGCGTTCTTCGCGGTTTAAGGTATAGACAACTCACCGCAAAGTTAGCCATGAACTTCGTTCATAGACGACCATGAAAACAGACATAAAAATTAACAGCGAACTCCAAACGAACTCGTACGAACTCCGGCGGCGTGAGTTCGTATCGGTTCGTACGAGTTAGTTGTTTTTTCATACCAGGGCGCAAAGACCGCAAAGCAGCGATTGATAATGCTGCAACTACGCTTCAATTAACATGACGATTTCATGCTACGAATAAGATCCAATTTTATTCACCAACACGAATTGAAACGTTCACAATAAAACCAACAGATTTAATAGTATATCGGGCATTAGGCATCTGTTTTACGGAATAAAATAAAGGGATTTCGATGAAAAACTATATCATAAAAGACATAAACCTTGCAGATGAAGGAAAACAGCGAATCGAATGGGCGCGCAGGCACATGCCCGTCCTCCAAAAAATAAAAGAGCAGTTCGAAAAAGAAAAACCGCTTGTGGGCGTCAATGTCGTTGCATGCCTTCATGTAACGGTTGAAACCGCCAATCTTATTCATACCATGAAAGCAGGAGGCGCAAACATCGCACTCGCCGCGTCAAACCCCCTCAGCACCCAGGACGATGTGGCGGCTGCGCTTGCTTCCGAAGGGATAAAAACCTATGCGATAAAAGGAGAGAACGAGGAACAGTATTATGAATGTCTCGAAGAAGCGCTCAAGATAAAGCCGCATGTCACCTTAGACGATGGCGCAGATACAATAGCGCTTGTCCATTCAAAACACCAGAATTTGATAAAAGGCATACTGGGAGGATGCGAGGAGACAACCACAGGCGTTATCAGGCTTCGGGCAATGGCGGCTGAAGGCGCGCTTAAGTACCCTGTTGTCGCAGTAAACGATGCCGAGACAAAGATGATGTTCGATAACAGATACGGCACAGGGCAGAGCACCATACACGGGATAATGAATGCCACCAACATCCTTTTTGCAGGAAAAACAATTGTGGTTGCAGGCTATGGCTGGTGCGGGCGCGGCGTGGCTTCAAGGGCGCGGGGGCTTGGCGGCAATGTCGTTGTGGTCGAGGTTGAGCCGAGAAAAGCCCTGGAGGCTGTTATGGACGGTTTCAGGGTCATGCCCATGAAGGAGGCGGCTCGTGTCGGGGATTTGTTTATTACTGTCACCGGTGATATCTCAGTCATCCGCAAGGAGCATTTCCAGGTCATGAAAGACCAGGCGATAGTGTGCAATTCCGGTCACTTCAATGTTGAAATTGATATTCCCGGGCTTACAAAGTTATCAAAGAAAGTAAACCAGATTAAGAACGATGTGCAGGAATTCTTACTGAAAGACGGTAAAAGAATCTATCTTCTTGCTGAAGGCAGGCTTGTGAATCTTGCAAGCGCATTCGGGCACCCGCCCGAGGTCATGGATATGAGCTTTGCAAACCAGGCGCTTGCTGTGAAATACATTGCTGAAAAGGGCAAGACCCTTGAGAACCAGGTTTACAGGGTGCCTGCTGAAATCGATAGCAGGGTGGCTAAACTCAAGCTTGAGGCTATGGGTATTGAGATAGAAACCCTGACAGAAGAGCAGGATAAATATCTCCATTCATGGACAATGGGAACATAGGATGCAGCTTCAAATAAAAGCGGTTGAGAACTATTTAAAAGAACTGTACGGCAGCGCAAGAGTCACGGGAATCAGTGAACTCGGCGGTATGCCGGTTGAGATAGAGGGGGGCATAAAAGGATTCGGGTACGGCAAGCCTTATCTCATCGAATTTGAGGCAAAGGGGAAAACACAGTCGGTCGTGCTTTCCTCCATGCGCGTGCAGAAGGGATTCGGGCATGACCATTTTTCCGACAGGGCGGCGATTCTCATCTGGCAGAATTCGGTGTTTAATAAACTGCCCGGGCACGTTCGCTCTCTTGACGTGGGATACTTCACGCATGACGGCGGGATTTTCTCGGCAGGCAAAGCAGAGGAATATTTTATTTTAATGGAAAAAATCGAGGGGAAGGAGTATTTCCTTGACCTTGAGAGAATAAAGAAGGACGGAAAACTCGCGGCTCTTGATAAGGAGCGGACAATAGCACTATCTTCGTATCTTGCCAGAATCCATGCCAACAAGCATGATGACCGCGAGCTGTACCTCCGTAAAATCAGGGATACCGTGGGACACGGAGAATGCATCATGGGATTAACGGACAGCTACCCTGATAATCTTGATTTTGTGAGCTGGGACGACCTGTGCGGGATAGAAAAGAAATGCGTGGACTGGCGCTATAAAATCAAAGGAAAGACGCACCGCCTGTGCATGACCCACGGCGATTTCCATCCATGGAACATAATGTTCCGGGAAGGAGCGGATTTCACAGTGCTTGACCGAAGCCGAGGAGAATGGGGCGAGGCGGCGGATGACGTTTCTTCCATAACCATGAACTATCTTTTCTATTCGTTGCAAAAATACGGGAAGCTGGCAGGACCATTTAAGGAATTATATGAACTCTTCTTTAAAAATTACCTTGGAAAAACAGGCGATGATGAACTATTGAGTGTCATCCAGCCGTTTTATGTTTTCCGCAGCGTTGTAGTCGCAAGCCCGATATGGTATCCCAATCTTGACCCGACAGTGCGGGCAAAGCTCTTCAATTTTATCAATAATGTACTGGATAGCGAAGAATTTAATTATCAAGATGTGAATTCGTATCTATAGGGGTTAAATGGCTTTTGCAGTATGGTTCACAGGTCTTCCCGGCAGCGGAAAAACAGCGATTGCATCCCGTGCCGCCGCAATACTTAAGAAAAAAGGAATTGATGTTAAAATCCTCCAGCTTGACGAGATTCGCCGGATTCTTACCCCGACCCCTAAATACACGGATGAGGAGCGGGATATTGTCTATGCATCACTCGGCTATATGGCAAAACTCCTGACCGAATGCGGGGTCAATGTTTTTATCGATGCCACAGCAAACAAAAGGAAATACCGTGATTCAGCGCGCAACATAATCCCCCAATTCGCTGAAGTATTTGTCAGATGCCCGCTTTCCCTTTGCATGGAACGTGAAGCACACAGGAAAGCTGCTTTTTCGCCTAAAGGCATCTATAACAAATCAGCGCAGACAGGCGCCAATGTGCCCGGTGTCAATGTCCCTTATGAAGAACCTCTAAAGCCTGAAATAGTGGTGGACAGCGATAAAATGAATCCCGGTGAGAGTGCAAAAAAAGTGGCGGATGCCATTATTACACTTTATGGGGAAGCGCATGGAAATTGAAACTCTCGTTGATATTGGAATTGAAATCAGGGATATAATTCGCTCTTTCATTCGTGATAATGCGGATTATGGCGAAATGGTCGTTCAGCGCCCGAAGGATATCACGCGCAAAATGGACATGGCTGCCGAACACGCGCTTGATGAGGCGCTTCTTGCGCGCGGTCTTTCGGCGCGAATAATATCAGAGGAGCTTGGCGACCGTACTGTTGGGAAGCATCCCGAGTTCATGCTGGTTTTTGACCCCATAGACGGCTCTACCAATGCCACATGCGGCATTCCTTTTTTCTGCACGTCGCTTGCTTACACTGAAAAAACAGATATTGCAACATTCGAGGATATCACTATGGCAGTGATTTGTGATATCCACGGAAACACATATCATGCGGCGCTGGGGAAAGGCGCATTTTTAAATGGTAAACGGATTAGCGGCAAAAAGCGCGGCGCACGACCAAAGCCTGTGGTATCGGTATATTCGTATGGAGTGCCACACGTTCCCGCAGGGCTTATTGAGCTTGAAAAATCAATTATAGTCCGGGCTCTGGGCAGCATCGCCCTGGATATGTGTTATGCGGCTGACGGGACGCTTGACGGGGTTATTGATACAAGGGGGCTTGTGAGCGGCTATGATATCATGGCATCTGCATTGATATTGAAAGAGGCGGGTGGTTTCCTGACTGATATTGAGGGGAAAAACATATCCCATGATGTGAAGGCAAGCGGTTTGTCCATAATCGGGACGAAGGATAAGGGGCTTCATGACAGGATTGTGGGAATATTGGCTCAAAAGTGACCATATTGTGGTTTAAGACTTCGATATGGGAAGCCAATCTCAGGTAAAGTTTAATAGGGTTCACGCGCATGTTCTAACCATGCAGACCCAGGTAAAACGTTATACCGTAACAATCAGAGGTAAGGTTCAACATATAGGTTATCGCGGGATAATAGAAGGCACAGCCAGAAAACTGGACTTGAAAGGCTATGTTTTTAACGATTTAGATAACAGTGTCAAAATTGTGTGCGAAGGTCTGCAAAAATCTGTAGATAATTTTATAAGCGCTCTCCAGGATTTTGCAAGAGCTGATATCGAAAGCATCGAAAAAAAAGAGATTCATGAAGTTTTTCCCCTGCCTCACTTATTCAGCAGGGTGGCTACTGACGAGTACTATGAATTCAGCAGGAAATTCGATATAGGTTTGGACTTTCTGGATGGGATAAAGACAGATACCGGGGAGATGAAAGGCTCGCTTATAGAGATAAAAGGTACGCTCGGAGAAATGAAAGGCACGCTTGGAGATATGAAGGGCTCTTTGAATAGCATTGATAACACGCTTGGAACATTTGTGACAGAACAAAGAGATTTTAATAAAGAAATGCGAGAGCATAATCAGTGGATGAAAGAGCATAACCAGCGCCTTGGGAAAATCCTTGAAAAGCTGGCAGAGAAATAAATATTTTCTCCATGCGTCAGCCCTGATATTGAAAGAAGCGGGGGTTTGCTGACTGATATTGGAGGGAAAAACATATCCCATGACGTGAAGGCAAGCGGGATGTCTATAATCGGGACGAAGGATAAGGGGCTTCATGACAGGATTGTGGGAATATTGGCTCAAAACCGATAGCATTCGAAAACTATTGTTTTACTGATTTATTTAATAAAAATTCTTTTTGAATCGACATAAGTTCATTGGATCTGTAGTCTATAGCCTGTACATATACAGAAACCGGTTTATCTTCTGAAAACGTATCATAGAGCCCTATTCTGAAATTATAGGTACGCGAGTCTCTCATCAAAAGTAATGAATACCAGTCTGAAACAGGTTTCGTTTCCTGATTTATTGACACAGTAATGCCCGGCGCTTCCATAAGCCCACCTTTAGGAAGACCTATCTTTGATATATCTTCAAGATTACCTTCAATATTTGCTATGCGCAGCGATCCATTCTGGGGTGCTATTTCCACCAAAACATTTATATTGGCGACTTTTGCTGGTTTTGCAGTGCTCTCGAAATAAAAAACACCAATTAATGCTGCAATCACTAAAATGATAACAACAAGCATCTTCACAAAAGTATTCATAATTACTTCTAATTCAAATCATCCGATAAATAACTATTGTATAAAAAAAATGGAAGAAGGAGGTAAACCTCCTTTCCTATTCTAATATTTTATCCACCAGTGGAATATGTAGTCTTGGTTGAACCATTCACAGTTATCGAACTTATGTTATACAGTCCAGCACCCGTCTCGGTAATGGTCATGTTATATCCAACAGATCTTACCCAGGTGATGTTCACAATAGCATGTGTATGACATCCGACACAAGCTTCGTTTGCACCCTTGAGTATATTGGTACCGTTCGTGCCGCTATCTTGCTTAGTTGAGTTATAGAAATCACCATGTGACTCATTTACTCCCTGTAACTCGGCTGGCACACCTGTATGGCATGACGCACATTCCTTTGTAACTGCTGCATGCGCACCAGAGTTAGTAGTTACATTTTCTGTCTTACTTGTATAATTGTAGCTACCATCCAAAGTGCTCATGTTCTTACCAGTAGGAATACTGTTTACAGTTCCTGTGGTGTGGCACACTTCGCATCTATCTCTGCCGCTCTGATTTGCTATTGTATTGTGTACATCAATCGATGTAATACCTATTTCATTCACAATATCCTGATGGCATTTGGCGCAGTTCACTGAACTTCCGTTGTAGAACGAATGCTGCCCTGAGAACAATGACAATGTGCTCGGCATTGCAAACAAACCCACTGAAATCACTGCAATTGAAAGCAATAATATTTTACTGTTCATTTCTTTTTCACCTCCTTTCCTATCCGTTATAATTATCTACCCAATTTGGGTTTAATTTGGGTATACTTTATACTCATTCTTAATGGCATATATACTTTACGATTTCTGTTTTTGAAATCCGAAGCATAATATTATATTATGCGCGAGGTTAATAAACACTACTGAATATACAAGTGGCATATTTAAATTTTAATTACCATCAAGAAAACACTATGAAAAAATGGCTGATACTGGCATTCTTACTCATCGCGCTCTCAGCATACGCCTCATCGACAATACTCAAAAGCCTCAATGACCCGCTTTTTTGTGCGGACTGCCATGCAACCGAGTATAAGAATTATCTTACGCCTATTAACAATTCAGACCTGCCAGCCCATAAAAAAAACAACATCACCTGCATCGAATGTCACTCTCCGCAGGGCTCACAGGGAAATCAGGCAGCAAAAAGAGCTGTTTTAAATTTAATAATAATAAATAAAACATATCCCTCGATTTACAAATTGTTTTCCTCAAATTTCAGTTTCAACGGCAGTTTTAATGCCTCTGCTTTCTCAATCCTTAAAGCCAACTGCACCAAATGCCACGATACAAAAAAAATAAAAATACAATCATTCAATCATTCCAATGCTTCTAACTGCGAAAAATGCCATCTTTTTCACATAGAACCCACAATAAATACTGAAGTAAGTTTTTGGAAACGTATTGGTGAAGGGGGACATAGGAATCGAACATGCGGAGACTGCCACGGCACTGATGTCACGCGGTTAGACGAGCTACCCCAGTGCACCAAATGCCATACGACTCACTTAAAAGGGGCTCAGTGGGATAGAAATGTCTGCCTCGGCTGCCATAGCGACCCGCATCTTCCCATCAAAAATGCCGTTTTCAGGGGCACGCCTACAAAAGAAATGTGCGCTGCCTGTCACAATAATATTTACCAGATATTAACGATTTATGACAGCAAACATAATACAAAAGTACCTGCCTGTATCAACTGCCATCCCAAACACAGGGAAGCGAAATCATGTGGCTCCTGCCATATGCCTCATGGTCCGCTTCATTCAGGCAGCAAATGCAGCAGTTGCCACGGTTATGTCAGTAGCTGCACAGGTTGCCATACCAACCCTCATGCGCCCCTAAGCGGTCTTCCTATGATTTCCGGACAAGAACAATGGACAGAATACGCACAACAGGCAGGGAAGAAATAGGAGCAGCTTACATGATTAAACTCAAAGCCCACATAGTCTCACGGGGAAAAGCCGAAGGCGAGGCGCTTGTTACCTCACAGCCGATTTCATTCCTCGGCAGCATAGATACAAAAACAGGCATTGTGATTGAAAAGGGGCATGAACTTGCTGGAAAAAGCATAAAAGGGAAAGTGCTTGTATTCCCGGGAGGAAAAGGCTCGACAGTTGGTTCGTATGCGATTTACCAGCTCAAGAAGAACGGAGCTGCGCCATGCGCCATGATAAACGTCAAAGCCGAGCCCATAGTCGCAGTCGGCGCCATCATTTCCGATATCCCGCTTGTAGACCGCGTAGAGAAAAACCCGGTCACTACGATTAGAACAGGGGATAAGGTTTTAGTAAATGCCATTGTAGGAAACGTGGAGATTATATGAACGATGAAAAAGGTTATACGGAAATAAAAATGAGCTCGGGATGGTTTATGACCATCTCGCTCCAGAAAAGCGACAGGTTCGAGGAAGAGAAGGAGTACGTGGAGATAGCCAAGGAAAGAGGCGGGCAGAAGCAGCGAAGGTTCAATATCAACCCGAAGTATGTAAGGGCACTCGGCGAAGCTCTTGTTAAGTTTGCAGATGAGAATAAGCTTTAGATTTTTTTGTGACCTTCGCATCTGGCATGAAAAAAAATCAACAACTAACTCGTACGAACTGATACAAACTCATGCCACCGGAGTTCGTACGAGTTCGTATTAGTTCGCTGTTAAATGTCCATTTTGTGTTCATTTTCATTACTATCTATGAACCATGTTCATAGCTGTCTTTGCAGTAAAAAAAATCGCACACCCATAAGATGCAAAGAACACACAGCCTATTAAATACACTAAAAATTCTAATCAAAAGCAGTTCTGGTGCATGCGCCGGTCGGGAATCGAACCCGAGTTTAAGCGTTGGCAACGCCTAGTGATAGCCGCTACACTACCGGCGCAAACCGAAGTGTAAAACCCAGTAGGGCATTCTCTTAATACTTTAATCCCTATTAATAGTTTTCACTATTCAAATAAGGACGGACATGACAATCTTTATCTTATTCCAACCTGAAATGTGCACTAATGTTAATCAAGCCCATTTCTGAACTTACAGCAGATGAAACCGCACGGCTGTTGAAACGCGGCGCAGGGTTGCAGGATGTCATGGCGCCTGTAACCTCCATACTTAAAGAAGTAAAGGAACACGGGGACGCGGCGCTTCGCAAATACACGCAGCAATTTGACAAAGCTGCCATACATGAAATAGAAGTTTCCCATAAGGAAATTCACGATGCCGTATTCTCACTTGATAAAAACCTCATATCCTGTTTAAAAAAAGCAGCTTCGAACATCCGCGCGTTCCACGAGGCGCAGGTCATAAAAAGCTGGATAAAGGAATTCGCTCCAGGAATCAGGCTCGGGCAGCGTATCACCCCGCTTGAAACCGTGGGCGCTTATGTCCCTGGCGGCAGGGCATCGTATCCCAGCACTGCTCTTATGACCGTGATACCTGCAAAAGTTGCAGGCGTCAGGGAAGTTATCATCTGCACCCCGCCAAAGCCGGATGGGACTGTTAACCCTTTAACGCTTGCGGCAGCGCATATAGCGGGCGCAGACAGGGTATTCCGTGTTGGAGGCGTACAGGCGATAGCAGCCATGGCTTATGGGACAGAGACCATCCTAAAGGTGGATAAGATAGTAGGTCCTGGCAATGTTTATGTTACAGCAGCCAAGATGGCGTGCGGTACAGCCATCGATTTCCCTGCAGGGCCAAGTGAAGTGCTTATAATCGCGGATGGTTCGGCAAGAGCTGATTTTATAGCATCGGATATGGTTGCCCAGGCTGAGCATGACCCGAATGCGGTATCGATACTTGTAACCCCATTTGAAAAGCTTGCAAAGAGCGTAAAGCGGGAAATAGAAGACATGCTTGAAGACGAGCAAAGAGCCGATATTATAAGAAAGTCGCTTGAAAATGCAGCCATTCTCACAGGCACTCTTGAGGAATGCATCGATTTCTCTAATAAGTTCGCGCCGGAGCATCTTGAGATTATGACCGATGACGATATCCTCAGCAGGATAAAGCACGCAGGTTCCATATTCGTTGGTTCTTATGCACCTGTATCAGCCGGGGATTATGCCTCCGGCACGAACCATGTACTACCCACGGCAGGATATGCACGGATGTTTTCGGGCTTGAATACAGACCATTTCGTGACAAAATCGAGCGTGCAGGTAATAGAAAAGAAAGGGCTTGATAGTATTAGTGAGACGATTATCGGTCTGGCTGAGGCTGAAGGGCTTTCCGCTCATGCGAATGCTGTCAGGGTAAGGAAGAAGTGAGATTTAACTAATCTGGATTAGGCTAATTTAATGGGTGGAGAGACAGGATAAATATGTTACTAAATGCTATAAAATTATCATTGGAAAACATGAATAGAAAATTTACAGATTTATCTAAATTAGAATTTGATGAAATCGACAAAACGTTTAGGAAGAAATTAATAGAACAAAAGATTCAAGAACGTCCATTTGCCTATGAATTTTATCATCAATTTAGAAAAATGTGGGATAGTGGAAGCATTGTGTCAATTGTATCTGATGAAGTGGTAATTCAGGCAGAAGTAAATAAACGTTATCAAGAGATACCAGAATGTAAAAAAATGCCAGATTTTTTATTACATAAACCGGATACAACAGAAAATTTTGCAGTCATCGAATTTAAGTTAGCTTCTAATTATAAACAACTGAAGGGAGATTTTAAAAAACTTATTAAATTTAGGCAGAAACTTGACTACACGTTTCTTATTGAAGTCGTTATTGGAAAAGATAGCGAGTTGACAACTGCTATAAATCATATAAACCGATTAAAAACCTCAAATGGAGAGGAAATAATTGTCATTTGTTTTAACACAGAAATATGGAAAGCAAATGATTTTAAAATTAAATATGATTATAATGTCGTTCGATAAGGATTTTTTAAAAAATATCGAATGGTGATATAGAGATTGCGTGGAAGCAGATATAAGGAAATAATTTAAATGAACCCCAAATACTTAGGCAGCTTAATTTTAATGATGTTTTTTATGTCGATTGGATTAGCCGAGTATAATAGAGTATATACCGTAATTCCTGTACTGCTCTTTTTTGCTCTTGTTAAGGTCGCTTTTATGATGCAGAAGTACGAAGAAAAACAAATTTCGATGATTAAAAATTCTTCGAGTTATATTCATGTTAAGAATTTTGTAAAAACATATGACGTGAATAATATTTCAAACACATCATCAACAATAATTCTTGACCCTAAAGAATTTGTAGCGTTATTGGATTTACTTAAAAGAGATCGATTAAAAATTGACCGTGATTCATTAGTTTCATTACTTAAAGCTGAGAACAAACAGCAAAAATATGAAGACTTCAAGAATAAAATGCTCTACAATAACCCTTTCATTGAAGCTGATTACATCCATAACTTGTTAGAAATTTATGGTGAAAATTTTTCTAAATATGAAGGCAATTTAAAAGATTTATTGAAAGAAAGAAGGGTAAAAACAGATTATGGCATAGGTTCACGAATCAAGGAAATGAAAAAAGAAATTGAGCTTAACCAGTTTGAAAGAAAAATATCTGGTAACCAGAGAAATTTATCAATTGATGATTTGGATACACTTAGCGGGTATGAGTTTGAGGTGTTTTTATCACAGCTTTACGTTGGTATGGGTTATACAGTTGAATCTACTAATTTATCTCATGACCAAGGGGCTGATTTGGTTTTAACTAAGTTCGGAGAGAAAACAGTTGTGCAAGCCAAGAGATATAGCAATTCTGTAGGCAACAAAGCAATACAAGAAATTGTGGCAGCTAAAGCTTATTATGGTGCTCAGATTGGTATCGTAGTAACGACAAGTACATTCACTTCATCAGCTATTGAATTAGCGGAGGCTAATAACATTCAATTGATTGACAGGATTAAATTAGCGAAGATGATTAACAGTACCTACTCGCCACCCATTGACATGACGCCAGAAAGAACATTTTACGATATCTTGGGTATAAAACCAAATGCTACTTCAGAACAAATTAAAGAGATATATAGAAAATTATCGTTAATATATCACCCAGATACAGGCAAAGAGCTTGGTGTTGACGGTGATCAGCGTTTTAGAGAAATAAAAGAAGCATACGAAATTTTGATTGATCCTGCAAGCCGTAAAGAGTATGATAAGAAGATTGGAGTTCGTGTTTAACATTCTTATGAGGAGACATAAATGAAATTCGCCGCCAGCGACGCCATGCTCGCATATTTCAACAACCTTGAATCCGAGCTTGTCCGCGCCATCGACCTCGCCAACCGCGCGCGCGCAAACGGCGCCGACCCTTTGCCATCCATTGAAATACCCATTGCAAAAGACCTTGCAGACAGGGTTGAAAAACTCATCGGCGTTGAAGGAGTTGCAAAGCGGTTAAGAGAACTTGAAGCTGCAATGTCGAGAGAGGAAGCTTCGCTTCAGCTTGGTCTTGAGGTAGCGAGCGGGAAAATCAAGCAGTTTGATTCAAAAAAGGATGCCATCGAAGCTGCTGTGAGGGTATCAATGGCAGTCCTCACTGAAGGGGTCGTGGCAGCGCCGATAGAGGGCATTGCAAAAATAGACCTTGCAAAAAACGATGACGGTTCGGATTACATCAGGATTTATTACGCGGGACCGATACGCAGCGCGGGAGGCACTGCACAGGCGCTATCAGTGCTGGCTGCCGATTATGTGCGTATGAACCTTGGCATCAACAGGTTCATGCCGCGACCGGAAGAGGTTGAAAGGTATGTTGAAGAAATTACCGCGTATCACAGAGCAGTCCATCTCCAGTATTTGCCCACTGATGAAGAAATAAGGCTTATCGTCAGGAACTGCCCCATCTGCATCGATGGCGAGCCCACAGAAGAGGCTGAGGTGGAAGGAAGGCGCGACCTCCAGAGAATCGAAACAAACAGGATACGCGGCGGCATGGCGCTTGTAATCGCAGAAGGCATCGCACTAAAAGCCCCGAAAGTGAAAAAGCATGTGGATAAACTGAAGCTTTCAGGCTGGGACTTTCTTGAGAAATTCGTGGTTTCGGTAAAAACGGATGATGCCTCGGCTCAGTTGAAACCAAAGGATAAGTATTTGCAGGATTTAATAGCAGGGAGACCCGTCTTTTCATACCCTTCAAGACCCGGGGGATTCAGGCTCAGGTACGGCAGGAGCAGGAACACGAGTTTTGCAGCAGCGGGTATCAGTCCTGCCACAATGGTAATGGTGGACGACTTCATAGCAGCAGGCACGCAGATAAAGGTGGAGCGCCCCGGAAAAGCTGCCGGTATAGCACCTGTGGATACGATTGAGGGACCCACGGTGCGCTTGTTCAACGGGGATGTTTTGCGGGTGGATACGGCGCAGGAGGCTCTCAGGATAAGACCATCTGTGCAGAGGATTCTTGATGTCGGCGAAATCCTGATAAATTACGGGGATTTTATTGAGAATAACCATCCTCTTGTGCCCTCTTCGTACTGCTATGAATGGTGGTGTCAGGAACTTGCCGCGAAAACAGAGACCCCGTATTTAAATACGGGGATTAAACTCGGAGAGCTGAAAAACCCTGACCAGAAAACAGCGCTATCTTTGTCTGATACCTATAAAGTGCCGCTTCATCCAAAATACACGTACCTCTGGCATGATATTTCACCCGATGAGTACACGGCTTTAGCTGAATACATCCAGAAAAACGGGAACTTTGCTGAAAAACTTGAGTTTCCTATTGATGACAAAATAAAAACGATTCTTGAAACGTTGCTTGTGCCCCATATCGTGCGCGAAAAGAAGGTTTGCATCGAAGAGCCGCTACCATTGATGAGATGCCTCGGGCTTGACTCCAACCTTAAAAAGACATGGATATCCCCGGAAAAAGACATAATGGAAACGGTCTCAAAGGTGAGCGGGATAACCATCCGCAAGCGTGCCCCTATAAGAATTGGCGGCAGGATGGGACGACCCGAGAAATCCGACAAGCGCGAGATGAAACCCGCGCCGCATGTGCTATTTCCCATAGGCGAGGCTGGAGGCAGGCGGCGGTCGCTCCAGAATGCAAAAGATTATGTCGAGGAGGAAGACAACGGCGTCCAGAGGAGTAATGAATTCAGGACAGGACTGACTGTCCAGAAAGAAAAGATAGGGACGATAAAAGTGCAGGTGGGGGAGCGTATATGCCCTTCATGCAAGACCAGGACGTTCAAGAACAGGTGCGTATGCGGCAAGTTCACGCATCCGCTCCTTAAATGCCAGTCCTGCGGGATTGAAGTGCAGAAACCAGTGTGCCCGAAGTGCAAGAAAGAGACTACATCAGTCATGGAGATGCCTATCGATTTTAAGAAAGAGTACCAGGAAGCCCTGGATAGGGTAGGCGAGAGGGATAATTTTGACAATATAAAAGGAGTACTCGGTCTCACATCAAAAAACAAGACGCCTGAGCCTCTGGAAAAAGGAATCCTGCGCGCAAAACATGATATAGTGATGTTCAAGGATGGAACTGTTAGATACGACCTTTCAGACCTGCCCCTTACTCATATCAGACCAAAGGAGTTGGGAGTTTCAGTTTCTAAATTGAAA
>JAHFCV010000126.1 GCA_023249275.1 Candidatus Methanoperedens sp.
CGAAAAGGATGGAAGCTAAAAACCACCTGAACCTGCCAGACGGCTTTTTTAGCTCTATCCCCAGGTCTTCGCTGTACAGGGGAAAATTAGAGCATAAGGCATCTACATGGTTCATATTTATCATAATCTGTGATATCCTATTATTGAACCTTCATCTTACCGTTCTATCCCGGAGCAGTGGATAAAACTTAAGTGGTATGGATTTTATATTAATGGTATAAATATGAAAGAACTTTCTCTTATTTCAGTCACAGTGTTGTTAGTACTGGCATCTATCGCAACTTATTTTTCTATCAAGAACATGATACGTTGGAAAAAGAATGAGATGGATATAACCAGGGCAAGAGTCTATTTGGACGAATCATTTTTGAATTCCAATTTTAAGCTTACGTTCCTCCTGGTAGGGTTGTTATTCCTTCATTTTATAATAATGGAATACCATGAAGTTACCGGAAATATAATGCAGGGATTTAATCTTGTTCTTTACTATGTAACATTTATTGGGTCAATGCTGGCTCTTGTCTTGCTGGTATATATATGGTACAGGGTTCTCTACAAGAAATAAAAAGAAGAGACCATCACATTAATTTACAGCATTATGCCCACATTGTCTGATTTTTTTCCTTCCGGTCATTCAAGAGAGGCGCTTCTTGCCGCCCAGAAACTTGTCGCCGGAATTGCTATTGCAAAAGACGACTTCGGCGAGCTTCGGTTAATCGCTGGCGTTGACCAGTCATTCATGGATGACAAAATCATCTCAGGCATCGTAGTGCTGGAATATGATTCGCTTGAGGTCATAGAACGCGTCTATTCCATCCAGCTCGTGAATTATCCCTACATTCCCACGTTCCTGAGCTTCCGTGAAGGACCAGCAATCGTAAGCGCTTTTGCGAAATTGAAAAACCCTCCAGATATCCTGCTTGTGGACGGCGCCGGCATCAATCATCCCCGGCGCGCAGGGATTGCCGCGCATATCGGCGCGGCGCTGGATGTGCCCGCCATCGGAATAACGAAGAAGATTCTTTGCGGAGAAGGCAAAGAGCCCGCGCAGGTCGGCGAGGCGAATCCGCTAATCTATGAAGGTAAAAATGTCGGATGGCTTCTTAAATCCAGCAAACGAAGCAGGTCGATAGTGGTTGCGCCTGGCAACAGGGTCTCGCTTGACAGTTCTCTTTCTATTGTGAAAGCGTGCCTTCGCGGTCACAAGCTGCCAGAGCCTGCAAGGCTTGCGCATGAGTATGTGAACGGGCTAAAAGCCATTTAAAAAATCAACAACGAACTGGTACGAACTTGTACGAACTGTTGTCGTGAGTTCGTATTGAGTTCGCTGTGAGTTCGTTGTTAAATTGTCAGTTACAGCTTACCTTAACCACTTCACTTCCGGCTCGGCTCTTCCCGGCATCTCGGTCTTGCCCTTCAGATACCCGAATATCAACGGCGCCACAGCCTTACAGCCCTCAGGCGCGCCCAGTTCTTTCAAGAATTTTTCATCCATAAGCGCCGGGAGAACGCCTCCTATCCAGCAGCTTCCCATGCCTTTTGAATGCGCCGCAAGCATCATGTTCTGCGCAGCCATCGCACAGTCCCAGTCTGCTGTCATTACGCTTTTATTCCCGAGAATAATGATAAGCACAGGGGCGTCATAGAACATACTCGTGCCCTTTGTCTTGAGAAATACAAGGAAGTCAGCAGCTTTTTTGGAGGCGCCTTTCATCGGTTCCAGTAAGGGAATCATAGATTTCTTTCCCTGTTCCGATATCTTCCGCATAACGTCTTTATTTTTTACCACTAAAAAACTCCACGGCTGCATATTAAAACCTGATGGAGCAAATCTTGCGCAATCGATGAGGAATTTGATATCCTCATCAGACACCTGTTTTTCACTATATTCACGCACACTGCGCCTTGTTTTGATTATATCAACTATGTCTTTCAAAATAATTCACCCATACCTAAATTAATCTTCTTAATATAAGACTATCAGGGTGGGAAAAAAAAGGGGTTTTAACCCCCCGACACTTAAAAAAGCTCTTTAAGGTTGAACTTATACGGGCCCAGCGTGCCGCCATAATTGCCGGCGCTTATCTTTTTAACGCCCGGGATATTCACAGCAGCTTCTATTCCGGCTTTCATGGACTTGCTGATAGCTTCCACACTCAAGCCATTAATCACGATTTCGTATATCGCATTCACATCTGCTGGCACTTTGGTGTCTTTTATTTTGGCTTTGATTGAAGGGCAGTATTTCTCGTTCGTTGTCGCTTTCATGAATTTATAATTTGTAAAGCCCACTTTCGAGCCGCTTGCCACTATTCCACCCGGGAAAGGAGTGATTGTTCCCTCAAGCTGGGCTATGGCATCCACCGCATTCTCAGCCGCTGCAAGCGCTGCCATCTGGTTATCTGCCATTACGAAGAAATTGCCGCCTGCTATGCCGTCCTGCGCCCCGATATTGTGCTCTGCCACGAAATCCCCCTGCATCATTGGTATCTTATACGCTTTTCTTCCACCGACACTTGTTTCTGATTCAAACCCGTCCCCGAAGAACTTGAGCTTGAATCCCGTATCGAATTGTTTCTCAGACTTAGGAAGCCCATTCCACATAGCTGCTGTGGGCGCTGTCAGGACGCACTGCCCGAGGCGTTTTAACAACTGTTCTTCCAGTGACTTGAAGCCAAACGTGCATATCTGTATGTATGCGCCGGGTCTTCCGTCCGGAGTTTCATTGCCATTGACCACTTTTTCAACGCCTGCCTCTGCCGGGCACATAATAACCGATGTCCCGAATCCTGTGGCTTCCTGTGCTGCCACCAGAGCCCATTTCTTGGTTGCGCCTGTAATCAATACCCGTGCTATCTTTATCGGAAATGCTTCCGCGAATGTATCTTCTATTTGTACTCCATTAAGTTCCATTAAATATCCCTCACATGATGAGCCCAAAAATATCCATTACGGGTCATCAAACAATCAGTTATTTTTACCGTAGTACCTAATATATGCTTCGAAATGTTTCTAAAAAAAAGAAAATCGTTTTTAGTGCAGCATTTCATCCACTGCGCGGCAGGCAAGTTCCTGCATTCGCACCTGGGTTCTTCCAGGTCCTGAGAATTCGTCATGTGCCATTACCGACGCGATCTCTTTTCCGAGGACGAAGATTGCATGTTTGTGTTCAGCTTTGCTGCGATGCACATGTATGGGGCTAATCTGAAGGGACTGGTAATGGGAAAATTCACCCTGTCCGTTTTCCTCAAAAAACTTCTTCATTTGCACCATCAGCGTGTGTAGCTGAATCAATTCTTCCTTGTGTATAAAATCGCCTCCTATACTGTATGTTACTGTTTACTGCGGATGCAGTAATCCTGTTTCTATTGACATTTATTCGATACTAAAACGATTTGCACGGAAATGCATTTCCTATATTCTAAGCTTAAATATTTCTATTTAATTTTAATGATTCTTCGTGACTATTTATTTATGGGTTCACGATGATTTTCTGATGACGGATTTTTGGAAACTCCTTGACATAAACGCCGTACATACCAGGCCGGGTAAATGTATAGCTGAACTGCTGGGTGTCCCATCTTAGTTTTGCACTTGTATTGTCCCACAAATCTTGTTCGCTTACTATGGTAATTGTGTAATCTTCTGATTCACTTTCCCATATCACCTTATCTCCAGCATTTATCCTGAGGGTGTAATTTGTGTATTCCGGAATCTGGGTTGTATTCAGAGCCCTTACTCTATAAAATCCATCGATATCATGAACATAAAACTTGTAAACTGCCTGCACCCTTAGCGTTGGAGTAGGAGTTGGTGTAGGGCTGGGAGTAGTTGGAACAACTGTAGGCTCTACAGTTTCAGTGGTCGTAGGCGTAGTTGTTGGAGTAGGAGTACCAACGGGTGCCTTAACGCACCCCAGAAAAACCGATGATGAGATAATAAGAATTAATGAGATTAATATAATTTTTTTCATACCAGTTCACCGAATACAACAAATAGAACTGTTAATAAATAACATTATCGATTTGTTCTCTGATAGCGATTTATTAGAGAGGTTTATTATTAATGCATTACATCAATCCATAGTATGGATAAGGGCGCAAAAAAGGAAATGAAATGGATCTACGAGGAAATCGTAGGCAGGATACCACCTTTTTCTCTCGTTTCTTATCAGTACAGTATTCTTATGCAATTGTTCTTTCTCCTGGTACTCGGTCTTATTTTTGGTTTTATTTTTAAGCTTGAATCTGTTTCCCTGCTCTATGGCTCGCTTGCAATCCTTGTCGCTGTATCATGGAGCCTTTTGATATTACAGCTTGGACCCACCCTTCGCAAATTCAGGGCGCCATTAAGTAAAGATGAAAATGAATTACTTGAGAAGTATAAAGGAATACTGTTTCACAGGAACCATTATGAGGCGATACCTGGACTGGCTATTTTTATTCCGTTCATGCTTTATCTTTTTTTTTATGGCTCGGATTTATTAGAGAACTGGCTTGGAAAAAACCCGCACATCATATTATTGCTGTTTGTCAGTCTTCTGATATGGGATATCTGTTACAGGATGGGTCTTGGTATATGGGCATCGGTTCTTGCACTGTGGAGGTCTGTCCGGCTTAAAAAACTGGCAGAAAAAAGAACCGAGCTTGAACATACGCCCTACACAGAACTGCGCTCCCTGCGAAGGCTGGATATAAACAACGTATTTTTCGGGATAATCTCACTTCTTTTGATACCCCTGCTTCAAAGTGATAATTTTCTTGTCACGATAATATTAATTTTCATGGTTTTTATAACATTAATCTCGGTAATTTCAGCCTATATCATATCAAAAGTGCCGTGGCTTCCTCCGGATATTTACAATCTTGTAAATGAATCCAGTTTTGCATACATAGGAACGTCTCTTGGAGGGGTAACACACGTCACGCCTGTAGTTTATGTTTTTGACGGGCAGGAAATTTTTTTTAACACCTCTAAAGAAGCCAAAAAGTTAAAAATTATGCAAAAAAACAATAAAGTCGCCTTCTTAATAGATAAAAGGGATATGAGCAACATCTACGAGAATAAGGCAGTCTTATTTACAGGCGAGGTAAAAATCTATGGCTTGCTGGATGTTCCACTTCGACTTGTCCAGATGCTGCAAACCCTTTCCCTTTTCATAAAAAAATATCCTGAATATACCAGGAAGTATTCGACTTCCGAATTACCTGAAGCATGGCAGTTGACTCCGATAATAGCCAGGATACTTGTTGAGATAAAACCTGTTAAAATCATATACTGGAGAGGGGCAAAACAGATCAGTGTGCCGGTGTGACCATGAAAATACCTGTTGAGATGAGAAATATATTATATGGGAATTATTTCGGTTATGTCTGCACAAGCGACAGGCATGACCAGCCGCACCTGACGCCGGTATTTTTCATATACGATGAACATTCCCAAAAAATATTTTTTATAACAAATGATAAATCAAAAAAGGTCAAGAACATCTTTGAAAATCCCAACGTGAGTATAACTATCGATATAAGAGACCCTGTAAATCCTTTTAACAACGAAGGCGTTATGGCGCAGGGCACAGCCAAAGTGACTGAACATGCGCCTATTTATTTTCTCTCAGAAGAAACGCTGCAGTTGTATTATGACATATATATGGAATTTAAAAGTAAATACCAGAAAGTAATAGAGAATAAGCCGCTGGGGGAGAACGATGTGATTGTACAGATAAGCATTCAGAAAATTGTCTACTGGAAAGGACCGCATTTTAAATCTGTGAAATTTGATAATAGCAGACTGGAGTAATATAAAGTTAAATACTAATTTTATCTGTCGAATTTACTTTCAGTTCCATCCACTCCCCATTTTCATATACCCATGATTCTTTGACAGTCCCATTTACATAGACTGAAATCGTTTGTCTGCTCCATGTTTCTTCTGCCCTGTACCTGCCCGGAAGAGATAATTTTTTTCGGACTATTTTTCCAGGCGCAACATCCCCTACAGGAAGGGATTCCGTTGAATATATGTCCCCGCTTGATTTGTAAAATGTGAACATGAACTTCACATTAATGAGAGTCCTGCCGCTATTTGTAAATATTAATGTTCCTAAATCCCTGCTCCCCTCCCTGCCATAATATTCTATCTGCCATTTATACCGTTTTTTCGGGTTTTCAAGTGAATAAATCATCTGGTCAATAGCTTTGTTGTCTCTTTCAAATGTTACTTTATTTTTGGCAATTAAAACAAGCACATCAGACGTCCAGTAATAATCCAACACTTGTCGGTTCTCGGTTATGTATGTTGCAAGCCTTTCCCCGGCGTCTATGGCTTCATTGTTCCTGAGCTTCCACTCGACGTATAATTCTTTAGGCGCATCGCTTCCCAGCGCATCAGTACGTTTTTGGATTTCTATCACCAGGTCTAATTTCCATTTATATTCACCAAACAACCGGTTTGCGTTGCTATATATCCCCTGGCTTTTATTATCGACCGGTGGTTTTTCCTTGTCTTTATTGGTTTCCAGTGGTTGAATACATGCCGTAGCAGCAATAATCGCAGCCGCAATCAAAAAAACAACCAGCTTTCCTGTCATATTTCATCCTTTCTTGTGGAATTAATGGGGGATAAGAGCATTCAGGGCATCTGACCGGCTGTGTATTCTCTTTTCAAACAAGGCATATCAGGATTATACAGTCATCTTATACCACAGGCACCTTTCTCATTTAATTTCCACCGTCTTTCCAGCATTAATAGGTAACAAAAATGTAAAGGTACTCCCTTCACCAAACATGCTCTTTGC
>JAHFCV010000127.1 GCA_023249275.1 Candidatus Methanoperedens sp.
TTTATTCTGTCGAGCATTACAATATTGCCTATTGGGAATGTTACATTTTCATGCATAGTTTTTGATCAAAACTTGTGAAATGTAATCTTCCTTTATAGGTTAACTGGCGAAGTCAGGTATAAAGAAAACCGTGTTCTTTTGCATCTTTCGGCATTTTTGTGTAATACTTTTTGAATGCTTCAATGGTTTCTAAACTGATACTGTCATAAAAATCTATTGCTTCACTCTTTCCCCTGTACCTGCTTAAGTTATGAGTTAGGAAGTAATGTTTATCCCTATATTTAATATCCAAACCTTGTTCATCTCCTACCGTTGTATTTAGGATAAAATCAGCTATATCCCCTATAAAACTTTTCTTTTCATTTATTCTCTTCTCCTAAGAATTTTTGAATTGTAGTCAAACGGTGGTGTTTTGAGAGAGAGACGCCTCTGCATAGCAGTGGCGCAGTTATAAGTGTGTTATTGATTTTTTTTTCTTAATAATTTCTCATCTATACCCATACTCCCTCTTCGCCCGCATCAAATCCCCTATCTTCGTAGAAGTCAAAAGTTCAAAGACAATCAGTATCAAAAAGAAAACAAACAGGTTAAAAGCAACACTGTTTGCGCCCCTCTCCAGTGCGATAACAGCCGCAACAAGCGGCGCCGCCAAAGTCCCTATAACCCCTGAAACATGCATAAGAGCCCTTTTCATTCCTGATGTCCTCAGATATGAGGAATAATCTATCCGTAACGTCGGCTCAATACGCGCCGGACCATTGAGATAGTAGTGCGTGAACCTGACGCCAAAGAGACTTCCAGTCAAATAATGTGACAGCGGGTGCAGCGTGGTCATCAGAATAAGAGCGCTGAAATAAAGCATCCAGTCAGAGCTTATCTGAAAAGCCATAACCACGGCAGCAATTGTAATAACGCTCGCCAGCAAATTCCCGGCAGGGACGCTGAGCGTGAATGAGACCTTCTCCCTGAACCTTCCCAGGCTCACGTTTTCAATTTTCCCGAGCAGCGCATCGTCATTAATCTTCTCTTTCTTCACACGGTTGACAATATCCCGGAACTCTTTTGCGCTGTAATTGTTTTCAAGCAGGTTTAACCGCTCTATTAATTCCCTGTGCATCCTACCTCGCCACAGCTATAAGCAAATCCCTGCTTTCAAGCACCGAGCCGTTGTTTATAACCTCAACCTTCACAGGATATTTAATCTCAATACCGGCAGCAAGTCGCGCTTTGATATCCACAATCCTGAATCCCGAATCCTCGCCCGGACGCAGGCTGCCCAGATTGTAACTTTCCTGGCTGAAATTCACATAAGGCTTATCCGTAGAGTTCATATTAAAGTGTACAACGGGATAAATGGTGGAGTTCCCGTTATTGGCTACGCGTATCTTCACGGCAGAAATTTCGCCGTTTTTGACTGCCAGTTCTTGAGGTTTCATGTCAAAGGCAGTGTCTTTGCTAAATGGGTTAGAGCCCAAACATCCTGCAAAAAACATGGATATCACAAGAATTCCAATAACAGCAATCGGTTTACAGTTCATGGTTTCAAGGTCTCCTCAGATGTTCGCAGTTCCCTGCCACGATTTTCTCAAGCCGTCCTTCGCCTGTTTCCAGAATCAGCGCCCCTTCATTATCCACACCTATCGCTTCGCCGTAAATTGTCTTTGTCTGGGTCGTTATCTTCACCCATTCCCCGATGGTCGCGGACATATTCCTCCATTCTTCAAGTATGGATGGAAACTCGTCTTTCTGGAATTTCAAATAAAGAGCTTCGAATTCCCACATGAGCTTTTGCACGAAATCCACGCGGTTTATCTCATGCCCCAGCTCTTTTTTCAATGACGTTGAACTGTCCCTGATTTCTTCGGGGAATGATTCTGTATCCACATTGGCATCTATACCTATGCCTACCACGCAATAATCTATCAAATCAATCTCCGCTTCAATCTCGGTGAGGATGCCGCATACCTTCTTCCCGTTAATCAAAACATCGTTAGGCCATTTTATTTTTGCAGGAAGACCGAAGCTCTGGATTGTTTTTGCAACAGAAACACCTGCCAGAAGCGTAATTCTTGGCGCATATAAGGGCTGTATGCCGGGTTTTAAGATTATGGAAAGCCATATCCCGCCCTCAGGCGAGAGCCATTTCCGCCCCATGCGCCCCCGCCCGCCAGTCTGGGATTCGGCTATTACCACTGTCCCTTCTTCGACTGAGCCTGCCATCTCCCTGGCAATTATGTTTGTGCTTTCAGTTTCCTTAAAATACTGGATGTTTTTTCCGATGATTTTCGTCTTAAGTCCTGCCTTAATCCCGCCCGGAGTCAATGAGTCCGGTGATTTGGTAAGGCTGTATCCGATATTTGTTGAAGAATCAATCATATATCCCTCCTCCCTTAATGCCTTGATATGCTTCCATATAGCCGACCTCGATACTGAAAATTCATGAGCGAGTTCCTCACCTGAAACGGGCTTGCCTTTGCTCATAATGAGTTTTTCAAGAATTTTATCTTTAAAGTTTTTCATTTAGCTCCCCCTGCTTTTGCGCTCTGCACGTAGGCTGTGACAGCAGCGATGGCTGCTACTTTCTTTTCGTCAGCGCCCAGAGCCGACGCGAGCGTTGCGCCTTTTTCTTTTTCGGCAGCCACGATTTTTTCAACCTCTGCGATGATATTGTGGTCTTCTATGAAATGCGTGGTCAATTCACCGCGCCTGAAATATTCATTGTTCATAACAGCTTTGTGGAAAGATATGTTGGTGGTTACCCCGACAATAATATATTCGTATAATGCGCGTTTCATTCTGGCTATGGCTTCATTCCTGTCCCTGCCCCATACTGTGAGTTTTGAGATGAGCGAATCGTAGAACGGTGTTATGGTGAACCCCGTGTGCACGCCGCTGTCCACACGCACTCCGGGACCGCCTGATGAGCGGTATCTTCGCAGTTTCCCCGGCGCCGGTGTAAAGTTGTTAAGCGGGTCTTCAGCATTGAGGCGGCATTCGATTGCCCAGCCAATCTGGCGGATATCTTCCTGCCTGTAGCTTAACTTTTCACCTGCCGCAATCCTTATTTGCTCTTTTGCAAGGTCAACTCCTGTTACAACTTCGGTTATCGGATGTTCTACCTGCAAACGTGTGTTCATCTCAAGGAAATAGTAGTCGCCTTTTGAATAAAGGAATTCGATGGTTCCGGCATTGGTATAATTGACCGCCGCGGCTGCTTTTACTGCATCAGCGCCCATGCGTTCTCTCAATTCCGGCGTCATTATGGGAGAAGGGGATTCTTCAATCAGTTTCTGGTGCCTTCGCTGGATAGAGCACTCGCGGTCGCCCACATGGATAATATTGCCAAAGGAATCCGCAAGTATCTGGAATTCAATATGGCGCGGCTCCTCAAGATATTTCTCTATGAACACTGTGGCATCCCCGAACGATGATTTTGCCACTCTTCTGGTTGATTCGAGGGTTTCCTGGAGTTCGCTTGTTTTCCGCACAACTTTCATGCCGATACCCCCGCCGCCTGCCGAAGCTTTCACGATGACGGGATAACCTATCTCTTCAGCAACTTCAACCGCCGTATCGAGGTCATCGATACCGTTCTCGCTTCCCGGAATAACAGGGATTCCCGCAGCTTTCATGGTCTTCTTGGCAGCAATCTTACTGCCCACGCTTTCAATGGTGTGGCTTGAAGGCCCTATGAATATAATTCCCTCTTTCTCGCACCTGCCTGCAAATTCCTCATTCTCGGAAAGAAAACCATAGCCAGGATGAATCGCTTCCGCTCCTGTTTTATGCGCGACATCGAGTATGGCATCCATATTCAGGTAGCTCTGGGACGCAGGGGCGGGACCGATTGGATAGGCTTCATCAGCATATTTTGCAAACAGGGCGTTCTTATCAACCTCGCTGTAAACTGCAACAGTCTTAACGTCAAGTTCCCTGCACGCACGCATGACACGGATTGCGATTTCACTGCGGTTTGCTATCAGCACTTTCCTGAACATATCTCACCCGATTACGAGCAATACATCCCCTGCGCTTACCGTGCTGCCTTCTTTGACGAATATATCCTTCACCGCACCTGCATGTGGCGCATGGATGTTATTTTCCATCTTCATGGCTTCAAGAACCATCACTACATCGCCCTTCGCCACGGAATCGCCTTTTTTTACTTTTATCTTCAGCACCATGCCCTGCATACTCGCTGTAACGGCGCCATCCATGGTTTTTGGCTTTTCCGCCGCTTCCACCGGGCGAACTGACATGCCGCCGCCAGCAGACACGATTTTCACGTTGAATAAATCGCCGTCAACCTCCACTTTGAACTCGGTTGGCAGGGGCGCAGCTTTCCCGTTATTGGGTTTTGGAGCTTCGAGCGTCTCTTCTTTAGCTTCCCCGCGCAGGAATTTTGGAGCTATTGCGGGATAGAGCGCATAGGTAAGTATATCCTCTGGTTTTTTGACAATTCCAAGAGCCTGTGCCTCTTTTGTTACCCTGTCAAGCTCGGGAGGCAAGAGGTCGGCGGGGCGGCAGGTAATGGGCTTCTCATCCCCCAGTATTTTAGCGATTATCTCCCTGCTTATCGGGGCAGGTGTGCGCCCGTACAAACCCTTGACATAATCCTTCACTTCTTTCGGTACGACCTTGTAGCGCTCGCCCATCAGCACGTTGAGCACTGCCTGCGTGCCTACAATCTGGCTCGTGGGCGTGACAAGCGGGGGATAACCCAGTTCTTCCCGCACCCGCGGCATCTCGGCAAGGACTGCTTCATATTTGTCTAGCGCATTCTGCTCTTTTAACTGCGAAACGAGATTGGAGAGCATCCCTCCCGGAATCTGGTATTTCAACACGTTCGTGTCAATCCTCTCCGAAATGGGGTCAAGGATGCCGCGATATTTTTCCTTCATTTCTTCAAAATATTTCTTTATCTCTGTAAGCAGAATAAGGTCAAGTCCTGTATCATAAGCGGTTCCTCGCAGCGCCGCTACGGTTGTTTCCGTTGGTGGCTGGGATGTGCCCCAGGCAAATGGCGAGAAAGCGGTATCAAGAATATCAACCCCTGCCTCGCATGCAAAGAGGTAGCTCATGGGAGCCATCCCGCTCGTGCAGTGGGAGTGCAGGTCAACAGGGATGCTGATTTCTTCTTTCAGGGCACGGACAAGGTCAAAGGCGTTCTGCGGGGAGATTAAGCCAGCCATATCCTTGATGCAGAGTGAATCGCAGCCCATTTCCTCAAGCTCTTTTGCCATCTTGACATACAGAGGAATGGGATGCACAGGACTGATTGTATAACACACCGTTCCCTGCACATGTGCGCCCACGCGCTTTGCGGTCTTGATGGACACTTCCATGTTCCTGATATCGTTCACGGCATCAAAAATCCTGAAAATATCAATACCGGATTCGGCAGCATGTTCCACGAATTTTACCACAATGTCATCCGAATAATGCCTGTAACCCACGAGGTTCTGACCCCGGAGCAGCATCTGGAGTGGCGTTTTCTTGATGGTCTTTTTGAGCGCCCGGAGCCTGTCCCACGGGTCTTCGTTTAAATATCGTATCGAAGAATCAAATGTCGCGCCGCCCCATACTTCAAGGGAATAAAAGCCTACCTCGTCCATCTTCTCGGCTATGGGAAGCATGTCCCGTGTTCGCATGCGTGTGGCAATAAGGGATTGGTGGGCGTCGCGCAGGGTTGTGTCTGTGAGTTTTACTTGAGGCATGTTTCTCTGGCTTAATTAGGTGGTATTGTTATTTAATTTATGGTATTTTTCTACTCTGATTACTCCGAAATTCAATCAAACTACTATAGTTATCCGCATAACATCCGAAAATAAATCACGAATCACACGAAATACAAATTTCACGAATATAAGTTGTATCCATGTGTCATCGGTTAAGCCCACCAATCATCCCTGAATCGATATCTATTGACATGAGGAACAAGATATAAAAAGGGAGGGGGTGAAGGGCGGTGGCGTGATACTGATAGGTCCTCTACCTGTTGTTTTCGGTACTGATAAAAAGTATGTGGCTCTCCTCATGATACTGGCTATCGTGCTTATGCTGCTTGCGATTATGTTTCGAAGATAGCAACTCACCGTTGTTTTTTTGAGGGTTACATTAATAAATAATCAAGTAATAAGTAACTGCAGGTAATGAAAATGGTGGAAGATACAGGTAAAATCATAAGTAACGGCATTGAAACCTATACAAATAATCTCAATCTGTGCATTCCTATTGTAATGAATGCATTTATAACAGGCTTGCTGGCAGTTTTCGTCCTTGGTCTTGGTTTTTTTTATATTTTTGGTCCTTCTTTAAACTCGTCTTTGTCATCCCTTGAAAATGCTGCAAATCCACAAGAGGTCGCCTTCATCATCCTTCCGCTTATAACACAGCACCTTCCTGAAATCGTGGTTCTAATTCTCATATATTTTGCAGTGGCTTCATTTTCCCAGTCATTCTTCGTGGCAGGAGCTATCGGGATGACACAAAAAGCAACAGAAACCGGAAAATCAGACCTGTCAACTATGATAGAGGCGGGGAAAAAGAATGTTGTAGCTCTTTATCTCGCGGAGATCCTGGTGGGGTTGCTTTCCCTTGCTGGCATAGTATTCATTGTGCCCGGGGCGATGAAGACCGATTTCACCCAGATATTCTCTCCCGAAAAACCAGACGGGATTTTATTGTTAATTGGCGGATTTTTATTGTGGGTTATTTACATGGTGA
>JAHFCV010000007.1:0-18836 GCA_023249275.1 Candidatus Methanoperedens sp.
AATCGCTCTCTTTATCAAGTGAAACATTTATACGCATATAGAGAACACATTCACCGTTTGAAAAAAAAGTTAAGCTTCCAGGATTCCCCCTGGACTCTCCCACCAACAAAAAAGGCTCACAAGCAAACGCCGACAGGCTGGTTTTCCCGCGGGTAACGTATTCCCAGCCCGTAAACCTGCTCAAATGCTTGCAAAATATCCGTGTTTTTGGGGATGGTTTACGCGCCGTGGTAATAATCATTCAGCTTTAATGCGTTTGACAAGTACAGGTCTTTCTTTGACAAGGATTCGATGACCACAGTAAGGACAGCGAATCCCGCTGTACTCGTAATCAATCTCTACAGGTCGTTTACATCTGGTGCATTTATATACCATATACGGTTACCTTTACTTTGCCGCAGCACCTGAAACGCTGCTAAGTTCTGCTTTCACAGCCTGGACTGCTCTTAAAACAGTCAAATGTGCAGGGGTTTGCGGTACATAAGAGCCGCCTGCAAAAGTGTGCTTGCATTTGGTGCACTGCCATATACCCGTACCTGTTCTTGTTATTTTTTTAGCGCCGCATTTTGAACACGTATACTCAGCGTGCATTTTCTCTTCGCTATCAGCTATCAGTTTTCTGTTTTTTGTACCGTACCTGACGCCAAATCTGCCGGCAGACCTTGATTTTCGTCCTTTTGTTGAGGTTTCAACCATGATTATATCTCCAGGAATTTTTCTCTTATTTCTTTGGCCTTCTCAATTGCAATATCCACTATATAATTTATCTGTTCGGTAGTGAGGGGGTGTACACCGCTCTTCTGCATGCCTGATAAGGCTCCATCCTGATTGGAAATAACAGTCAGTTTCGTGCCTGCTATGCTTTGTTCATTCAATGACGGGTCAAGCATTATTGAACCGCCTATCTCAACTGCTGTCACAGCCACAGGCACGTCCCTCATTGGAACCGGCGTGTCCTCCCCCAAATCAAAACGTTTTGCGGGCAATTTCGCAGTCATAAGCGCTGCTATTGCGCCGAGCGACGCTGCATCCATAATGTTCCCGCCATCGTCAAGGACGTGCACATCAATGAAAACCATCCATACTTTTTCTCCTGCTGTTACGCACAGCCTGGAAAGATCAATAGACTGGGACTCACGGATACCCCTGTCCACCACTCTTGCCAGTTCGATGGCATCCTCTCTTGGCGGTCCTGATTCAAATACCGGCGACGCCAGGGGGATAAGTTCAAGGTTAGTAATAATCACTCCCTGGTCAGGGGTATCAGGAAACGGGGTACCGGGCTGGATTTTCACGCCCACGACTACATGCGTATCCCCCAGTTTCACACGAGCAGAACCTTCTGCCTTTTCAATGACATTCGTATCTATTGTTAATTCCCTGTACTGGTCAAAGGCTCTGCCGTCCTCCCTTTCACCTTTAATCATAAGATTGTAGATGTAATCCTTACGAAGTTCAGCCATTATTTCATTACTCAACGGCATCACCCCCGATTTGTGATGAACCCGTCGAAAAAGGTGGATTATCATTGGGTTCATCAAATTGTGACGAATATTTTTCAATCAGGGCGGTTTTCTGCATCTCATGAATAGCCAGGCATCCTATCTTTGCCATCTCAAGTCCTTCCTTGAATTCATCCCTGGTGAGATGACCATCCATTTGCAGCAGTGTAATCTTACCATCAGGCGTCATTGCTATTGGCATATCCGCCTGCCCGTAATTATCTTCGTCCTTATTTAAGTCAAGAACAAGGGTATCGTCCACTTTCCCGACTGCGCATGCTGAGACAAGGGATTTCATGGGGATGCCCGCGTCTGCCAGGGCTATGGATGCGGCGTTAATTCCCGCAGTTCTTGTACCTGCATCAGCCTGGAGCACCTCTACAAAGATGTCAATGGCAGAGCGAGGGAAATATTCCTGGAATATAACAGGTTCAAGCGCCTCTCGACTTACTTTTGATACTTCAATACTTCGCCTGTCAGGACCCGGGCGCTTGCGTTCTTCAACAGAAAACGATGCCATATTATACCTGTACCTGACTACTGCGCTGGTTGATTTCTGCTGGTGCCTCGGGTGAACTTCCCTCGGCCCGTAAACAGCAGCTATAACTTTGTTCCCGCCGAATTCAAAATAACATGAGCCGTCAGCTCTGTTCAAAACACCCACCTTGATTTTGATGGGTCTTAATTCATCTGGTTTTCTGCCGTCAAGGCGAATACCGTTTTCAATTAACTTTTCTGGTTTACTCATAACATTCCTCTTCTCTTTCTTCCTCTTCTTATATTCTCATTAAAAACAAATTATTTATTATCGCCGAGGAGTTCATCAAGAATTCCTCCGGGCTTTTCCTCTTCAAAAACGTCCTCCGCGGGTTTTTCTACCTCAGCAGGTTCTTCAATCTTAACTTCTTCAGTTTCTACGATTTCTTTTTCAGGTTCTTTAATCGGCTTGTGTTTTTCATCTTTAAAAAACTTGATCATCCTGTCAGTCAGGCCTGGAATATGAGATTCTCTTTCAATCTTAAAGATGGCTTTCACAGCCATATCCATGCCCTTATCCTTACCGGTCAACCATATTCTTCCATTCTGACCGACAAAGATGTTACAATTCGTCTCGTTTTTTAGCATGGCAATCATCGAACCATTCCTGCCAATCAGCCTTGGCACTTTGGATGGCGTGACATCGATAATGCGCCCTTCTTTAATTTGCCTTAACCTCTGGTCATTCAGGGTCAACTCAACTTTCATTTTCGGGTCGACATCCCTTACAAGCGTCATTATCGAATCCCCGACCGTAAGATATTTGGACATGTCCGTGTTCTCGATTCGCCTGGGGAATTCGGATATGTGCAGCAAACCTTCATAAGGCGAGCGGATATCCACAATCCAGTTCGAAAAAGAGACTTCGGTTACTATGCCAATAATCATGTCGCCGGGTCTTGGTATATATTTGCCTGAAAGCGGGACTACCCTGATATGATTTTTCAATGACGCGATTCCAAAGACGGATGAGAATACTTTACCGTCCTCAACGTACGTACCCTCATCAGCAAGAGCTACCTCGTCTGATAAAAATTCTCCAGGGGTTACTAATTTTTTATCCATTTCCATCACTTTAAAAATTTTGTCTCTGCGCTGCCTTTTGTCAGCCGGTTTAAGAGGCTGTACAGCTCATCCTGCCTGCCTGCAGGTATGGTTATAACACCTACCCATGAACCATCGTTCTGCCATTCCTGTTTTGTGAGGTTGCCAAAGCCTGCAACGCTGCCGTATGCTTTTGCAGCGAATTCCGCGGGGAGTTTCACGGCAATTCTGACCTCTTCAAACCGTATCGGGATGATGGGTCTTATCGCTTTCATTGTGATATCGACCATTTCATCCACATCTTTAGTGGGGTCAATATGCACGCCAGCCTCCTCCATAGCCGCCTCTATTCTCGCTGGGGGATGAGGCGCTTTTGTCTGGGGGTTTATGGCATTTTGAGCAATAATGTTGATTACCTGTCTCTTTTTTTCTTCCTGTATCTTTTTTTTCTGCTCTGTAGTTAGATGAAGCTCGCCCTCACGAACGATTTTTTCCGCAATCTTATTGATATCTGTAGTCCCGAACGCATTGATAACGTCCTGCTCGGCAGGTCTGTCTCCGTTTTTGGCATCCAGGAACACGTCCTCGACTGCCAGGATATTTTCAATTTTTACAGCGTCCCCTTTTTTAAGAGCCAGTGCTCCATCTGGTTCTACAAAAACCTCAAAAGTCTTGCCGTGGGTTTTGAGTCGTGCGATTATGGACTCATCGAGAGCGACCATTTTAACTCACTCTTCTGTTTTCTTTTTCTTCCCCTTTGTTTCCGAAGCATGGCTCTTTACGACCTGTTCCACATAAGTTTCTACTTCGGATGGAGCCAGTTTTCTGAATTTCCTGGTTGAGAGCTCGATTATTCCCACTTCAATAGTTGAAGCATTGAATACACCTTCGGTTGTGCTGTAAAGGGCATCGAGCCCGAGAATAATAGCCTCATCCAATTTAATATCGTCGGTATATTTCTTCTCGAAGACTTCCATCGCCTCAGTCCTTCCTGAACCTATGCCGGTGGCTTTGTATTCAAGCAAGGCGCCGCTGGGGTCGGTTTCAAAGAGGCGCGCTTTGCTGTCATCAACGCCTGCGATAAGAAGCGCTGTCCCGAAGGGTCTTACTCCGCCATATTGTGTGTAAGTTTGTTTGAAATCGCATATTTTTTTGGAAAGCGTCTCGACGCCGACCGGCTCATCATACGTGACTTTATTTATCTGCGCTTCAACACGCGCCCTGTCTATGAGAGCCCTTGCGTCTGCGACAAGCCCTGATGTCGCTGCTCCGATGTGATCATCAATCTGGAATATTTTTTCTATTGATGCGGCTTCGAGGAGTTTGCTTGTAACCCTCTTGTCAACCAGTAAAACCACTCCGTCCACAGCTTTTACACCTACTGCCGTTGTTCCGCGTTTTACCGCTTCACGCGCATATTCTACCTGAAATAACCTGCCGTCAGGGCTGAATACTGTTATTGCCCTGTCGTATCCCATTTGTGGTGCCATTTGCATTGTATCATCTCCTGAAAAACCGTAATTCCTATATATTCTGATTCTTGTTTATTCTTTCTTTTCCGGTTCTAACTCTTTAATGAGGGTATTTTGTATAAACTTTTCCGTTGCTCCTTTGATTGTCCCGGATATTCCAAGAACTAAAATTGACATGCGAACTCCCCGTAGATTATTCATACACGCAAGAGCAGCCCGTGTTTCTGTTGTTTTTTCCCGCGCGCAGCGAATAATCCCATATTTACCGTCAAAAGTCATAAGCCAGGGATTGATTTCACTGCATCCGATATCCCCGAATAATGAATATATCGAGTTTAAGATTTCCTTTATTAGCTCCTGCCTTGTTATTATTTGATCAGAAACAAGTTCGAAAGCAACATACCGTTTCTTGTCACGCAGGGTGGGGCGGGTTTTCATAAAGCGACACCTCGCTTTATGCGGTGTTCAGGTATGCCTGCGGGCATACCTGTCGTGTGCGCGGTGTAAACTGACGCAACAGTTTTTGAAAGCCGAAACTTCGGCTTGCACAGTACCCACGTATGGCGAAGCCATACGTGTATGCGCCCATAAACAGGCGCGACGGTTTTTGATGAAACTTTCTTAACGCTTTTCATATTATTTCAATGCCCTCCTGTATATAATCAGGGTTTTTTCTTTTCAGGAGACCAAGCGGCGTTTCACTCATGGCATTCACTGCTTCCTCTTTTGTCATCCCGAATAGACCTGCCAGCGCTGCCATCTCTCTCGGTGAGCGGATGTCGTATATGGAATGGGCATTGCTTGTGAGAATCATGGAGAGATTATACTTCCGGGCATGCTTCAGGTTTACCCTCATTATTATCAATTCCCGCACGCGCGCTTCTCCGCGCAGGCGGATGAGAGAGCCGAGGTCAAAACCAATGGCAACAGAATTATCACTTGCGGCTTTTGCAAGAACATTGTTAAACTGGGCTGGCTGCATGAGGAGGTCAAGTCCTTCTGTTTCCACAGCAACGCGATTGAGTTCTTCGTCTCCTCCGGGGACAGCCAGGATTTCAATACCGCCTTTGTGTTTTTTTATTTCTTCCCTGAGCCGTGAAGGTTTGCAGGATATACCGATGCCTCTGTAAATCGAAAAATTCTGAGGTATCTCGTCCCTGTCGGTTATTGCCGAGTTTATGATGGCAATCCCTGAATATCCGAATCTTTGCGCCTCAGATGCTATCCTGGCAATTGGGTATGAGCTTCCGGGATGAATATAAAGGTCATAAAACCTGGAATCAAATAGCGACATTATTTGGCTAAATAATTCTTTCATTTGATATACTTATGCGATTTAGTCCCATGTACTGTTGTCAACTTTTTATATGGGACAATTATCAAATTATTCAGAGTGTTGTTGCTTACAGAAAAGATTATGAGTTTGAAATTCAGACAATGAAGAAAAAACATAAAAAAGGAAAATTATGGTACAAAGGCATCTTTTGATAAAGTATTTGAATCGGAGCATAGACTTAGAAACAGGTCACGGGACATTGTACAGGGGGAAAATAATTGACCTTGACGAATGGGGCGTTCATTTTATACCAGAGGATGAAAAATTAAAACCTGCTATTATTTCATGGACTGATATTAGAAAGGTAATATTAGTTGATGAAGGCAAAACTCCAGTCAATAAAAGAACCACGATATTATAAATCGTCCCTGGTCGTTGGCGTTTTGCATGGAAATATATATACGGATTCGCTTTGTGAAAGCGATAAACGACATATTTAATATATAATAAGCTGTCATGGAGCAAGGAGAATTGCAATGAAGGAACAAGTTGAAGTCAGGACGTTAAAAGAAGGAAAGTACATCTTGATAGACGAAGAACCATGCGTCATCAAAAGTATATCTCATGCGAAAACCGGGAAACACGGCTCGGCAAAAGCCAGAATCGACGCCATCGGCATATTCGACGGCTCCAAACGCTCAATAGTCGCGCCTGTGACAGACAAAACATACGTCCCGCTTGTAGAAAGAAAAAACGGGCAGGTCCTGTCGGTTGCAGGCGAGGTTGTACAGGTAATGGACATGGCGGATTATTCCACCCTGGAACTTAAAATACCTGAAGACCTGAAAGGGAAAATCGAGGCTGGAAAAGAGATTTCCTATCTGATTTCGATGGGGAAAATGAAGATCGACATGCGTGTGTAGATGCGAAATACTATTTTTGCAGATGCAAATTCCGATTACAAAAAGTCACGATATGTAATTTGCGGGGTGCCTTTTGACGGCACTTCATGTTTCAGGAAAGGGAGCAAGACTGCGCCCCTGGCGATGAGAGCCGCTTCCTATAATTTTGAAGCCTACAGCAGTTTTTTTGATGTTGACCTCAGGGATATTGGAATCCATGATGCAGGGGATCTTAAGGTAGCAGATAACATCGACGAGACACTTTCTATGATTTCGGTTCATGCCGATAAGTATGTTAAAGACGGGAAGCTCCCTGTAATGCTCGGCGGGGAACATTCCCTGACTTTTCCTTTTGCGAATGCCTGCAAGAAAAAATATCCAGACCTGGGATTCGTGGTTCTTGATGCGCACATGGACCTGAGGCAGGAATACCAAGGCGAGCAGAACAGCCATGCCTGCATTTCAAGGCATGTCATCGAGGATGTGACCCGGAAATATGTTTCCGTGGGAATAAGAAGCGGCGCGCGCGAGGAGTACGAGTATGTCAGGGAGAACGGGATTAAAGTATTTTCGGGAGAGGATGTATTTTCCATGGGTATTGAGAATATATTGCAGGAAATCCGTGATTTCATTAAAGGACCTGTTTATTTATCCATAGACATGGATGCGATTGACCCCGCGTATGCACCTGCGCTCGGGACTCCTGAACCTTATGGAATGACGCCGCGCGATGTTAGAACAGTCATATCATGCCTTGCGCCTGATATTGTTGGATTTGACCTCGTTGAGATAGCGCCTGAATACGATTCTGGTAATACTGCGCTGCTTGGCGCAAGGCTTGTGCGCGATTTTATTATGGCGAGTGCAAAAGCGGGCACGGTCTAATAATCCGGTTACGAACAAAATAATATCATCACGATTCTGTTAAATTAATGCCTTCAGGCAATATCTGAAAACAGTATTTCCACTTCCATCAATTCTTCTGCAATTTTAACATTTTCAAATACTTCTTTTGCATCGTGCAATAACGGCTCTGTACTTTCAGAGTACCTTGAACTGATATGGGTTAATATCAATTGTTTTACCTTTGCTTTTTTTGCAAGAAGAGCAGCTTCCTTTGTGGTTGAGTGCTTTGTTTCAACAGCCCAGTCTTTAAGTTCCTCAGAAAGAGTGCCGTCATGAATGAGTAAATCTGCCCCTGCGCTTTCTTTTTCAATGGATTTGCAGGGTCTTGTATCTCCGCTGTATACGATTTTCCGCCCGGGACGGCTCTTTCCAATAACCTGTGACGGCAATATTGTCTTCCCGTTTATTACAACCGCTTCGCCATTCTGGAGTTTTGAAAAAAGGCGACCTACAGGCACCCCAAGTTCGATTGCTTTTTCCCTGTTGAACCTGCCTGTACGTTTTTTCTCTTCAAGAACATACCCGAGGCTGGGGATACCGTGGTCTGTTGATATTGCTTTTATCAAATAATCCCCACGGTCAACAATGTCCCCGTCATTGAGTTCATGGGAATTTATCTCAAAACCGAGCCTGTAGTAACCGAGTTGTATCAGCAGGGTAACAAACTGTTTTGTCCATGCCGGGCCATATATTTCAAGCGGCTCGGTTCTTCCGTTAAACGACATTGTCTGTATGAGTCCCGGGATTCCAAGAAAATGGTCTGCATGGAAATGAGTGATAAAGATGGAATTGAGCTTCATCCCGGTCTTTGCACGCATCATCTGCTGCTGTGTACCCTCGCCGCAGTCAAATAGCATCAGCTCTCCTTCCCTGTTGATTAATATAGCAGAAGGGTTGCGGTTTGTGGTGGGAAGGGTACCGCCAGTGCCCAGAAAAGTTACGCGCAGCATGATGTGCTTATTTGTGTTTGTGCTTTAAATAATTCACTTATTGCAAAAATAGTGTATAAACGAACACGGATTTGCACGGATGGTACGGATTGGCACTGATAAAAAAAATCCGTGGGTATCCGTCGAAAAACTTTAAGAAAGTTTTATCAAAAGAAGGGCATGCAAAGCATGCCCTATACAGTGTAAACTGAGGTTTCAGTTTATCCGTGTCATCTGTGTTCTGATTTGCGGCTTTTACAGTTTTCATAACAGGACATAAAATTAGCAAAGATGTAAGTCCAGCTTTGCGTTCTCAGAGCCTGGTATGAAAAAATCAACAACTAACTCGTACGAACTGATACGAACTCACGCCGCCGGAGTTCGTACGAGTTCGTATTGGTTCGTTGTTAAAGCCTGTTTTGTTGTTCTTTTTCAAACAATAATCTTAAATTGGCTTCATCGCAAAAAAAAAACATCCCGCCTCCCAGACTCGAACCGGGGACTTCGCGGTGCCTGCGCGGTAATTTGTGCTATGCACATAAACCAAACTACAGCCGCGCACTCTAGCCACTGAGTTAAGGCGGGACTGGCTTTGAATAAGCACAAATATACTTAACCCTTTCTTTTGGGCGATAAATTAAAGACGACACACTGATATTTAGGAACAACCCCGAGGGCGCGTGGCCTAGCCGGATATAGCGGCAGCCTCCTAAGCTGTAGATCGGGGGTTCGAATCCCTCCGCGCCCGTTCAATATAAAATCAGGATGGACGAGAAGCTAAATACCCTGCAATCTCATCAAGCGCATTGGCTAAGTTTTTCTTATTACCGAAGTCCTTAACTAACCTTTGCAGCTCGCTATTATTTGTGTTTTTAAGTTTTTCTGCGAATCCGGATATGTTCGGTATAGCGCGCGTAATATTGTCCACAATCGTTATCGTTGCACACTGCGCCGTCCTTGAAAGAGGGTTCAGGTCGATGGCAATTACGGTTTTTCCCATATCCGCAAGGGCTTTACACCTGTCGCCGTCCTCAAGCGGAACAAGTACCACATCTGCACTGAAGATGCCATCGCTATCCACTTTTCCCCGTTCATGTTCAAGACAGGGTATCAGGGCATCGCTTTTTGTGCATAAATTTTTTGCCCCGAGTGAACGCAGATGCTCAATGATTTTATTCACCCTTTCTTCTGTCCTGTGAAACAGATTTACCTCAAGCGGCGCATTAACGGTGTTGCCCAGGTTAATGATATCTTCAGGAACGAGGGCTGCAACATTCCCATTGACCGATATTACGGGTTTCTTTGCCAGAAGCAGCACCGCCGCAGCAACTTTTTCAGCATTAAGAGCGCTTTTTGTGGTTTTTTCACCGAGTAAGTAATCAAATGCCTCGCCGCGCCCCTGGGCAATCAGCCCGTGGATGCTCGTAATTCCTTTTTCAACGCCCTCGACTATCTGTTCCCTTGTCATCAGGGATTCGTATCTTGGATGGCTTTTCGGAATCATTGAAGATGCGCCCCTGCATTGCTTATCCTGCTCTCATGAACCTCCCCGAATTCCAAAAGCGCGCCGTTGTCATTAATAGCAAAAACCGTGTTCCCCAGCATTGCCTGGCTCGCAAGCCCGCCTGCAGCCTCTACTGCTTCGATGGCATCCTTCACCTGCGGGGTCATGAGTTCGATTTCTTTTGCAAACGAGCAGGATTGGCGGAAAAAGTTCTCCAGCGTGGGTTTTTTCAGGAGTTCTTTGAGCATGGATTTTCCCGCTTTATTGATGCTTTTCTTTTTCAGACCATCGGATAATACGGACTTTGTCGAAATCTCGCCAAAGCTCACCCATGAAATTGGTGTGTTCCTGCACAGGAGCTTATCGATATTTACAGTAAAAGGCGCGCCTGCCTTTTTCCTGATGACGATGCCGCCGAATGTTTGCCCTGTGACATCGCCAAGCCCTGTCCTGTTCGTAACTTCCGCTACATGCGCCGCCACGGCTAATTCTTTTAAAGTCATATCCAGTGAAAGCGCTTCGTTTAACGCAAGCGCCGCGCTCAAGGCTCCTGCGCCGCTGGCTCCGAATCCGGCGCCGATGGGTATGCTGAGTTCGGTCTCGACAAGGACAGGCTGTGCGGTCAGAAGCTGTATGGCTGTGAGAGTTGTTGGGGCGTCAGTTACGGCGCCGTTGATTTTCACGGTTGTTTCTTCTGCGGCGCTTACTTTTGTGACGGCGCCGTCCTCAAGACAGATACCGGCGCCCATCGAGCCTGAAAGCGCGGGGTCTTTCTTCATGTGGATTACGAAAATACCGGAGATGTGGGCAGGGGCGAATGACTGAACAAAATTTTTCTGTAGCATTGGACTTATATATATACTTCAGATTAGATAAGTTAAACGCCAAGAGCGCAGATATACAGAGTTTAACGCTTCCTAATGGAGCGCCATGGCAGTAGAATACTGACCTGCTTACAGTATTAGGCAAAGCTTGCAGGGCTTTAAAACTCTGCTGTTGCATGTTTTTTTCTTTTTAATCAATTTTACTTGAGTTCAAATCAATTTTTTTGATTGAACACGTTTAAATATAAGCGTCGCATATCGAAACCAGGTAATTTTTATGAGTCTAATCACCGAAGCAAAAAATGGCAATGTTACAGTAGAAATGAAACAGGTTGCAGCTGTTGAAGGTCTGGAACCCGAATTCGTGCGGCGCGGGATAGAAAGCGGCAGGATAGTTATTCCGGTGAGTCCGTATCGCTACACAAAGCCCTGCGGTATAGGGAAAGGGCTGCGCACCAAAGTGAACGCATCCATCGGGACTTCCTCGGATATAGTGGATATAGATATGGAAATAGAGAAAGCAAAAGTTGCGGAAGCCACTGGCGCAGACACTCTCATGGAACTTTCAACTGGCGGGGACTTTTATGAAATCAGGAAAAAGGTCATTGAGGCGACAACACTCTCTGTAGGCAGTGTACCTCTATACCAGGCTTTTATCGAGGCAATCAGGAAATACGGAAGCACTGTGGATATGAAAGAGGATGAACTTTTCAAAATAACGGCAGAACAGGCAAAGCTGGGTACTAATTTCATGGCTATACATACCGGAATAAATCTCTTTACAGTCGAGCGCCTCAAAAGACAGGGGCGCTTCGGCGGTCTCTGTTCGCGCGGCGGAGCCTTCATGACAGCGTGGATGCTGCATAACGAGAAGGAGAACCCCTTGTACAGCGAATTCGATTACCTGCTTGAGATTATGAAAGAGCATGAGGTGACGTTGAGCATGGGTAACGGCATGCGCGCAGGCGCGATACACGACTCCACAGACAGGGCGCAGATACAGGAGCTTATCATGAACTCGGAGCTTTCGGACAGGGCGCATGAGGCAGGCGTTCAGACCATTGTGGAAGGACCAGGGCATATTCCCATAGACGAAATAGACGCAAACGTGAAACTCATGAAACGCCTTAGCGGTGAGAAGCCGTTCTACATGCTCGGACCTCTGGTCACGGACATCGCGCCCGGCTACGACCACATAGTGGCAGCCATCGGCGCATCGCTTTCAAGCGCATACGGCGCTGACTTTATCTGCTATGTGACACCGGCAGAACATCTTGCGCTTCCCAATTTGGAGGATGTGAGGCAGGGCGTGATAACAGCAAGGATTGCGGCGCATATCGGGGATATGGTGAAGAACAATGACAGGCAGCGCGACCTTGATATGGGGCGGGCGAGGCGTGATTTGCAGTGGGACAGGATGTATGAGCTGGCGATTGACCCTGTACATGCAAAATCAGTGAGGGACAGCCGTTCGCCTGATGATAAAGAAGCATGCACGATGTGCGGGAATTACTGCGCGCTCAAGATTGTGAAGCAGAATTTCAATTTTGAAAGGTGAATGAAAAGACAGGAAAGTGGAATCGAGGAAGATCGATGAAATTAAAAGACGTTGAAATTGTTGTTATGAGCGATGAAGAGTATGGGGAGCACCTGAACCAGTTGTTTGAAAGGGTCAGGCGCGGCGAGATATCTGAGCCAGCGCCACATAAGATAGTGGCGCGCACAGCAGAGGATATTGGAAAGATATTGACCCGCGAGCGCCTGCGCTTACTTTCGAGCATCAGGGAAAAGAAACCGGAATCTATCAGCGAACTTGCAAGGATACTGAAGCGCAAGGAATCGAATGTGCATAATGACCTCACTTTCCTGGAGGGTGTAGGTCTCCTTGAGCTTAAGGAAGGGAAAAACCATGTCAAGAAAGTGCCTGTTGTTGATTATGATGCGCTGCATATCACGGTTCCGCTGACTGCGTAAAACCGTTCCGTGCGCTTCAATTCTTAGCGCCATTATTTTCATGCTGTTTAATATGGTCTAATGGATGCACAAACTCCCTATCGTCTGCAGCACGAACTCTGCAATGAAATTTGTAGGGTATCGGCGCGGATGCATGAGGTTTTCTATCGTTTATTCGTTATTTTGTGCCTCAAATATTCGAGTCATTTAAGATTATACAATGTCAGCAGGCGAAATTATATCCACATGCTTCTTTAGCCCGCGACTGTTCAGCATCATATAATCTGTAGTCACCAGAGGGATACCAAGTATCATTGCACAGGTTGCATGTATTATATCGCTTTCAGATATTCTATCATCAGCCTCCCTGATTTCCGAATAGACCATCATATCGTTATTCGAAGGAACAAAATTCTCAAGCTTCGTAGAGATGAGCATATCCACAATAGCGTGAAGGATTTCAGATTTTATCTTTGGTTTTATATTATCAGCATATAGAATCGAGTTGATCATTTCGCCTGTTACAAACGGGGAGATATGTCCAATATAAACATCGTTCTGGACACGACTGATAAAACTTTTACATGCCTTTGTGTTTTCGTCCTTAATCACTGTGCCGAGGAAAATGCAGCTATCAATAAAAAAGCTATTTTTTGGCATGCTTTGAAGGCGTTCTATGCAGTATGTCTAATGCTGTTTGCCCGGGAAATGCCTCTGCAAAAAGCTTCTGGTATCTTTTAAGCCTTTCAGGGTCTTCCCAAAGTCCGCCAAATTTATGTTCTTTACACATATTCATTATACCTGTTATTTGAGCATATTGACTTTTTGTGATTTAACTATTTGCATTCTGCTTTTAAAAGCAGCCTGTTCCATAAAATCCCGATAACAGATAATCTATATGTTCATTCGTGCCCCAATTTTGGGGCCACGGTTGTTATACTATTTAATATATTCTATTGATGCGCGAGAACGCCTATCGGGGATATGGTGAAGAACAATGACAGGCAGCGCGACCTTGACATGGGACGGGCACGGCGCGATTTGCAGTGGGACAGGATGTATGAGCTGGCGATTGACCCCGAACATGCAAAATCAGTAAGGGATAGCCGCTCGCCTGATGATAAAGAAGCATGCACGATGTGCGGGAATTACTGCGCGCTCAAGATTGTGAAGCAGAATTTCAATTTTGAGAGATGATGACAAGGCAGGAATATGGAACCGTAGATGAACGCCCCGAGTCGCGGAGTCGAGAAACCGCAGGGTTTCGGAGCGGCGCATCAACGTGCGGTGCCTGAAGTTTCCTCTCGCTTATTTGTTGCCTTGATTTTGAGACTTTTTATTTTATTCTTGATAAATGAGCCATAGAAAATTAACCACAGAGTACACAGAGCGCACAGAGAGTTGCTGTTTTTCTCCGTGTCCTCTGTGCTCTCTGTGGTTTTTCAAACCAGAAGATAATAAAACGTCTCTTGGCTTTAATAGGCATTGAGGGGCACGAATTAATAGGATTTGTAATTAATTTATATGCTAATACCATATAACTATTTATAGTTTAAAAGTCCTATGTATCCTGTGCCAGATAGAACCATTAGAGAAACCAGAATACTTGCTGAAGATGAGATTATTGAAATTGTTGTTATGAGCGATGAAGAGTATGGGGAGCACCTGAACCAGTTGTTTGAAAGGGTCAGGCGCGGCGGGATGCATGAGCCAGCGCCCCATAAGATAGTGGCGCGCACAGCAGAGGATATTGGAAAGATTTTGACCCGCGAGCGCCTGCGCTTGCTTTCGAGCATCAGGGAAAAGAGACCGGAATCTATCAGCGAACTTGCAAGGATACTGAAGCGCAAGGAATCGAATGTGCATAATGACCTCACTTTCCTGGAAGGTGTAGGTCTCCTTGAGCTTAAAGAAGGGAAAAACCATGTCAAGAAAGTGCCTGTTGTTGATTATGATGCGCTGCATATCACGGTTCCACTGACTGCGTAGTCACAGACCGCCGTTTTAGAAAAACGGGGCATCACGTCGCTGATGCTCAAGGGTTTTTATATCCATTAGCTTGCTCTCTCTGTGTTTAAAAATCAGGCGCAGAAACTGTATCTATCGCTTTAAATAATTCCTTTCATCTATTATCTCGTAATCTTCTCCGAGTTCTAATATGATTTTTTCCAATAGTTTTTTAGCTTCCCTTCCAAATTTTTCATTTTCTTCACGTGTCCATGGTGAAGGACCCCCTGGGTCATTCCAATCCAATGCCGTTGAATACCAACATTCCATCTTTTCAATTTTTTCCAGTGTTTCTTTTGAAAGAGGTAATTTTGAAGGCTCTATAGGGTATCCATATTTATTACGCGCCTCATCATTTGCACTCCATAAACAGTATCCCCCCCATTCAAAAAAGAATCGAAGTTTATATTTACTCATATTGTTTCTCTTTCTTTATGCTCCAATCTTTAGAAGTTTAATTAAGCTCCATATTACTATAATTATTTCTATACTTTCTCATCAAGAGATGTTAGGACTAACCATAGCCTTTCGAGAGCATGAGTAAGAGCGCATGTCGCAGTCACAAACCCCGTACTTAAGGACGTGGCCTGTATATAGCGATTTTGCAACACACTCCCCCTCCCGCCATCCTGCGCCATCTTACAACCTTTAAACTTAACCCCTCTAATAAAAAAGATAAAAAAGCAGGAGCTAACTCCTACTTTTCCTTGCTGAACACCGCAGCCCTCGATATCGTCTCGCGCGGATACGATACGTCCTGTGCTCTTGCCATATGCTCCATAGCTTCACGGAGCGGTTTTACCACTTCTTTGGGCAGCTGCGGCGCAGGTCTTAATCCAACATCCAGGAACGGGCAAGTGACTCCCGTAAGCACAGCCATCACACGCACCCTGCCTGCCAGTCCGGGATCCACCTTGGCGCCCCAGATTACACGCTTGGTATTTGGAACCTTCTCCATTATCTGCTCTCCCACTACTGCAACTTCCTCCAGAGTCAGGTCTTCGCCTCCCACGATATGGATAAGAACGCCGTAAGCATTCGATATGTCTGTGATATCAAGAAGCGGCGTTGATAGCGCCTGTGAGACTGCCTTTTCTACACGGCTTGCGCCATCGCCTTCGCCGATTCCGATTGATGAAATCCCGCCGCGTTCCATTACGGCGCGAAGGTCTGCGTAGTCGAGGTTGATAAGGCTTGGCTGGGTTATGGTATCCGTAATATTCTTGACGAACGAGCCCACAAGCGCGTTTGCCACTGCCAGCGCCTCTTTCAGCGGGAGGTTGCCCGCAACTTCCCTGAGTTTTGAGTTATCAATGACCACTATTGAATCGCAGTTCTCCGCGAGCGCCTTTATGGAATCCCGCGCTTTTTCACGCCTTGTCATTTCAATGGTAAATGGTATAGTCACACATGCGATGGTGAGAGCGCCCATCTCCCTTCCGACACCGGCAAAAACCGGTATTGCGCCTGTACCTGAGCCTCCTCCAAGACCTGCAACCAGGAACAGAAGATTGGTATCTTTTAATTCTGCCTTGATTTCAGCCATGTTCTCTCTTGCAGCCTCAGAGCCCCTCTCCGGGAACCCGCCGCAGCCATGCCCTTTGCACAGCTTTTCGCCAAGCAGCATGAGTTTATCCGCATGAGTCATTGTGCTAAGATGAGATGCGTCGGTATTTGCTCCGATTATTTTACCGCCTGCGAGTTTCTTATCTGCTATCCATGTTGTGATGTTGCACCCGGCACCACCCAGACCCACGACAGTCACAGATGGGCGTGATGTCTTTACTTTTTCCAATAATTGCTCTCTAGTCATAAAATTAGCCTCAGGCATTAACTCGTTTTGTTACTATTTAAGTCTTTTTTTTAACAGAATACCACATTTTTATATATATCCAACACATAGAGGGAAAAAGGAGAATCAAATGATAGAGATTACAGATGCAGCAGCGGCAGAATTAAAACAACTGCTTGAAAAAGAAAAGAAAACAGACCATGGGTTACGCATATTCGAAGCCGGAATGGGTTGCAGCGGGATTCAATATGGTCTCACCCTCGAAAACTCCCCAAAAAACGAAGATGCGGTTTTGGAAAGTAACGGGATAAAATTATTCTTCAATAAAAACATCCAGGACGAAATCGAGGAATTCAAAATCGATTTCATCGATAATGAATACGGGAAAGGGTTCGTAATTGACAATCCCAATGCAGCAAAATGCGGCTCAGGATGCAGCAGTTGCGGGTGAGATGAATGTTTCCCGGTCTTGGCAAGGGCATAAATCCCCGCAAGATGGCGTCCATGATGAAGCAGATGGGGATTGACGTAAACGAGATAGAAAACGTAGAGGAAGTTATCATCCGCACCCCTGAAAAGGATATTGTTTTTAAGGACGCTCAGGTCACGATAATGGATGCACGGGGCATGAAAACCTACCAGGTCATGGGGACTCCGCAGGAAGTCGCCCGCGAGGTAAAAATACCTGAAGAAGACATCAAACTCGTAATGGAACAGGCAAAATCCAGCGAAAACGATGCAAGGGCAGCGCTTCGTGAAACAAAAGGGGACATTGCCGCAGCTATTTTGAAGCTGAGTAAAACGGGCTGATTTTTAAGGATTTCATTAAAGCCCTGATCTTTTCCTTAAATAGTATCGGGAGCGCCAGGGCACTGATTGAACCGAGAATTGTTCCAATAATATCTTCTATCCTCATTGTTGCTTTAAGGAATTCGGCAATCGTTCCCTGTTCAGCAGGAAGGGAAAAAGTAGTGCCATGAAGACTCGGGGAGGGAAGCTTTACAAAGTAGTAAACAAGAAGGTATCCTAAAAACAAGGCTATAACGCCAAATAAAACGTTAATAGCAATATCTTTTAATGGTATTTCTTCATAATTTTTTTCTTTATCAGATAATATGTCTCTTGCAGCAATGCCCATACCCCCTATCAGACCTGCGATAACGCCAAGCGCAGGAGTAAAATAATGATAATCAAGCGATACGATGTACCCATAAGCTGCGCCTCCGTTCAATGAACTGGAAAAGCCCAAAACCAGTGTCTGTTTACTGGATGAAACCGCAGAGCTAATGGTTTCAATCAGTTTCGTGAAATATGGATTCCCCATTTTATTTTCTGCCATTTGGTTATAAACTCCGGATTCTAATTTTCTTTTCAACCATTTAAATATGTCGAATCCTACACTACCTCACAGCCTGCAACCAGCCTCTGTTTTGGATTGTTGAGCTGGGCAATCAGCAAACGGTCGTTTTTACTGTACGAGATATTTTTCTGGGTTGTGAGAGCAACAGTGCAATCAGAACCCGGTGGCGCCTGAGTCACATCCTTTCCGCCTATTGCCATACTGCTGATGGTCGCCGGCATGTCCTGAAGCCCTGCGAACAAGTGAACAGCGTCGCCAACACCAAGTCCGGGTGTGAATTTCGTGAGGTGACATATCATGTTGAATTTCATTGCTACCTCTTCTTTCTGTGAAATTATGTACCCCCTGTCGAAGTCTTTTGACTGTATTCCTTTTAGCGCAAGCCCCACGCGCGTGCCCGCAGGCGCGGTTTTCATGTCCACGTCATTGCTCTGGATTGAGCGTACCTCCGTGGGTATGTTAATCGGGAAAGTGGTCAGGCTGTCATGTACTTTGAGCGTTCCCTGTGTCACAACTCCAAGCACCACGCATCCCATGCCTGTGACATTAAAGAAATGATCCACCATGACGCGCTGGGGCAGGTCGTTCTTCAGGGCATTTGCAGCCCTTGCCTCTTCCCCGAGTGCAAAGAGCTTCTCCTTGAGGGTTTCCAGTCCTTCGAATGTGGTTGTGGAAACTGCAATGGATTCCCATTTCTCAAGATTTGTGCCTTTCGTGATGGCTTTTATCTTTTCGATTAATTCGGATATTGCAGCCGGATTTGATTTGTCGGACATGGTTATGACGAACAGCCCGCGTTTGTTCCCCAGCAAATCAAGTGCGACAATG
>JAHFCV010000007.1:18846-25723 GCA_023249275.1 Candidatus Methanoperedens sp.
CGACGGGACGCAGACAAGCGCGATATCCGAGAGGTTTATTGTCTGGATAAGTGATTTTAATGATGTGGGATACCCGTTCGCGTCCACGAAGGAATATATCCTGTCCCCTTTTACGAAATTATAAAGAGTGATGTCCGACTCTGTACCCTTCTTCCCAAGATTCCCTGCAAGGCTTGTCCTGCCTGATTTTTCGCTGCCTATGATTGATACGTTTGCCATAATAATCCCTGTTATAATTAGTTTATGGATATATGAATTTGGCGTTGTGGCAGACGTAACAATAAACTGGTTTAATATATTTTTTATGGAGATACAAAACTATTGATTGGTTTTGAAAGATCTTCAAAACCCGTAAATAATCATAGTTCCTCCTTATTCAAACAAATCCTCAAGCTGCAATTTTCTCAAGTAATTCCCATCTATGGCAACTGCCAGATTTCCGAGAGCATCCATCATCTCCTCAACTTCTTCTCTGGATTTCCCTGTTTTTCTCATTATATCGCCGACTTTTGTAGCAATGACGTTGTCAACCCGCTCCTCTCCGATAATTCCAAACTCCCCGGAGATGGCGATATCGCATGCTATTTCTGCTTTTCTTATGAACTCGGCAAGCTTGGTAATCCTGATTCCGGTTTTCTCAGAAAGCAGGTATGCTTCTTTACCTGCAAGGTCTTTTATTTCCATTATACCTGCATTCACCAGCTTTAGCATGTTCTGCCTGCCCAGACCGTTTATGTAAAGCACGCTCAGATTCCTGAGAGAGTAGTCGCCTATCTTATACTCCAGCCTGTAGCAGCCTGCGATATTCATCTCACTACCGCTTTTCAGGGTTGTCACGTTTTTGAAAGCCAGCCCTCCTTCGGACAGGATACATTTAATTAAAAGTTTTACAGTGCCTGTGTTCTTCACACTGTACCAGACTGGAAGCGGGTCAATCTGTCTCCAGTACGGAGTGGCACTTAAATAATAGTCGCCGTCCTCAAGGTCAACCTCCTCGGTTGACTGGTAATTCTCAAGGCGCCATCTTTTTACCTCTTTATTATCTGAACACCTCATTTTTCTAACATTAATCCCATCTATGCGTACTGCAACATCGGGGTCTATTATTGTCAGTTTTGCAAAAACACCCTCATTAACCATATTCACACCTCCATTAAGTCCCTGACCATCAGTGTTTCAAAAACATAAGGGACAAGAGCCTGATTTATGTATTTCAGCAAATCCAACAACTTCCGTGCTTCTTCATCCGATACATCCGCTTCCTGCGCCAGCCTGCCAAAGCTCCATTTCACTACTGTGGCAAGATAGCGGTTTTCAAGGACTGTAAATTCTTTTGGGATAGATGCATCACAAAGTGTTTTAGCAGATTTCAGCACGGCATCCGCATCTGTTCTAAAAATCCTATTGATTGTTGTGCGGTTGGCATCTGCCAATCCTTTTACCGTTATTATATTCTCTTTTACAAGCTCTTTCCAGTGGTCAATAGGCACAGCGTTGATTTTTCTCACATCAAGCGAACCGAGCCAGAACCGAAGGACCCGGTACTCCAGTCCCAGACATGCTGGTACATAGAGGGTTTTGTTTCTCTCAATTATCCCCAAATCCTTGAACTGTTTTCCACCTTCTTGCTGCAGCTCACTGAGTACGCATTTAGCAATAAGTTTCTTATCCCCGTTATTAAACACCTTGAACCATACAGGCAGCGGGTCTATATACGGCGTGAGTTTCAGGTAAATTTTTCCGTTCTCCAAATCAATATCCTCAGTGGACTGGAAATTTCCCAAATTCCATTGTTGCATAGTTGAATTATCTGCTGATTTCTTTTTCTCCACTCTTACCCTATCAATGACATCAGGGTCAACTATTCTAATCTTTGCTATATAAGGCATATAACCTCCCGATTAACCCGTTTTTCCCTTCATTAAAGAGATGTTAAACTTCTATATAAACTTTCTTATAAAATTTTTTTGAATTCTTTTAAAAATAAAAACAATTGACTACCAAAATTTATATCCCATTTCAACTACTTCTGTAATTATCATGGATACCCGGAAAATCCGCCCTGACTTCCCTGCGCTCTGGAAGAAATGGAACGGCAAGTACCCGATTTATTTCGACAACGCATGCATGACCCTGAAGCCGAAGCAGGTCATGGATGCCATGAACGAATACTATAATGAATATCCCGTATGCGGCGGGCGCTCTATTCACAAGATGGCAAAAATGGTGGACGAGAAAGTAACAGAGGCGCGGGAGAAGTTCCAGAAGTTCCTGGGCGCATCATGCCCCGAAGAGATTATCTTTACGCGGAATACAACCGAAGGGCTGAACCTCGTTGCCAATTCCCTTGAGTTCAAAAAAGGCGATATAGTCCTAACCACAGACAGGGAACATAATTCAAACCTCATACCATGGCAGGTGCAGGCTCACAAGCGCGGGATAAAGCACGTGGTTGTTTATTCAAATCCCGACAACACATTTGATCTTTCCGGATTTGAAGAAATAATCAGCAAAAACAAGAACGTGCGCCTCGTGAGCATGGTTCACACCTCCAACCTCGACGGCTATACCATACCTGCAAAGGAGATTATCAAAATCTCCCACGAGCACGGCGCGCTTGTAATGCTGGACGGCGCCCAGAGCGCGCCCCACAAACCCGTGGATGTGAAGGCGCTTGATGTGGATTTCTTTGCGCTCTCGGTGCATAAGATGGTGGGTCCGACTGGCATGGGCGTGCTGTATGGGAAACATCACCTGCTCGAAGAGCTTGCGCCTTTCATCGTGGGCGGGGATACGGTAAGCGATACCACCTACGATGGTGCAAAATTCCTGCCGCCGCCTGAGAAATTCGAGGCAGGGCTTCAGAACTATGCAGGCATCATAGGCTCTGGCGCGGCTGTGGATTACCTGAATAATATCGGGCTGTCCAATATCGAGGAGCATGAAAAGAGGCTGAATACGATTATTACCGAGGGGATAAAGGACATGCATGGGCTGAAAATCATAGGCCCGGAGGAGCCGCATCTGCGGGGCGGCATCATCTCGTTCACCGTCGAGATGCTAAAGGGCGGCGACGCCCATGATATCGCGCTTGTGCTTGATGAGACCGAGAACATCGAGGTGCGCTCGGGCGCATTCTGCGTGCATTCGTGGTTCAACTACCGAAAGTGCGAGGCTGCGGTGCGGGCTTCGCTTTATTTGTATAATACCGAGGAAGAGGCACGGAAGTTTATTGATGTGCTGGGGAAGACGATCGGGTTGTTTAATCCTTGAACAGTTTTGTACCTAAAACCCATTTTTGATGACTCAGGTGCGATAAATATGCACGCATTACTTTGCGACGGGCGCGAAGTTGTTCCATAAAAATCCGACTTTTGAGATGGAATATTTAAGTAATAGAAAAACTACCTATACAATATGGCAAACGCGAAGATACTCACTGCTGTATTGCATAAAGAAGACGATACGTATGTAGCAGAGTGCCCTGAGGTAGGGACATTCAGTCAGGGGATTACGATAGAAGAAGCGGTCGATAGTCTCAAAGAAGCCACCGAGTTATATTTAGAAGAGTTCCCACTGGAGACGAAGGCGAAACCCATCATAACCACTTTTGAGGTGGCTCCAGTTGCCGAAGCTTAGGGAAGTATCAGGGAAAATTGCAGTTAAGGTTCTCTGCAACAAGTTTGGATTCCAAATAAGCGGTAGCTCTGGAAGCCATGTCAGACTTTCAAAAATGACGCCGGAAGGGAAAATCGGTACGGTCGTACCCATGCACGGAGAATTAAAAATAGGAACGCTTCGGGGTATTCTAAAACTTGCAAAAGTCGATCCGGATGAGTTCAGCAAATATCTATGAAATCACGGTTGCATGTGGAACACATCGGCGCCGAATATTAATATTTAAATAGTGATAAATATGTGGCGCTTTACACCGCAAAGTCAGCCATGAACTTTTGTTCGTAGATGGCGATGAAAACAGACACAACATTAACAGCGAACTAATACGAACTCGTACGAACTCCAGCGCCGTGAGTTCGTATCAGTTCGTACGAGTTAGTTGTTTATTTTTTCTTACCACGACGCAAAGAGCGCAAAGCGAAGGCAGCAGAAGGCATCAGCATCACTTTACCTTGACACTTCTGGCTAAGCCATGCGTGAATGCGCCCTCCAGAAGCGCGACTCGGGGCGCCTTCGTCTGCGGTTTGTGATTTTTCATCGTCAGTGGTTGCACGGGTAACCTATTGGCGCCGAGAATTTAATAATTACAAAGTGATAAATCTGTGGCGCCTTAAATCGTCAAGAATACAAATGTCTCCACCGATACCACATGATTATTTCAATTGATACAACTCGATAACATCCTTAGTCGAAAGCACTTTGATGCGCTCTCCAAATATTTCCTGCCTGAAATGTTTTGTATTGTGTGTCCAGATTCCCTCATTATCAACCGATAAAGCAAGCGCGACAATAGGCGCGTCATCCTTATCATCAGTAAGTTTCTCTGCTTCGGATAAATGCGGCTTATAAACCCCACGAGGGACAGGCATCACGAACAGCCTCTTTACATCGTTAACAATTTCAAGCAACTCACTATCCTGAAGCTTGTTCTCATTCCAGCGATTCCTATGCTCCCATAGTTCTTCAAAACAGTGGACAGGAGAAATAAAAACATCGGAGTTTCCAGCAATGATTCGGCGCGTTATGCCATCCGTGAGAAGAAAAGAAAGCAAAACATTTGTATCAATAATTATCATTTATTCTTCTCAGTTCGCCATTTATCAACCATCGCTGCGAAGTCTCTATCCTCAAACCCTTTAATTTCAAGCTTCTTAAGCTTCTGAAGAACTCTTTTCCGCTCTACATCAGCCAGAAAATCCCTGATAGTTGCCCTGAGCCACTCATTTCTTGTCTTGAATCCTGAAAGCTTCAAACTTTCATCAAGCTCTTTAAGGATTTTTTTATCTAACCTGAATATCACCTGGGTTTCTGCCATCATAGTGTTATATCATTTTGATATCATATCAATTTTTCGTTTATTTAGACCACCCTATCATCCGCTTTCCCCGACATCCTCATTTACAGGTTTCACCATGCGCCTCATTTAATAGAGAAATGATAATTAACGTAAATTTTAATAATGCGTTAGTTGGAGTTAACGAAAAAAAAGTTATTTACTATTTTTTTATTTTCCTGTACAGGGCAATAGGAATAAAAATGGCACACAGATATAAAACAGTGCGAGCCATATCCTCTATCATCCATAGATTGAGGTCGTATAGGCGAGAGTTTGGGAATACTGGCACGTTGTATACAAAAAATCTAAGCAAACCACGGATACCTGCTTCGTACAGAACCGCAGAAACAAAGTATCCTCCCACGTAAAAAACGCCGGTGAGTACGGCTACTTTGAGGGAGGTTATGACCGCGTCGGCTACCGTCATGCCGCCGCCGGCATCGTCATTGGCAAAAGATTTTGGAGCCATATTTCACCATCTTACGTCAAAACCGTCTCCATTATCCCAAGCGCCCTCTTCAAATTCGCCTCCGAAGTCGCATACGAAATCCTTATATGTCCTTTCCCATGCTCTCCAAAAGCCGTGCCCGGGACAACAATAACCCCGCTCTTCAGTAATTTCTGCGCCGCATCTTCATCCTCGACCTCGGGGAATGCATAGAACGCCCCCTGTGGCTTGACGCATTTGATCCCCATCGATGCAAATCCATCCATCAAGATATCTCTTCGCGCCCTGAAACTCTCGCGCATCCCGGTCACGCACTCCTGCGGTCCCTCAATCGCAGCCAGCGCCGCCTTCTGGGCTATCGAGCAGGCGCAAGCCTGGATATACTGGTGCACTTTCAGCATCTGCTCGATATATTCCTTCCGCGCTGCTGCATAGCCTATGCGCCACCCAGTCATGGCATACGTTTTGGAGACTGCGTTGATGGTAATAACATTATCCGTGAACTGCGCCGGGCTAACGTGCTCGCCTTGGTAGATGAAATGTTCATAGACCTCATCCGATATTATCGTAATATTATTGTCCTCTGCAATCTCTGCCAGCGCCTTTATCTCCTGCTTTGTCTGGACGGTTCCGGTTGGATTCGAAGGCGAATTAATAACAAGCACACGGGTTCTGGATGTGATGCGCTCATTCACAGCATCGGGAGCCAAGGTCAGCTCTTCGCCAAGAGGGACGCCAGCAACCTTCCCTCCAGCCATCTTTGCCAGAGCCGAGTAAGATACAAATCCCGGGTCAGGGATTAGAACCTCGTCGCCCTTATCTACCAGGGCTTGCAGCGCGAGGTGAAGCGCCTCTGAGGCTCCGGATGTTACTATTACCTCATCAGATGCAACTTTAAAATTATTATCCCTCTCAAACTTCCTGCACAGGGCTTCCCGCAGCTCCGGAATCCCGAGATTCGCGGTATAACCGGTAAAGCCTTTATTGATAGCATCGATGGCTGCTTTTTTAATATGCTCAGGCGTGTCGAAATCAGGCTGACCCAGCCCAAGATTGATGGCGTTTGGGCATGCGCCCTCAAACATCTTTCTGATTCCTGAGATATCGATACTCTTTACCCTTTCCGAGAACATGATTACTCAAACACCGTATGCCTTTTCTTCAACTCCGCTTCACTGGCTCCAGTCCTGACCATCAATTCTGAAATAACAGCATCAAGAAAAACCAGCGCTGTAATCTCAAAAATAGTCCCAAGAGGCGCTAACTGGGGATATCCCACCATTCTCCGTTCGTGATAATCTTCATAAATAACATCTTCCTTTGGTCTTCCCGGGACTATAACGGCAATATCTGAAATACTTCCAAGCGTGGAATCCTTATTTGAGGTAACGACTGCCAGTTTTGAGCCTATCTTT
>JAHFCV010000007.1:25751-29018 GCA_023249275.1 Candidatus Methanoperedens sp.
ATGGATGGCGTCTCACCTGAACCTGATACGGCAATTACGAGGTCTTCTGATTGTACCGCTGGAGTTGTTGTTTCACCCACCACGTAAACATTAAATCCCATGTGCATCAGCCTCATGGCAAAGGCCTTTGCAGCAAGCCCCGACCTGCCCGCCCCCATCATGAATATTCTTTGTGAACCCAATATGCCGTTTACGAGAGATGTAACAGAGCCTTTATCCAGCTTTGATGCGGCTTTTTTTATATGGTCTGCAATAAGGTTCATCGATACAATAGTAGCCTCACATTCATTTTCTTTATTCACAAAGCGACACCTCGCTTTATGCGGTATAGGGGTATGCAGCAGCATACCCCTTCTTTTGATAAAATTTTCTTAAAATTTTTCACTTAAGTCACCTTTTCTTCTTCGCCCTTATACTCAATATTTTTTAGTTCCCAGCCGTCAAGCTTTTTCAACTCGTTATATATCAGAATCATCCGGTCAATGCTCCCGTCCCAGTGGAGGGTTTTTCTTACATCTTTCTCCCGAAGCTGCTTGACAATAGATTTTACAAAATGAGCAAGCGCGTATTTCTTCGAAAACGGAACATTGAATATCACCCTGTATCCCCCTTTCGCTTTTGCATACGAAGTCAATACATAGCCCATATTCTCATACTCGGAAATGGTATTAAAATCACATATTACTTCCTGTTCATGATTTAAAGACGAATCTATACCCGATATACCAAAAACCACCTGCTGTATTAATGATTCGTTTACCTGCCTGCCAAACCATAAAATAATTTTACCCGGCGTCAGGGAAACAGTTACCTCATCACGCCCCAGCTCCACCATGGTTATGTCTCGCGCATCGGTGAAAATATTTGCATTTTCCTTAGCCTCTTTAACCACAGCCATCATTTCATTCATCTACCTGAAAGCATATAACCATTTTGAACTAAAAAAAAGAGACCCACAGGATTTGCAGCATTTAAATCCAGGAATTGAAATTATAAATATTTCCCTATCAGGTCATTCAGTTTCCTTCTCGCCTCCACTGGAATCTTCTCAGGCGAGGTTATTATTGCCCCGGCTAAAGCATTGGAACAGATGCAATCCCGCTCAAGTGAAATCCGCGGTATCGCCTCTTTAATGATGTTGCGAACAGCTTCCTCGTTTTTCATGGCATTGGCGATTACTGTTTCGATATTAACATCCTCTTGATGCCAGACATCGTAATCCGTTACGGTCGCTATCATGCTGTAGCATATCTCGGCTTCACGCGCAAGTTTCGCTTCGGGAAGCGCGGTCATTCCGATTATGTCAAATCCCAGGTTCTGGTAAACCTTTGATTCCGCCCGGGTGGAAAACTGCGGTCCTTCCATGCAGACGTAGGTTCCATTCCTGTGGACAGAATACCCCAGGTCGCTGGTAATATCCGCAAGCAATGACGACATCTCAGGACAGAAGGGGTCGGCAAAACCGATATGGACGACGAGCCCGTCATCAAAGAACGTACTTTCACGCATCCTTGTCCTGTCAAAAATCTGGTCAGGAATCACAATATCGAGAGGCTTGTGTTCAAGTTTCAGGCTGCCCACTGCGGATGCGGAGATAATCCGTTTCACGCCGAGTTTTTTCAGGGCAAGAATATTCGCCCGTGAATTTAGTTTGCCGGGTGAAATCCGGTGTCCTTTGCCGTGCCTGGGCAGGAATGCAACACTGGTCTCGCCAAATGATCCTATGGTAATAGCGTCCGACGGCTTCCCGAAAGGCGTATCTATCTCTACTTCCTGTACGTTATCCAGCATGGAGGCATCATAAACTCCGCTGCCGCCGATTATTGCAATATCTGCCTGCATAATTATGCACCTTCATATGTCAAGGTTTTCTTCCCTGAAACGCTCTTTGCCTTGAGCATTCCCCTTCTTACCATCTCGTCAAGTATTTCTTCCATGCGGTCAGGCTGTGCTATCTCAAAGCTTATTGGGTCGATATTATGATATTTTAACAGTCCTGACCTTATTTTTTCGATATTCCACTCATTGAGTTTTTCCTTTGCCATAAGGCGTGAGATGATATCTATCATGTCCTCGATGAAATTCCATGGATATACAATCCAGCCCCATTCCTCCACAACTTCACCGCAATAATCAGGCTTGATTTCAGACGTGTATAGATACTGGAGGACTGCTGTTCTCACCTCTTTCGGGTTCTGTTTGCTGACATATTCCCTGGCATGTACGATGCTTTTACCCGTATCCGTAATATCATCCACGATTAATACTTTCTTTCCTGCCACGGCATTGTTGGCAAGAGGGTATCTGATTGCAGGTCCGCTGCCAGCAGTTGCAGTGCCCACGTAATGTTCTATTTTAAGGCTGGTCAGGTCATTAAGCCCGAGGAAATCGCAAAGCACCCTGCCGGCAAACCAGCCGCCGCGTGCCAGCGCGATTATCGTATCCGGTTTATAGCCGGATTTTTTAACATCGTTTGCAACATGCCTGCACAGGTCGTAGATATAGTCCCAGTTGGTTATAACGCATTTGAATTTGTCAGGAAGCACCATATAGTTCCACCGCATCGAAAAGGTATTACACTGACATATATTTTTTGTAAATACTCAACTCAACAATATTAACAGGTCAATTTGCATCATAATGATTAGAAAGATGATGACATAAATAATATATAGTAAAAAGATTAGTATGTATGTATATTAGTATAATATGGGTTGAATCTTAATGGCTGACAAAAAGCATATTAAAACTGGAAATAATGACTCAAAGCGAGTTCCTACTGGAATCGAAGGGTTCGACGAATTGTGCGGTGGAGGACTTTTAAGAAACAGAACATATCTTTTGTCCGGGGTTGCAGGTGCAGGAAAAACCATATTTGGGCTTCAATATATTTACAATGGCATAACAAAATTCGGAGAAAATGGTGTTTATATAGCGACTGAAGAGCGTCCTGAACAAATAAGGGAAAATGTTAAAAAATTCGGATGGGATTTTGAGGCTCTGGAGGAAGAAGGCAAACTTGCGATAGTAGATGCGTGTTCCACTAAAATCGGCATACCTTCGCACGAAAAATATGTGGATGTCAGACCGTTCGATATGCGTTCCATGATGGACCAGATTATAGCGATACAGGATGACATCGATGCCAAAAGAGCGGTGGTGGATGGAACTACTTCTATTGGTTTTTATTTACAGGATCCGGCAAAAATAAGGGTTGAGCTTCTAAAACTCAGCACAACACTCGAAATCCTCGGATTGACATCATTA
>JAHFCV010000128.1 GCA_023249275.1 Candidatus Methanoperedens sp.
AGCTTATAGCCAAATGAAACTTTTGGATTTTAAATGAAAACGAAACTACAAAGCGACAGCACAATCATGCCCCGCAGCTCTGCTGCGGTTGGGTGTGCTGTCGCAACGTTTGACCTTTATTTGGAATCCGCGATGCCCTCCTCCCGAAGCTGATGGCGGGCGAGATTCTGGTGGAAGAAATCCAATTAGCCATTTGACTTAATTTCCATTTCTAAATTTTTGATGCAATATTTTTGTTATTTTTGTCGTGGGTTTCGAGATCTCTATCAAATTAGAAAAGCGATTTTTTGAGTTCGTTGGATTTTCTCAATATAACCGAATGGATAAAAAATCGGTAAAAGATATTATTGTTCGATTATTACGATTATCCATGTAACGTTGAACTTGTATTGCGGCTTCCTTCCCCCGCATTAAAAAATCCAAGCACCTTTTTTACTATTTTTTCAATATCGTTAATCCTCAATCCAGCTTTACCCGCGACAGCCACAACCTCGCATCCGTTTTTAAATAGCTCAATATCATCCTCACTATCTGCAACAACGATTCGGGGCTTGTCAGACAGCGTGAACCCGTCTGCAAGCACAATATCCACACCCATAAAAAATTTATCGCAGATATCATCAATACCCATCTCGTCTTTGACTCTTTTAATCACTGCAAACTTCACAGAAGAAGAAATCGCAACCGTATCCGCACCCGCCTTTGCGTATTTCCAGGTATCCTTGCCCTCAATATCCACTTCAAAATCGCCGTGTTTATGGTATTTTAAAGCACCAACACGAAGATTCCGGGTTTTTAGTTCTTTTATCAGCGCTTCCATTAATCTTGTTTTTTGGGTTTTGTTTTTTCCCACAATGCAAATAACAGGAGGCATTACTTAAGCCTCTCAGGATGCGTGAATACCGATATTTTGTCATGTGATACAAAGCATACAAGGCAAACCCCGGCACGTTGCGCAGCATCAATACCGGTATTTAACGGCGCAGTCTTCGTAGCGACAAGAGGAATGCCGGAGCGGGCGGCTTTTTGCACCATGCCTGCCGACTGGCGTCCTGTGGATAGCAGGAAATGCCTGCTAACATCAATACCATCAAGAATAGCTCTGCCCACAACCTTATCGAAAGCATTATGTCTTCCAATGTCGATTGCCTTTACCACGCATTTGCCATCGTTATTTACAAGGCATGCTGCATGCGTTCCACGCGTGTTCTTATATACGTCGGATTCTAAAAACACCAGGCTTTTTTTAAGGGCATCCTGACTGAATATCGCGTCTGACATGACTGAGATTGCTTCATTTTCATCCCACCTCACACCCACACAGCCTGATGAACGCAATTCCCGCCAGAGTTCAAGATGTTCAGTAGGTTCTATCTTGATGTGTATAGTTTTCCCGTCTATGTAAAACTCCTTAATCTCGTTTTGGGATTTCACAATCCCTTCGCAGATGAGATAACCAAGAGCCAGCTCTTTTAGCATTTCAGGAGTTGCCAAGATTGCAGCCATGTGGAGCTTGTTTACAAACAGCTCGATAGTGTCCTCAACCGCTACCGAATAGGTTATTTCTTGCGATGTATCGCCAATTAATTCTCTTGCCTGGTAGTGCTTTGTGTACATATTAAATTGTATTGGACAATAATTGCATATCCTCGTAAGTATTTATATTCATAAACGTTCTTAGCATGGGGTCTATCTTCTTAATCTCGTCTATTCCGACATATTTAACATTCAATTTGAAAATAGGAGCAAGAAGTATGGTTTCACCCGCATCAATGGCTTTTTTTGTCTCCCTTATTATGGGTTTGCATCTGTAAACAGCATGCAGGGGCTCAAGAAACCCGTCATCATGACGCGGGATGGCAGCATCATGATGTTCACTTTCTTTAAAGAGCATCTTCACCACGTCTTGGTTTATAAAAGGCATATCGCAGGCAGCAGCAAAACAATATTCATCGGCGGACAGTGAAAGTCCTGAAAGGATGCCTGAAATAGGTCCTATGTTATTATATTTATCACAGGCAAATCGATATCCCGGCACATGCAAATCCAGCAATTCACCCTGTTCTTTATCACGCACCGATATTATGATGTTATCTACGACTTTCTCGAGTCTTTCGATAACGTGTGCTATCAGGGGTTTACCATTAATATCCATAAGGGCTTTTTCCTGGTAACCCATGCGGCTGCCCCTACCCCCGGCAAGGATGAGCGCAGAATATGACATAAACCTCACTCAGATATGTCCTGCCTCTTTCATGCTAAAATGCCGCCCATCACCGATAATGACATGGTCAAGGACAGTTATTCCCATTATGCTTCCGGTTTCTACAAGTTTCTTTGTTATCTCGATATCCTCCCTGCTTGGCGTTGGGTCGCCAGAAGGATGATTGTGCGCGACGATTATGTGCGCTGCGGATTCTGCTAAAGCCATCTTAAAAACTTCCCTCGGATGAACGATATTGGCATTCAAGGAGCCTATTGATATTGTTTCCTCTTTAATAACCTGGTTTTTGGTGTCAAGGCACAGTTCAATAAACATTTCTTTTTTCTGCTCTCTCATCCTGGGGTATATCAGCCTGTAAACGTCTTCAGGAGAATTAATTTTTGGCTTTTCACTTCCATTGAAAGATTCAAGCCGGCGCGCTATCTCAAAACATGCTGCTATCTGAGAAGCTTTACTCTCTTTTATCCCGTGTATCTTCATCAACTGATTGAGATTTATCTGTGATAACTGTTTAAGGTTATATTCCTTTAATAACCTCTGGCACAGGGTTATTACATTTTCCTGCCTTGAACCTGTCCTCAGGATTATCGCAAGGAGTTCTGAATCGCTTAATGCAGTGGCTCCGCTCTTTATAAGTCTCTCACGGGGTCTTTCTTCTTTTTGCATGTCATGGATTCTGAGTTTGTATTCCTGCATAATTGGGTTCAATTATTCTTCTTATGGATAAAATCTTTCGTATTTGTTTAGCCCCCACATGATGAAAATCACGAATGGCACGAATAAACAAATCACACGAATATCAGGAGGTGAATGTATTATTGATGATATCGTTATCCACAGGGATTCTCATCAACTCTGGCTCACCACGCGTTGAGCACGTACGCATCGTAAACCAACATGTGCGTATTTGTGTCATTCGTAAATTCGTGAAATTCGTGATAAATGCCTCATGCAAGCACTAAACAAGTATAATTTTTCTTTAAATAAGGTAAAACCGTAAAACTAATATGAGTACTTTGCATATATGCATCGAGGAATTTTATGGAAGATGTAGATATTGTTTTAGAGATTGACGGGAAAAAGCTCCCCATGAATGATTTTGTAAGGAAAATTCTTTGCGGGATGATTACAGGTTCGATCGGGACACTGCACGGGGTTGGAAATGACTGGAAGACAATCAACATCAATTTAAGGAGATAGCGCTACTGCCCGTTTTGTTGATGTTTTATATTATTAGTCATACTTCTAAAAATAAAGTACACAAAAGTAATCATAATCAGGACAAGAATTAATCCAAATATGCGCTGCATATCATATATTAAAGGAGAATAATATGAAAAAAAACGCGGAATATATATTAGCGATACGTGAAAAATTAATACAAAAGCGAATACTGCAAGCAATAAAAAAGCTTTTTTAAATTCACGGTATTTTAAGAAAATTCTTGACCGGATCACATCGGCATCTGTTTTCCAAAGATAGAACACTATATATATCAATAAAAAGAACGTCAATATAGCCACAGGTAAAACTATAGTTTCATTTATGATTTCTATAACGTTTTTTAGCATTACAATTTATACCTATGCACATCAATTAGATAAATATTTCGGATAAATATGGACCAGATTGATATACTGTTATTGAAATCTACCCAGGACGGCATACCTGTAGCCCCGGAACCCTTCAAACACATCGCAGCGGAGCTTGGGCTCAGGGAAGATGATGTCTTAACGAGGCTGAACAACCTTATAAAAGAAGGGGTAATCAGGCGTTTTGGTGCATCTATCGGGCACAGGGCTATCGGAATAACAGCAAATGCCATGTGTACGTGGAACGTCCCCGATGAAAAGGTGGAAGAGGTGGGCGCCATCATGGCGGGTTTCCCTGAAGTCACGCATTGTTATGAACGTCCTCGCTACCCTGACTGGAAATATAACCTTTTTACCATGATACATGCATACTCGCGGGAGGAATGTGAGAGAATAGTAAAGGAGATTTCCATTGCGACAGGCATCAATGACTACAGCATACTTTTCAGCGAAAGGGAATTTAAGAAAACCGGCGTGAGGCTATGAAAGATTTTTTGCCTCTGATGCTTAATCTGGCGGAAAAAGAGGTTATTATTTTTGGCGGCGGGGAGGTGGGCGAGCGTAAAGCCGCGCTTTTTTGTGACCATGCAAAAGTAACAGTTATAAGCAGGGAATTCACCACCCTGTTAAACCAATTGTCTGATAAAGGAAAACTTGTTTTAATCCGGGTAAAAGATATTACCGAAAAAGAGGCGTCAAAATTCCTGAAAAATGCGTTTATCGTTATTCCGGCTACGAACGATCCCGGATTGAATGAAAAGATAGAAAAGCTCGCTGCACGGAATGGGAAATTCGTAAACCGTGTCGATGCCCGTGGAGATATTATTGTGCCATCGGTCATAGAGCGGGGGGATATTGTAATCGGGATATCCACGGGAGGAAAAAGCCCTGCTCTTTCAAGATACATCCGTGAAAGAATCGAGAATCTCATAACACCCGAGTTTGCACAGATGGCAAAGCTTCAAACCGAGCTTCGCGAAGTACTAAAATCAAATATAAAAGACCAGACAAAACGCAAAGAGATTCTCTGGAATGTCATCAATGATGATGAGGTGTGGGCGGCATTTAAAGAATCATATGAAAAAGCATATAAGATAGCTTCTAACCATATAGGCAAGGAAAAATGACTGAAATATCAAGCATGCTAATAACGCATACCAAGGCTACCATAGATGAAATGGAGAGCGCATGGCATGGAGGCATCGACCAGCTTCTGGTGCGTCTCAAATCGCATGAACTCGTTGAGGAGTGCGCTGTCCTTAAAACCTGCAACCGTGTTGAGGTTTATGTCGTCTCGCCAAAAGGGAGCAAGGTGCTTCTTGAATTTGCAAAGCACATGAAGGTTTCATCGCGGATTATTGATTTTCTTGACCATGAGGAATCATTGCGCCATCTCCTGCGACTCACTTCCGGCTTGGAGTCCATGATAGTGGGGGAAGACCAGATTCTCGGACAGGTGAAGGAATTATTCGCAATGGCAAAGAAAGCGCATGCGGTTGGAAAGACGCTGGATACCGCGTTCAATAAGGCGATACAGGTGGGAAAGCGCATCAGGACCGAGACAGGGATTAACAAAGGTTCGGTTTCCATCGGCTCTGCCGCCGTGGAGCTTGCGGAGAAAAACCTCGGGGGGTTGGAGGGAAAGACCGTGATGGTAATCGGCGCGGGCGAGATGGGGACGCTTGTGGCGAAAGCGCTTGCTAATAAAAATATAAAGGCTATTTACGTGGCGAACAGGACTTTTGATAAGGCAGCGGCTCTGGCTTGCGAATTAAATGGCATGGCTGTCAGGTATGAGTTGATGGAAAAATACATCCCCATGTCGGATGTGGTAATAAGCGCAACAAAAGCGCCGCATTTTGTTTTGACCCACGAGATTGTATCCCGCATAATGGATGAGGGGAAACAGGAACTCATGCTCATCGATATCGGGAACCCGCGGAATGTCGAAAGCAGTGTTGGAGAGATAACTGGTGTCACTCTTTATAATATCGACAACCTGAAAAGCATCAGTGAAACCAACCTTGAGAAACGAAGGGATGAAGCCAAAAAAGCTGAGTTGATAATCGAAGAAGAACTCGTACTTCTCAATAAGCAATATAAACGCCAGCAGGCGGATAATATTATCTCGGCTCTTTATTCAATGGTCGAACAGATACGGGAAAGGGAGCGCGAAGAGGCGATAAATAAACTCATGGCGCGCCATACCATAGGGGATATCGAGCGCGAGGTGCTGGATGACATGACGCATTCTTTTGCCAACCAGATTCTTGCAGAGCCCACGAAAATATTGCGGAATGCAGCGGAGCATGACGATGAGCGGTTCCTGGATACAGTGGCTGAGTTGTTTAAGGTGAACGGGGGAAAGGGGAAGAAGTAAGAACTTTTTTGGCGCACGTAACTTTTTAAACCCCGCCCATTATTATAATCCACATGCACAAACCCGAACTTCTGGCTCCGGTCGGCAGCAAGGAAGCCCTTATAGCAGCCATCGAGAATGGAGCCGACGCTGTATATTTCGGGGGAAAGCTCTTCAGCGCGCGGCAGTATGCTTCCAACTTCACGCGCGAGGAACTTGAATGGGCTATCGATTATGCGCATGTAAGGGGCGCCAGGGCATATGTGACCGTTAACACGCTCATCAAGGATTCCGAGCTTGATGAAGCATGTGATTATCTGCAATTCATCTGCAATTGTGGCGCTGATGCTGTTATTGTGCAGGACATGGGCATCCTTCGGCTACTGCGGGAGCAGATGCCGGAACTTCCGGTCCATGCCAGCACCCAGATGACGATTCATAATGTGGAAGGGGTTAAGTTCCTGAAGGAATTGGGAGTAAAACGCGTGATTCCGGCGCGTG
>JAHFCV010000129.1 GCA_023249275.1 Candidatus Methanoperedens sp.
AAAGCCGTCTGGCAGGTTCAGGTGGTTTTTAGCTTCCATCCTTTTCGGGGCAAGGATAAGCGAGAAGATAGCGATGAGAACATACAGGACTTTTGAGAAATATGGTGTCCTGAGCCCTGAGAAAATACTGGATGCGGGCTGGGATGAGCTTGTGAGGATACTGGATGAAGGCGGGTATGTGAGGTATGATTTTTCAACAGCAACGAAGCTGCTGGATATAATGAGGGAACTCAGGGAAAAATACGGTTCGCTTGAAGAACTTTATGCTCATTCGGGTAACACGGAAGAGCTGAAAAGCAAGTTAATGGGATTTAAGGGGATTGGCGAGGTTACATCCCAGATTTTCTTGAGGGAGTTAAGAGGAGTGTGGAAGATAGATGTGCCTGTGTCCATTAAAGCCGCTGAAATGGCTGAAAGAATGAACATTGCTCTTGGGGAGTTCGAGGGCGAGAAGCTGACGAGAGTGGAGGATGCGCTTGTGAAATTTTATTTGAGGTATGGGAAAAAGGGAAAGCGGATGGATACTTTGGCGCCGGATATTCTGGCAGTAATGGAAAGTTAATTCCAAAATGTTTAAACATAACCATTTTCCGGCTATAAATAACGATTTCTACTGTTCGACAATTGGATTACGACTTATCAATCCCCACATTTCTTTTCCCTCTGAGAGTGAACCCCTCGCACCGATTTCTATCAGCAATCGCCTACATTCTTCTTCATCAGTTCCAGTAACACGAGCCAACGTGGATAGATGTCGCCAGTTAAATCTATCGTCCTCTAGTAACTTTTTCAGCAAATCTTTTCTCGGACCATTATGTTGCTTTTCAGCTTTATTCTCCTTATATTCATCAAACTTTCGCGGCCCCCAATAAGATGACACCATAGTTCCCACACAACCAAGAATACCACCAATTATCCCTCCAAATATTGCCGCCAACAATTCATCACCCATTTAATCACTCTCGTTTATCAAACTTCTTGACAATATCTAATTGAACGCCTTCTTCTTTTTCCTCTTCTCCATCTCTTTCTTTTTGCTTCTTCGTTCCGTCTCCCGTTTTTATTTCACCTTTCTCCATTTTATGTTCTAATTGAAATGTAGGTATTTTAAATGTCGCTGTTGTTTCCGTTCTTGCTGGAACACTCTTTTCATGTAATATCCAACAACTTTTATGAAAAATTCCTGTATTTGTAGTACGCCACATAGGGTCATCCCCAAAAAAATTGTGTCTTACTCTTTTTGAGACAGGTTTCCCACATAATGCACATTGCCCAAGTTTTATAATAGGTCTTCTGAAAGGTCTTCTAAAAGGTTTCATAAACTATAAAATGTGTCTCACGCTTAAAAATCTATCTTAATTTACACCATTCTCATAATAATACATCTCCCAACACTGACGGTCAATCATCGTACATGCACCAATACGCGAGCGCCCCGCACCCACGCGCGCCGCCAGAGGTGCGGGAACAAGCCCGCTGATGTAGACGGGGCGCCAGAGCGATAGGATGAAGCGAATAATACCAGAAAGAAATAAACCTATTTATGCCATTAGAATCATCATATTAGTGAGAATATGAAATCTGAATTTGATACCACTGTAGTTGAGAACATACCACAGGGCATTATAAAAGCAACAATCCAGCTTGCAGTTATCAAAGCCAAAAAATCTCCTCTCATAGAGTATATGCAGAAAAACATAAAGAGAGAAGTCGATATTAATGAAGTCAGAAGCAGGCTTGCCAAAATAAGCGGTTCCCTTTCACAAGAAATAATCGAAGGCAGAGCTGAAAGAACATACGCGGTTAATAAATGAACATGAAAAAAGCCTAAAAAATGCGAACGGTTGGCGTAGAACACGGATTTACGCGGATGGTACGGATTGGCACAGATAAAAAAAATCCGTGGACATCCGTCGAATCCGTGTCATCCGTGTTCAGCTTTGGGTTTTTGCACGTTTTCATACCAGAGCATAGGGGTTTATATTTTTTCTCTGTGTCCTCTGTGAACTCTGTGGTTTTCCAGATCACCAAATCCGAGCTTTTCACCTAAAGTGATATTTTTGAGCGACTTTAGGTGCAGACAACAGACTTTAGGTGCAACCTCATGCCAGAAGAAAACGATTTATTTAAGGGGCGCATCTATTAAGATAAGGATTGAAAAAAGCATATAGATTGTGATAAAATGTGGCATAAAGGCGGTATTAGTAAATATTATCGATTGGGTAAGCTGCGTCTTCATATTCATAACGAACTTGATGGAGATAAGTCACGAAGTATTGATGTTAATCTTACCCCAGATGAAGCAGAAAGACTTGGAAACGAGATACTTGATGCTGTAAGTGAAGTAAGAAGAATTGAGAAAAAAAGGATAGAATTGGGTATGACTGAAGATGAATTTTATATGGAGTTGCGTAGGTCAGAAAAGTTTAGACGACAGTGTAACTTCTTTGATAGTTTTTGGGGCTGAAAACATTCTATACATTACCTCAATGAGTAGAATGCAAGAATAGATTTTTAGAACAATTGATGCTTTATTTTGACTTTAGGTGCATGAGCGACTTTAGGTGCAAAGCTCCAAATCCAAGAAAGTATAATAATCTAAAACATATATTAAGCACCACATGGCTGACAAATACGAACAGGTGCTTGAACTTGCAAAGCGCCGGGGATTTATCTGGAATTCATTTGAGTTATACGGCGGCACAGCGGGCTTTTACGATTACGGTCCCCTTGGCGCCATGCTGAAACGGCGCGTTGAGAACATCTGGCGCGACATTTTCGTCATCAACGAAGGGTATTACGAAATAGAATCGCCCACCATCGGAATAGAGGATGTCTTTATCGCATCAGGTCATGTCGGCGGCTTCTCGGACCCGCTCACCGAATGCCAGAAGTGCAACGAAGCCTTCAGGGCAGACCATCTTGTCACGGATGTGGTGGACAATCCCGATACCCTGAGCGCGGATGAACTGACCGAAGTCATCGGCAAAAACGATATCAAATGCCCCGAATGCGGCGGAAAATTGGGGAAAGTCTATGAGTTCAACCTCATGTTCAAAACCTCAATCGGTCCGGGCGGAAAGCGCGCCGGCTACCTCAGACCTGAAACAGCGCAGGGGATGTTCGTGGACTTCCCGCGCCTCCTTAAATTCTACCGCGACCACCTGCCTTTTGGCGCCACGCAGATAGGAAAAGCATACCGCAATGAAATCTCCCCGCGCCAGGGTGTTATTCGCCTTCGCGAGTTCACGCAGGCAGAGGCTGAGATATTCATTGACCCGAGGGACAAGACGCATCCGAAATTCAAGGAAATCGCAGATATTGCGCTGAATCTGTTTTCACAGGAAGGGCAGGCAGCAGGCGAAATGCAGAAAATATCATTAGGCGATGCGGTTAAAAATGGCATAATCGCCCATGAATTCCTTGCATATTGCCTGGCTCTGACTTACCAATTCCTCGTGCGCGTGGGAGTGTCGCCAGACAAATTGCGTTTCAGGCAGCACATGAAAGATGAAATGGCTCATTACGCTGCCGACTGCTGGGATGCCGAGATACTGAGCGAGCGGTTCGGATGGGTGGAAGTGGTGGGCATCGCTGACAGGACTGATTATGACCTGAAAGCCCATGCAAAACAGAGCGAGAAGGAATTAAACGTTTATGTTTCATACGATACTCCCAAAAAACTCGAAAAATTCGTTGTCAAACCAGACATGGGAGTACTTGGACCCATGTTCAAGGGAAAAGCAGGAAAGATTGCAAATGCCCTGAAAGCATTAAAACCTGAAGAACTGTCAGGGGATGTCATAGAAGTGACAGTCGATGGCGAGAAAATCAATATCAATAAAGATTCCGTGAAATTCGAAACTGTAACAGAGGAAATTCACGGCGAGAATATAATACCGCATGTTATTGAGCCATCATTCGGTATTGACAGGATTACATATTCTTTGCTTGAACACTCATATTTTGAAGAAGAGGCAAAAGAAGAGGAGGAAGAAGGAGAAGAGGGGGGAAAGGAGGAAATGCGTATAGTATTGCGCCTCCCTCCTGAGGTTGCGCCGGTACAGGCTGCCGTGCTGCCTCTCCTTACACGCGAGGAACTCATAAAACCTGCAAACGAGATAGTTAAAAAGCTTCGCATCAAAGGGATTCTCGTTGCATTTGATGATTCCGGAACCGTAGGGCGGAGATATCGCAGGAATGATGAAATCGGCACACCGTATTCGATAACCGTGGATTACCAGACGCTGGAGGACAGCACGGTTACAATCAGGGACAGGGATACCATGAAACAGGTGCGCGCCGGTATCAGTGACATCGCAGGCATTATTTACGACCTGATTTACGGCGGCAGCTCCTTCGGGGACGCAGGCAAGAAAGTTTAAGGGCGCATGTTTCCACTTTTATCTCGTGAACTTCGAAGAAAAGCCTTCCATATTACAGGTTCTCTTATTCCCGTGGGTTATTATTTTGTAACTAAAGAGACTGCCCTGATATTGCTTTCGTTTGTTAATGTAATTCTTCTGCTGGCAGAATGGCTGCGCCTGATAGGAAAAATAAAGTTGCCGCAAATTTTGTTGCGTCCGCATGAAGAAAAAAAGGTCGCTGCATATATTTATTTCCAGATGGCTGCTCTTTTTTCCATACTGGTATTTGATAAAACAATCGCCATAGCTGCATTACTGATGCTGGCGCTGGGAGACACTGCATCAGGGCTGGCGGGTGCGATGATGAACGGCGGAAATATCCGAAACAACGGCGCAAAAAACCGGGTTAAACCGATTCCGATAATGGCTGTGATGTTCTCGGTATGTGTCCTTGTCGGGCTGGCTCTTCTAAGTTTACCGCTGGCGCCTGATATGACGAAATTATCTTTCGGAGTATATGCCGCCGGAGCGCTCGGGGCGACGCTGGGGGATGCAGTACCAGTAAGGATTATGGGCAGGCAGGTGGACGATAACCTGATGATACCCCTATTGGCAGGGGCGTTTATGACTGCTTCAGGTTTTATTTGATTTTCGTAACCCATTCACCGCAGAATACGATTAAAACAAAACCGAAAGGGATAATAACGGCGAATGATATTTTAAAAAAAAATGAAAAAACTCTTTAAAAATGATATGGCTGTTTCGCCGGTTATTGGCGCAACCCTGATGATGGGGATGACGGTGATTATGATTTCAGCAGTGGCGATATCGGTATTGGGCTTCTCGCTTCCTGAGAGCGCACCGCAGGCGAAGATTGTGGTTTTGGAGGCGAAGGGAGGTTTGACGCCGACTGATCTTGACGAAAATCTGATAGTGCTACGCCATAAAGGCGGCGATACCCTTACAGAAAATGAAACAAAAATTATAATTAGAGGTCGTGGGACTGCATATCCAGATACTATGAATGTGACAGAAGCTACTGCTGCTGGGCTAATGAACCCGCAGGATATAACTGTAGAGTACCGTCACCTGAGAGGAACTCATCATGGAACGCATTATGGTTATGAACAAATCCTGGATGGCAATTCTTGGTCAGCAGGTGAAGTTGTATCATTGCTAGGGGAAGATGGGGGTGATTCTTCTAATGGCTCGGATCAAAAATGGAGATTTAATGCTAGTACCGTTATCACTGTTACGATTATAGACGTCTCAACAAACGAAGTAATCGCAGTCTCCCAAGCCCCAGTAAAAGCCCCCTAAACCCTCTCCGTCTCCTCGCTCCCGCACTGCGGGCAGGGTATCGGGATAAAGTTGGGGTCTGCCTCGAATTCAAAACTGCAAACCCTGCATCTGAAGAATACGGCAGACTGGTCTACTTCTTCCATAATATATTAATTGTAATAACTTAATATAAATCTTTCGCCGCCCCCAAAAATCCTTGGTCTGGTGATAATACCGTCAAGATGAATCCCGGCTATCACATCCCCGCCAAATGTGCTGTTGTCCCCAAGAGCAATATGCACCGTACCTCCCACTTTCTCATCTTCAAGCACATTCCCTATAAGCTGCGCTTTCGGGTTTATACCGATACCGAATTCAGCGATATTGCGCGCTTTTTCTCCCACCCTGTCAAGCATGGCTTTAAGTTTCTCTGCTTTTTCACCTTTTATATCGGCCACATACCTGTTCCTTACAGTAAATTCAAGAGGAGAATCAAGTAGCCCAAACCCGCTCATGGAACCGTCCACCACGAAAACACCGCTTGCATTTTTTGGCGCGATGTACAGCTCACCTGCTGGAAGGTTGCTGCTGCATCCTCTTTCATGGCAGATGCCGGTATCCATATACCATTTACACCCTTCAAGGTCAAAGGTGATATCTGTGCCCGAATCCGTAACAATCCTGATATTTTTCACATTATCAAGCCTTTTATTTAATCGAATAGCGATCTCATTGACCTTGTTGTAATCGGCAGTCATCCCGCCGGAATTCATCATCTTCTCCGTGATTCCGGGCATGGAAGCTATCCGCGCTCCAGCTTTGCAGGCATTTATTCTTGCCTGGGTATGTGTGAGAGAATAGGTGGTTGGGGCGACCACAACATCGGCATTCTTCATGGCTTCAGCTATCGCAACCGGTGGCTCTTCCCCATGGCGCGTCCTTGGAAGCATGGTCATTATCATGACGTCGCAACCAAGGTTCTTTGCGG
>JAHFCV010000130.1 GCA_023249275.1 Candidatus Methanoperedens sp.
GTGGGCTGTGGAAGCATGAAAGACAGCGCATGGTGGTGGGACCCTAAAATCTCAGGTTCGATAATGATGTGGGTTCTTTACAGCGCATACCTGCATGCCCGTATTTACGTGGGGAAGGAAAAAATGTGGAACGCTACCGCATATCTTGGTATAATATGTTTTGCGTCTCTGGTATTCACGTATCTTCTCACCTATATTGTTCCGGGGATTCATTCGGTGGTGCAGCCATGAGATTCCACATGCAAAAATACGATTATTACCTCATCCTCCTGACAACTTTTATTCTTTTTGCGATAGGGCTGGTGTGCGTTTACGGCATTACATACTACAATTACCTTGCAGCCAATCCACAGTGGACAAGGACAATCCAGTATAGCCGGTACATAGACGACATGAATTCGTACCTTTATCCCTTCCTCGTGCTGCTTCTTATTTCTCTTGGCTTATGCATCCCAAAAAGGCTTTTTGAACAGGATGCTTTGATAAAATTCAGTGTTCTTGTACTGGGAGTAACTATTATCCTTACTTTTTTATCGGGAATCGAGACAGGACTGGGTTTTATCCTTGCGGTTATGGTAGGGGTACAGAGTCTCGTCCTGGTGCTGACGTTTAAAAAAAGCAAAGCAATCAGGTTTGAAAAAGAAGGATATATAGGAAAACTGGGCTCGTCGTCGCTGCACCTGGGCGTTGCCCTGCTGATTTTTAATTTTGTGACCCTGCGAGAAAGCTCGTTTCACATCCTGATATTCTGGATCGGGACAATTTTAATCACAGCAGGGAATATTTTTTCTTTTTATCCTGACAGGATAAACTCGCTATATCCTTCCCAATAATGTTTTTATTGTGAGCCATATAAAACAAATCATACAATATTTATAGACATATACACAATTAGGGTTTGATGGAGACTATTCTGGAATTCGGGACAACGAGGGTTAAGCCCACTGTTCGGATGCTTTTTGATATGAAAGATGTCATTTATGACAGGAAATGGCTTGCCGGAGCAAATAATATCGAATTATATTATATGTATCGTGAACTCTCACTCAGTAAAAATGATGCGCTCGTCATGAAAGAACATGGGCTGAGATACGATATCACCGTCATCCCGCCGCGTATGATGGGATGCGAATTCGTGAAAACTGCAGGGCATTACCATCCTTTTGTTCCGGGCACGACTACCACTTTTCCTGAGATATATGAAGTCCTGAATGGCGAAGCGCATTATCTTATGCAAAAACCCGAAGGCAATAAAATAAAAGATGTTATACTGGTAAAGGCGAGCGAGGGGGATAAAGTGATAATTCCGCCAGGCTACGGTCACCTTACCATCAATACTTCCAACAGGGTGCTTAAAATGGCTAACTGGGTAGCGCGTGACTTTGAGTCTGAATATACGCCTATAAAGGAAAAGGGCGGAGGCTCGTATTTCATCCTGGAAAACGGGATTGTGAAAAATCCACGATATGAAAGCCTTCCGGAAATCCGGTTACTCAAGCCATCTAATTTTAAGGAATTAGGATTGGAAAAAAGAAAGGAGATGTACGGGCTTGTGCGGGACATCAAGAAACTTGAGTTCCTCACAAAACCGCAGGAATATGGGTGGATATTTGAAAAGATAGCGGACAAAATGTGATATGCTTTTAAACCTTCATTTGTCTTTCCTGACCGCTTTTCTTATCACAATATAAATTATCGAAACAATTACGAACCACCAGATACTGAATGCCAGTTCCCTGCTGGATGCAGGAAGAGCCAGGAACAATCCCGCAGATAAGAAATGTAACATGTCAATAATATTTGATCCAAAACTCCCAGCAGGCGTTTCAAACTTAAATGAAATAGTATGTGCCGAGAATCTTGGAACTGAAACAAGAACCATGGCGCCGCTTCTGCCCATCGCAAGCAAGTATTCGGCATTGCCAAAATCATTGGTTACATCCATAATATCCTGATAGCCGCTTGCGGGTGATATCTCCATGCCGTCATATCTCATTGTTAAATTTTTATTTAATAAATTGTTATAAAATTTACCGCTCATCCCCACAGCCAGAACTGTTCCTTCAGGAGAGGCGGAACTCACATTCAGTTCCATTATATCAACGTCAGGAAACCCGGCAGAAATTGTCAGATTCCCATAGTTAACTACATCGTAGGAGCCTACAGAATCAACAAAAAATTCTGCACCTATAACACCATCGGAAATCCCCTGTGATATCAGACGATTAAATATGCCCCCATCAGTCAAATCCATGCTTGGAAGCTGCCTGAATACCAATAGAGAATTGTTGATATTTGACACAAGTTTATTTTCATTGATTGTGAAATCCGCTGACCCCCCTGTATTATTGACCCTGAAGAGATACGCCTCCTTGTTGTCTTTCTGGAACCTGTAGCCGTTATTAATCTCAGTGACATTTACATTATTTGCAAGTTCGAATGTGACTTCAGGCCATGATCCCCAGCTTTCATTAAAATAAAATGGCGTCACATTTCCGGTCTGTTTTCTTTCTAAGGTGACGTTCTTTTCGCGGGAAACATTAATTTTCAGTCTTTCTCTTGGTTTGTTCATCAGATAGTCCCTGACTTTACCAAAGATGTCTTCGAACTGCCTGATGTCTATTAACATGATACCCATTCTGTTATCATGAATCTCGACTTCAACATAATGCACCTCACCGAATTTTCCTTCCTGCTGATATCTGGCAATCGGGCCGGAAACACTTGAATTCTCAGCCGTGAAACCTTTAATAGTAATTTTGTTAAACCAGAGGGTTGTGGACAGAGAGTCGTTAATAGAGTAACCTATAAAAACGGAAGCATTTCTATCAAAAAGATAGCTCACATATTTACCTGAGACCGCATCATTATTTCCTTCGAACTTTCCGGGCTGACTGAAGTTCAGACTAAGATTTAAGAAGTCTTCAAATGGGAAATCCATACTGAAATTTGCCCCGACACGGACATTTATTGTTTTTTCGGCTTTATTGCCTGCCATATCCATGCTTTCTATACGGAAGGGATTGTTCACGCCGGACAGAAGTGCTGCAATGCTCCATGTACCGTTATCATTCCCGATATTTATCCCGTTTACTGTAATATTTGCGCCTGGCTCTGCCATTCCCGTAATTTCTATATATCTTGTACTGATAGTTTCATTAACCGCAGGTTTTAGTAGTTCAATAACAGGCGGTGTCAAATCAACGGTAAGATTTACACTTGTTTTACCTGTATTCCCGGCTCTGTCAAATGCCTGGACTTCGATTAAAGCGCCTCCCTCTGTGAGATTAAATAGAGTATAATTTTTACTTGTTGTATCCCATACTGAATTGTTTAAACGGATTCTGTATCTATCTATATCGCTGGCATTGGACGCGTAACTGAGATTCAAAGTAGTCGAATTGATATACGTCCCCTGAGGCGATGTGATGAATATATCAGGGCTTATCGTATCGAGGGTTATGTTCACAACAGCTCTTGAAATATTTCCGTTCTTTCGGGCTTCGGCTGTTATCTGGTTTAGACCTTCGGTAAGTGTAACATTTTCTAAAAAAATGCCGTTATTGTTCGTGGCAGGCTTTCCGTTTATGCTAAGTGTTGCACCGGCATCGGCTTCACCTGTAATTGTTATTAGAGAGCCGTTTGTAAAATAATAATCCTGGGGCGAATGTATTGTTATTTGTGGTTCTTCAATAACAGCGGATGCTGGAACCGAACAAAAAACCAGTATTACAATATAAAGTATTTTCTTATATTTATTCATGTTTTATTTGATTCGCGGGTATAATTCGTATAATTGGTTGTGACATTTTCTCCGAATAATGAATAATTTATCTCCCATCTCCCGTTAATGGCTGAGACTGTCATATTCGTGCCATTAGCCCTGTGCCATTCTATTTCGAGTTCGATATGAGTATGGCAGGCTACACACATCTCATTACTGCCTGTGAAAATATTTGAAGCGTTGCTTGCATTGGAGAAATTATTATGTGCATCATTATTAAATTGGCTTGCATTTTGCGCTATGTGACAATAAATACATGCAAACGTTGTTGCGTTATGCGAATATAAATCCGGCGCAAAATCCGTGATGTTGTGGCAGTTTGTGCATTTTATTGTTTTATGCACACCGGTGCGCGAGAATTCGTCATGCTCCATTATGTGGCATGCATCGCACCTGGTATAATCATCTGAAGTATTAATTGCACCTGTATACAATGGTGAAAAAAATTCTATTGCAACTATAGCAAAGCTAATTGAAATCAGTATTAAGAGCTTGCGGCTGTTTCCTGTCCACATCATAGTTATGTAAGAAAGTGATTCTACTAAAATCTTCCTGCCTTCGGGACTACACAAACACAATTCAAAACAGCAATATTTTTAAATGTTTGCGGTATTGTACAGCCTATGATAAGGGTCTCGGACATTACAGTGTTTCTTAAATGCCCCAGGATGTGCTATTTCACAAATAACGGGCATAATCTGGTAAAAGATATTACCCCTGCCTACATAGAGCGCCTGATATTGAAAGAACTGGCTTTATCGTACGGGTCTGCTTTTGGCACTGAAGATGCAGTTTCATTCCTGGACGAAGAGCTTAACCGGCTTTCTACAGAGATTCGTGTAATCTATCGCAATGAATTGTCTGGGATTGATGAAGATACACTGGCAAATTCCGTGGCTGCTGTTCGTTCCTGCCTTGGGGATATATGTTCAAATCTTTCTTCTAATGGCGATTTTTACGCTAATGAACTTGTCCAGGATGAACCGGTTGTGTGCTCCGAAAAATTCGGATTGAGCGGCAGCCCGGACAGGTTGATAAAAATAAATGACGCGTTTGTCCCTTCAATAATTAAAGCCGGCAACATGCCGCAAAACGGCATCTGGCAGGGCGACAGGATTCAGTTGACAGCTTATTCCATACTGGTTGAGGAAAAGTATAATTCCGTTGTCGAGCGCGGGTTTGTGGAGTATGCGCGCTGGGGCAAGGTGAGAGCGGTGGTAATAAAGCGGCATGAGCGCAGGAAAGTCCTCCAGATAAGGGATAAGATTAAGAAGATTCAGGGCGGTTTCATGCCTGAGAAGCCGAAGGATGCGCCGTGCGAGTACTGCGGGTTTACGGGAATGTGCGATGTGAAATCGACACTGGCGAGCAGGTTTTTTTAGAGATGGGGACTTCAGCTAACGTTCCGGCATAAGCGATGTTTGCTGGCGGTATAATATGCCGAAGGCTCACCACCAGCAAATATGGGCGAAGTGACGAGATACAAGGAGCGGAGAGCAGCTTATGCCGTGTTAGGCGATGGGCAGCCTTTATCGGAAGAAGTTCCCGCCGCAATCAAGTTTTTGAATGTCCACCTATCACTTAACGGTGATTCTGCTAATTTTTTCCACTCTCTCGCAAACTGCTTCCATTCCTTTGTTTGAACAAGCGCATTAAAAAGTGGTAGTGGCAAATGTGCCTTTAGGTCATTTATGTCATAGCAAAGAATTTGAAATCCATAATCCTCACGTTTTGGATTGATATGATCTACTGCCGCATAGAGAGGGTGACAACCGAGGCCACCCTTTTGAGGCGTGCCATTTTTTGTATCAAATAATAGTGGGGCTCCAGTAAGGGCGCATTTGCCACCTTGCTTTTGAATTAAGTCTATCCAAAATTCTGCGGTTTGCTTGTATTTGCGGCGGGCACTTTTAACCCATCGTTTATGCTCTTCTGATATTTGAAAAGTAGTGACCATAGATAAATGTTAGCGGCATTTCGCCTAACTCGTTCATATCCGAATTCAGTTCGTATATCCTTCCCTTTGCCTTAATTTTTCTTTACGCTTATTGTTGACCTCTATTTAACTAATCAAAACTTCGCCCCGGTCAGCGTCTTCGTCTCAGTCACGCCCTTCAGCGCCCTTATTTTATTCACCACGATATCGCTCAGCATCTCGTAATCCGGCGCCTGGATTTTCGCGATAAGGTCATAATCCCCGAAAAGCGGATGTAACTCCTGGATTTCCTCCCACTTTATCATGGTGTCAAAAACTTTTTTTTCTGCTCCCGGAGCCACGTTTATCAATACAAAACCTACTGCCATTATATATTCACCCTTTACCTAATTGGAGTTTTGGGAATATAATGCTTTCCAAACGAATAAACGTGATGATTATTTTACAATCACATTGCCCATAGCATTTGGATATTCATTAAATGTTCGATTAATTGGATCGTATTCAGCCAGCACAAAAGTATAATTCCCGGACTGGTTGAACTGGTATTGATATTTATCCGAATATTCCATGAGCTTATTTTTAAATAGACCGTCCCTGCTTATCAGGGCAACCCTTGTACGCTGGTTTTCCTCGTTATTCCATAGAATGATATCCGATATGTTTATAGTTACAACTTTAGGATAAAAACCCTGTTTAACATCAATTTTCACCGAATATTTCTTCTGCTCCTGAATTGCCGGTATCGCGGCGGGAGTCTGAATTGAAACAACCCCGGTCGCCTGAGGTGTATTTACATCTGGTATATTTGTGTCAGGGACTTTGGGTTGCGGGGTCGGGGGCTGCAGGAATTGAAGCATGAAAA
>JAHFCV010000131.1 GCA_023249275.1 Candidatus Methanoperedens sp.
CGAGGACAGCATAGACCATACGCCCAAAGATGAAAAGCTGAGGATAAACGTGGGCAACGCTTTCGATATAGTGGGCAAACGCACAGTAACAGACAGGGAGGGGATGGGCAGCTATGGAATAAGGGAGAGCTACAGCATCGAACTGAAGAACCACAAAACCGAGGATATTAAGATAATAGTAACAGAACATCTCTACGGCAACTGGCAGGTTACGAAAGCTTCAGAGCAGTACAAAAAGAAGGATGCCAATACCATAGAATTCGAGGTAAATGTGCCCAAGGATGGAGCGAAAACCATAACCTACACTGCTGAAATCAGGTACCAATAAGCAAAGGAGTGGAGGAAAATCAGATGAATAAAATCGCAGTGTATGTTCTGCTTGTGGTATTTGCTTTAGTTTTATTCTCAAATGTGGCAGTTTCTACATCCTGGGACTCTGTAGCTATTGAGATACCGTATCAGGTAAACCACTCAGACAGGATTGTCATAGGCACAGTAAAGAGTGCGAGTTCAAGCTTCGACTACACGGATGTGGTTATCGGTGTGGACGAATGGTTGAAGAATCCCCTACCCAGAAATGAAATAACCGTGAGAACTGAATGGGGTACAAATGCTTTTACTGCGGGCGCAGCAAAATTTAGCGTGGGCGAGAAAGCGATTTTGATGCTTAAGGATGAAGGCATTGAAAAGGGCAGGTTCAGAATTCTGAATATGGAGCTTGGAAAGCATAATATCTCGGATAGAGATGTGGTGGTGAAAGAGATTACGAATTTATCAGGAACAACAAAACCCATGCTTCGACCTCCAGGCGGCATCCTGCCACTTGATCCAGAGGTTGCAAAGCCTGCCATCACAAAAGAAAACGCGAGCAACATAGCAGCGAGGATAATCCCGATGCCGGTAGAAAAAGCCAGAATCGCCCTGATCAAGGATACATACAGGTATAAAACCTTCTGGGAGTTTATTTATGTAGAGAATGCAGAGAACCAAGCACTGCTGGAAATTGATGCAACTACAGGCGAAGTGCTTGCGTATTTCGGCCCGTTTAAAACAGGTAAAAATGTATCGATAACTGAGAAGCAGGCTTTGGAAAAGGCAAAGGAATCGCTCTTGAGCTTCGGAATAAATATTGACGCCTTGGAGTTATCTCAACCTGATATAAAGCTGAATGAACAGCCTGGAGGAAAAAACTACGACATTCGGTGGATTCAGCAGAAAAATGGAATCCCTGTCTATTATGGATGGATAAGTGCTGGCATAGATGCCGAGACTGGCGGCTTTATTTCCTTTGTAAAGCAGTTAAACGATGTCTCTGGTGTAGGCACAACACCAAAAATTGCCAAAAATGATGCTATCGCTACTGCTAAGGATTTCGTGGTAAAAAATTTTGGTTTTACCAGTGCAGATTTGGTGGACGCTGGTCTTGAAATCAGACCACTCTTCCAGGATGAGGGTACTAAAGGCACTTTAACATGGAAAATAACACTTGGAGAACAGCGACTTGAATATAACATGGCACAGATATGGGTTGACGCCAATACTGGAAATGTCATAGCAAGCGACCGCACCAAAGGAGGGGGCTCTTCCGTAGGAGGGAAAACCTTGCCGTTAATCGCTATCGGAGCATTGATAGCAGTGATTTTGTTGGTTTTATATAAAAAATACTGGATGCGTCGATGAAAAGGAGGAATGAAAATGGATAAAATCATGAGGATGAAATGATTGAAAGAAAAAATTACCTGACATTCATGGGCGTTTATATTGTGCTTCTGGCATACTACGAAATGGCTTTGGATAGTTCACTTGGTATATTATTGCCTATACATGCCTTTTTCGCCAAATTAGGAGATGGGGGTTATATTGTTATTTTTGTTATCTTGGCAGCATTACTGCTTATCCTGATCCCATTGCTAAAAAGTGCACAAGAGCCTAAGGTATCTGCTATTCAAAACAAATACTGGATATACTTAACAGTAATCCTAACGACCATAGCTCTTCTCTCAATTCTGCTTTTAAGCAAGAAAGTAATCGTGTCTCCTGTACCATATCCACCTTATTTTCTAAAAGAATTTTCGCCTATCATCCCACCAATTATAGTGGCTTCAGCCGTAACGATTTTTGTAGCTCTCACCACTTATATGAAAAGATTCTATCCTTATTCTGCAATCTTTGCATCTGCACTGCTTGGGGTAGTTTATGTAGCGTCGCTGACATTCGTAACGCCCCGCTTTTCTAAAGAATGGTCATTGGCATGGTTGACGGCATATTACTCAGTGTTCCCGATTATTGTTATTGCATCATCGTGGCATAGTGAAAAACTCGGCACAGCCTATCCAATTGCTCTATCAGCAGTTTTAGGAGTTGTTGCTGGCGTAGAAATTCCCCAAGGCATTGAAGGCTTTTTGGAAATGCTGGCTTTAATTTTACTGTCGATTATTCTTATACTTTTGAGTGGGATAACAATCCTTATACTTGTCTTAGCGAAATCTAAGTTAAAATCCATAAATGAGCGCTTAATTCCAAGCCTAAAAAAAGTGCTTTTATCGGTGTTAGTATTTTTAATTGTGTCATTAGCCTCGTTCGTTTTAATATTTGGTTATTTTTATAGAGGTTGAAAATATGGTGAAAACATGGAATACAAGGTGGTCGATATAGATGGAAACAGAAGTAAAGGAAAACCTAACCGAAAGCCGCAGTAATAATAACCTGTTAAGATTTATCCTAATAATAGGCATCAGTTCTGCGGTCGGAGGTATAATCGCAGGCATGGGTGTAATTTGGGGCACTTACTTGTATTCCATAGTAAATTATGGTATAATAGACATAATTATTTTTTCAGTCTGGGGAGCTATCGGTGGATTGAGTGTGGGAGTAGCCATTAAAAAAGATAAACTTTTGCTTACTTTGCTTGGAGGAATAGGATTCGGAATAGGAACAATTGTTAGTGGTTTTCTTGATGCTTTATCGTTTAATGTTTGGTCATCCGGTATTGGTGTGGCAGGAATAATCTTCGGTTTATTTGAAGGCATCGCATTAGGTTTTTACTATAGAACTAGTAAATTTATTGGCATATTAACTATTTGCGGAGTTGTTGGATTCGGTGTGGCTGGTATAATTGGAATTCTGACTTACAAGATTACATTGGGTATAGTGTCGAGTATAATTAGCAATGACCTTTTAAGCGGTTTGATTATGAGTATAATTTCTTTTATGGTTACAGGACTGATAGGTGGCGCAGCATTAGGTTATAGTATATATTATATAGAAAAGTTCTCCTCAGCAGGAGGCACACTTGGATAAGATAAAATACAAACTGAGGATCTAAAAAGTCTTCTTAGAAATCTGGTTTTACCCAGCATATTTCTGCACAACCTCCATGAATTCAGGCGAAATATGGTGTTTCACGGTAATGCTTGCATGCTCCGATTTAACAATCCCGTATTTTGTTAGAGTTTTCATATGCCAGATTACAGCAGGTCTGCTGATTCCAATAGCATTGGCAATTTCTCCCTGAGATAGCCCCGGATTTTTAAGAAGAGTAACTAAGATTTTCCTTGGCATGTCTTCTCTCAGGGCAGATAATACTGCTTGATCCGAATTGGAGAACGTTGAGTCATTTAAAAAATAGCGTTTGTATGTTTTATTTTGCAGGCTGGTTATGAGTCCAGCCATTTCCAGTATTTTCAAATGGTATTCAGCAGTGCCTTTATTAATTTTCAACTGTGCAATAAGCTCTCTGAAATAGATGCCAGGATTTTCCTTGATAAAGTTATACATCTTCAGCCGGTTCCCATTCTCCAGCGCATTAGACCTGCATATTCTCTTGAATCCCTCCACAATCACAGGAAATAACTTGAATGAACCCAGAAAAGCAAATATCAGGCTTGAAACCCAAGCAATCTGAATCCACAGGGGAATATCCCAAAATGTCACGGTGGCATCGGCACCGCTGGAGTCTATCAATCCATCCTGAGGCGCATGGGGCTCAACCACGTAGCCTCCAGTATCTGCGAGGGTAACATGGTTAAAAGCCAGAAATAATACCAGTGTTAAAGCTACCCATTGTTTCATATCAGGATTTGTAGAGGATTGTCACAGAAAATATATAAGGTCTGTTATCATAAAAATGAAACAATTCAGAAAAATTAATTGGTTATTGATGCGTGATAAAATCTAATAGATTAAGAGGTGATAAACTTATGGCAATAGGTGGAATAGAGGTAGCAACTATTGGGTTTGTCTTTATTTTTGTGGGACTTGTATTGTTAGCTTTCTGGCTCTGGATGCTGGTAGATTGCCTGAAGAGACCGGATGAGAAGTTCGCAATCGGCGGAAATAATGCCAAGCTCATCTGGATTCTTGTGATAATTTTTACAGGGTTTATCGGGGCGTTGCTTTACTATTTTCTTATTAAAAGAAAGATTAAAGATACAGAGGAGATGACGGGATAAAATGGGTAGAATTACAACAATTTTTATTTTTACTGCTGTTGTGTTATTCAATCTTAGCTCTGGAGCACATGCAGCAGACTGGAACATGTGGGGAAAAGATACGGGTCATACCTCTTATACCACCGACAGCGTTGAACCGCCCTTAAAAGTTTCATGGAATTTTGATCTTGGATACCGCTCTCCGGGATTTGGACCAGTTGAACCGGTTGTATCCAACAATACGGTTTATACAAGAGGGATAACCGTTGATGGTCAAAATGTGCAGGGATGGCTTTTTGCGCTCAATGCAAGCACTGGAAAGCTCATTTGGAAATACAAAACAAATTGGGATATCAGAGGGATTGCAGTCCTTGGTGACCTTGTTGTCGTAAGCGACGATATGAATATATATGCTCTTTCAAACGGCACAGAAAAATGGAGGCGCGAAATTGGAAGCGGTAGCCAACCCCTGATTATTTACAAAAATCTTGTACTTTCAGGTCAGGCTTTCGCCCTTTCCCTTGAAAACGGGTCACTGGTATGGACGTATGAGCCAGAACTTCCCGGCGCAGATGAAACTCATTTGGTAAACAACTGGGCTCGTCCTCTTGCAGCAGGAGAAAATAAAGTAATACTGGCTGTAGAGACCATTCAGACGTATTATACAGGGCCAAGGGTGCCAACTGTCACCGAACCGCCAAAGCTAGGAGAACCAATTCCACCTGAGCCGCCCCAGAATATTTCAACAATCATCTTTTCGCTGAATGCTGAAACTGGGAAAGAAGAATGGGTTAAAAGAATTCCATTCTCGATTGAAAGCGCACCTGTAATCAGTAATGGGAAGTTATTCATCGGCAGCAATGGCTCGGTGCAGGCTTATCTTTTAGAGGACGGAAGGGAAGTTTGGAGAACAGTACTTCCAGGGTTCAGAAAGGTAGAGGCTGTTAAGGATAATCTCTTATTCGCAGGCGGTACTACGCTGAGCATGGAGGATGGGAAAAAAGTCTTTACATATGAAAGTTCGTTAAGTTCACCTTCTTTAGCCGTATCAGGAGACATACTCTACGTCGCTGGTTCCAGCAATTCAGCATTACTTGAAGCCCTGAATGCATCGACAGGGGAACTTATCTGGCGCGGTGTTAAAGTTATAGGATACAACAGTGCCTCTAAGCCCGTGATAAGCGGCGATAAATTATTTCTTACAGCACAGGATGGAAAACTGTACGCCTTTTCGCATGGAACGCCAAGCGCAGGTGAAACACTTGGACTACCGATGCGCGCGCCGTCGTTGGGCGCAGTGCTTTCGATATTGGTTCTGCTTGGAGCTTCCATAATAATCAGGAGAAAGAAATGATTGAAGATTATAGAGGAACTACGAAATGAGAAGCTTCACAACAATTCCTATGCTGATGGCAATAGCTTTGATTGCAATTACAGCAGGATGTATCGGGACAGAAGAAAAAATTCAAACCCCAACTATCCCCAACATCCTCATCGGTGTTGATTCATACAATCCCCCGGCTTACAGAGGCAATTCGACTCTGGTTACTCTTGTTATAAGCGGCAACAATGTCACAAAAGGAGCCGAGATTTCCCTGAATTATAAAACCCAGATATGGCATACCGATGGTTCTTGGGAAGAAAAACCTGAAAGCATACATTTAATCCCTGAGAAAAAGCCGCTGTTTTTCCAGCGCACGGTAAGGGCAGGAGAGCAGCCTGAAAAATTATATTCCAATTTGACAATTAACGTAGATAAAGAGGCTGATGATGGGGAATATTATATAACAGTCAGCGGGAAAGACAAAGGTCTGGCTTTCGGAAGCGCTGCGCTGTCTTTTAAGATAGGCAAAGGCGGGAAGCTGCCCCTGCCAAAGAAAAACGTATGGAATATAGGCTATACAATACCATCATCTTTAAGCGAAAAAGAACGAGCAACAGGTTCATCTTCTTTAATGGTAGGCTTTACCGATGCCCCGTCTCTGAGCGAGGAGGAAAAATTGTGGACAATAGCAATAGCGAGTAATGATACTTCTTTAAAGGGCAAGAGCTATGAAATCACAGGAGTAAGTTCAGGTTTTTATGATTCAGAGAATTTTTCTGGGTTCTTCCCTGTTGTTACAGTAGATATAGGGGAACCTGATAAACCGGG
>JAHFCV010000008.1:0-9697 GCA_023249275.1 Candidatus Methanoperedens sp.
GTGGTCTTCCTCTTTCATGGCAGTTGTTATGTGACCAAGTATATAAATAGTTTGTGACCTTGTCGCATATGTGATATGGTATATAATATTTATGCGACCATGTCGCATGCGAAAGGCGTTTCAGAGCTAATTTTACGCATGATGCCTTGCGCAATAAAACAGACGACTTTTCGACAGGATTTACAGGATTGACTGGATTAATTTTATATTTTTATCCTGTTCATCCTGTTATCCCGTCTAAAAACGCCTTGAATAAGGAGGAGGCGCTGGCGGGTTTGAATGAGATGATACGCATGGGGTGGAGATGTTCGAGGGAGTTGTATGCGGAGATGGTGATGGTGGTGAAGTAAATTCGATTTTGGCTGAAAATAGATTTCGAATTATACTGTTCTCTTCACCAAGGCAAAATCTCTACAATTTTATTTCCTTTAAAAACAACTCCTTCTTTTACTCGAAGCCTATCTATCTCGATGAACATTTTAACTTTTTCTGGAGCTCTGGATTTTGTCCTGATGGAGTTTATAAAATCAGTGCAAGAAAGATAAGGATTTCGTATTTAACAATCGCATCATATGAAATATGATTTCGATGAAAATGAGACGTTAATTATAATTAAAATTTTTTAAATAATAAATGAATTTGGAAACATGAAGGGAGTGCTTCAACAAAAGCAACTTCTAAGGCTTCCAGTTCTGTGCTAATTTGTAAATAAATTTCATTTTTAGGAAAATTCTTTGAATAATCTTTGAGAAGTCTTTTCTTTCCTCGAACGTAACCACATTCAGTTAATATCTTCCTGCCCTTCTCATAATAAGTCTCAGCTTTTTCTTTTTCAGATTTTTGGAAATACACATTTGCTATATTATTATAAAGATCTCCTAATTTCCTCAAATTATAATTTTTTTGCCCATCTGAGCTTAACTTTAATTTTTCGTGAATCTTCTCGTGAATCTCAATTCCTTTTCGATAGTTTTCTTCTGCTTTATTGAGCAACTCATTAGGGAAATACGGAGATTTCTGGCACTGAGAACAAGTATGGTATAATTCACAATAAGTCGAACCGAGATTTGTATGCACTTGAGCTTTATCTAATAACCATTTCTCTTCATTTGTTAAACTTCGTAATTCGCCCAATTTATCGTCCAGTTTCTTGATATTTTCTTCAAATATCTTAACAGCCTCTTCATGTTCTTTAATTGCTTCCTCACAGTTCCCTCTTTCCCGCAAAAAGCTACCCCGGTCATTATGAGCTGAAGCTATATCATTTTGTAATTCGATAAACCAACTAAAATCATCTGGTGTTTTTATCAATTTTAGACCTTGTTCTGCACTCTCTATAGCATCGTTATATTTCTCAATAATCCTATAGCAGACACTTTTTTTACAACATAATTCATAAAATGCATATCGTTCTATTTCCAAAAATTCTGAAAATTTCTTGCTTGGAAAAGTCTTTTCAAAAGTCTTTTCTAATCTCCCAATCAATTCGAGAGGGAGTTTTTTCTTAGAATCAATGCGGTCTACCACTTCAAGAAAAATGAGAACCCTAGCCCACTCTTCTAAATCTTCTAATCTTTTAATTGGCTCCTTCCATTTACTATTAGTCTCTTCAGAATATTCTGGTTGTTTTGCTGGCTTATCGAATCCCTGCCATATTTCATCTATGACCTTATCTGTTTTTCCAATATATTTAGTTCCTTTGAATTTTTTGATGAGTTTATTTATAGGATCATCCTTAGAGTCTTTGATTTCGTCATCGTTATAGTGAAGAATCATGCCGTCATCAAAGTTCTGGTCATGCTGAAGCCAATATATTTGGCTCATCTCACTTAAAAATAGTATCGGGGTGATATCAATATCTTTATCACTCCATCCAATGAAAATTACGATTTTGTTTTTCAATGCATTTTTTAATTTATCTTCAATATTTTTAGTAAGCCCTTGCCCAACTTGGCTCAGGGTTATTATTATTGATTCTTGGTCATCTATTGACCCATGAACATGCATAATTTTATGTCTAAGCTGATTAAAATTACAAGCAGGGTCTCTCTTTACCGCTTCTTCTATTAACATATCAAAATTTGTAGTGATAACATAACAACCCGTTTTGATTAATCTTGCAAGAAATACATGGTTATTATTTGGATTTTTTCCATTGAAAACTTCCTTAATCATCTGGGTTACAAATTTTCCATTATTTGGCATTCGACGCATGATTATCTCAAAAATAGATTCCATCAAAATATTTTCCAAAAGTCCTTCTATTTCCTTTTTATTTTTATCGTAAAATTGATCTATGCAAGTTTTTGGTGTGCTTTTACATAAAGACTCTAAAAGTGCTAATTTAACATCTTTCGCTAAAGGAAGAGATGAAGGCGGATTAGAAGAGATACCTGCGCCAACGAAAAAAGTTATCTCAGAGATTTTTCCATTGATTAATTCAAGGATATCATTGCAAAATCTCTTTCTATCATTCATAATCTAACAATCATTTCTTCCTTTATATTATATACTCAAAAAGGCATAAAATAAAGCCAATAAAATTTATTCCCCCTTCCTCATCCTCTCCACTTCCTCCTTCCCCGGTATCCTCAGCACAAAGCTCCCGTGGCACGGCTTCACATAAGGCAAAATAACATCCTCGCCCTCCACAGCAATCGGAATCGGCGGCACTCCAATCAAATAACCATCAAAAATCTTAAAACCCGCATCCACGTAATAAATCTCCTTGAAATTCTTCTTTATGTACTCGGCACACTCCTTGAAAGAACTGTTGGGCAGCAGTATCTCATAATTCATCTCGTCAATGCAGCCCATGACTTCACCCCGTCGATTTGCGCGCGCAGCGGCGTGGGGTTATGCACAGCCCTTGCCGCAATTATAATGGAATCACCGCTGGCTTCAATGAGCGGCTCGATATCCTTTCCGAAAATAACCGCCACCGTCTTTGCTTTCGCGAGGGATTTTACTGTGGCGAGATACGAAATCCCACTGTCGCTGTGTATGAACACAAAGCAGATGTCAAAGTCCATCTTCTTTTCCGCAAGAGCGCCGATGCACCTGTCAAGCTCCATCACCTTCTTGATATAATGTTTTTCAGGGTCGGAGCTAAGGAGCAGGCTTATGGCAGCCTTGTTCCCTGCTGCTGTCACCTCAAATCCTTCGAGGTTCAATTTGTTGGCGATATAAATTGCAGCCGCTGTCTGCACTGGCAGTTCAGGGCATCCCATCAACAGAAGCGCTTTCATGTCGAATTCCTCTCTTTTGACTTTTTATAATATTCGATGCGCTTGCTCAGCACGCATCCTCCGCCCCTTACGCCTCCGATTGGGTTCCCGGGCACGCCCATCGAGTTCATGCACCGCGCCATCACGGCTGCGCCGCGCGCAAGACCGTCGTCCACGAATACCACATGCTCTCTGGGTTCTTTGAAAATCCCGAGTTTCTCTATCTTTTTCAGGATAAGGTGAGGTTTGCAGCCTGTGATAGCTGCCCGACCCGTCAATCCTATGGATGTTTTTTCTGAGATGAGGTTATTATCCATAGTAAGCCTCACAAGACGCTCAACCATCATAGCCGAAACAAGGTCAAGAGTAGCAAACATTGTTTTTAATCCATGCCTTGAGTAGATTTCTGCGCCTATATCGGTCAGTCCTGGCAAAAGGCTTCCGTTAACACCAACATCGCATCCTATAAGCGTAACGCCTATTTCTTTTGCAGCGGCAGGATCAACCGGCACGCTTCCATACCTATCCCTGCCCGCCGGCACGACTTCAATGGTTATCAGCGCATGAATATCCTGTGCGTATTTTTTAATGGCACCGCTTTTTGTAAGCCATATTATTCGTTCTTTGGTGTCATGAAATAGATCAAGCGCTGCGCCGTATCTTTTATCCACAAGCCCCGTGCCTTTTATCACCGCGTCCGGTATAGCTCCGGCATAACCGCACAGGTTTGCGATTGTGCGTGCATACGGTATCTCGTCATTCGTGATTCGACCCTTAAGTGTTGTCCCGAAATCCATTGAAAAAACCGGGTTCCTGAAATCCACTCCTGCCCATTTCGCTCCTTCTTTGATTCCTGCTGTCGAAAGTTCCCCTTCCATTTCGTTTGCCACGATTTCCACGCCTGTTGAGCCTACAGGCGGAAGAACGCCGCCCACAGCGCCTGTAAATACAATCTTATCGATAAGTGTGTGGTCTCTGAATTTCACCGGTATGTTATCAATGGACATGGCAGGCACCATCTTCTTCGGCGGGATTCCTGCAATAAGACAGCCATCTGCAAGCGCTTTTATGAATTCTCCGACCTCGTGGGGCGATGAGAACCCCGCCACAACGCCTGTTGACCTCACTGCGAAATCAAGGTCGGTTGCGATATCAAGATTGACAGCATCGTGCGCTTCAAGGAGTGTGTCGCGAACCAGCTCTGCAATCGATTCCCGCGTGAGCGATACGCCGCTTAAGGTTGTCCCGAATATTCTCTCGTTAGGTTTGGGTTTCCTCACATCGCGTGTCATTTTCACGGTCTTGTTCAAAAGCCGCGTGCGCCCGTCCTTCATGTTCGTGGCTGTCAGGATGCATTTGGTGGTCGTGTTTCCAACTTCTATGGATGCGACAATGAAGAAAGGCACGAACTCACCCCTTTTAAGGTCCCCCTTGAGTTCGGAAGGAAAAATGGGCTGGCTTTCGGCTATTCTTGGTTTTGTGCCGAAAAAGCAGCCCAGAATGAATTTAATCGGATTTTCCATATTCACCTGTTCTCAATTTCCACTGTATGCGGCGGAGCACCCCGCGCAGGGTCTGAACCTCGCGCCCTGTTAACTCAGCGCGTCCTAATATTCTCTGGAGCATAAGCTTTGTCTTGTCTTCTTTATGTTCCTTATACTCTATATCATCGAGCACTTCATCAATGTGCTCATATAAAAGCTCAACATCAGAACGGTCAGCCAGATACCTTTCCCCGCCCTCGATATCGCTTAATTCATAAAGCACAACAGCTACGGCATGTGACAGGTTCATACTTGGATATTCGGGGCTTGTGGGGATATTCACCACGATATCGCATATTTCAAGCTCCTCATTGCTAAGACCTGCATCCTCCCTGCCAAAGACGAGCGAGACTACCCCGCCTTTTCCCGATAGTTTATCTTTTAACTGTTTGGGGCTGTAAGCAGGCATTCGATAGTGCTTGTTATCTGTTTTCCCGTGAAGTCCTGTCATTCCCACAATGATATTTGAACCTGAAAGCGCGTCTTTTAAAGAGAATTCAATCCTGGCAGTCTCGATTATGTCGTAGGCATGCACTGACATTACACGCGCGGGCATGTCAAGCTCGCATGGATTCAGGAGGACAAGCTCGCTGAATCCGAAATTTTTCATTACACGGGCTACGGAGCCGACATTACCGCTGTAGAGAGGTTCAACGAGGACGACGCGGAAGGTAAGTGGTGGCATGTGTTGAGACTTAATCGTTTTTTAACACATTTATGTTTTGCTTGGTCAATCTGCATAATTTTCCCTAACCATTCCGATAATAGCGGGCGCGGTGCTTGCAATCGTATATGGGGGGATGAAATAAACATGATTCAGGCGTAAAACAGGACTTATCTTAAAAGTTTCTTGAGATTTGCCTCATCAATTTCATGGGAGGCTTTCACGGCATTATCAACGGCATTCGGTGAGGCGCTGACAAATAACTCTGTGGGTTCTTTGTTTTTCTGAAAAACCTTTGGTTTTACGTCCATAATAGTATTTTACATCTCCTCAATCTTCTTAACACTCATCATCGGGTAGTCCTACGTTTGCTATTAGTATTTCAAGAGTCCCTTCTCCACACTATTTTTGAAATCATAGAAGTCCTTTTCTTTTAAGGCTGTTATTATGGTTTTCATTTCTTCCTTTGGGATTAATCCCTTTTCCTTGCATGCCTGTAGAAACATATTCAGGTCAAACGCTTTTACCCCCATCTCAATGGCTTTCTCCTTTGCTGCCTGGTCATCTATTAAAAGTACTGCCCCTCTACTAAGAGCTAACGAGATTGCCTCCCGTTCACCCATACCCAAATCTGTATCATCGATGGGATTGCTACCCTCGACGATTATCCATCGGTCATCAGTAATGCCTTCATAATTTGGTGCAATTATGGATAAGAAACCCTTGAAGAATCTTGCTTTTGTAAGTTCTATTAATACTGCATTTGGTATGCTGATAGCTTTTACATTAAATAACTTTTTTACGAGATTGAGTCTATTGATTTTAAATAGGGAGCTTATAAAACCTGTATCGAAGACCACCTTCATTTAATAAGCTCCAGCAGTCTTCTTGCGCCTTTTCTCATCTCCTCAGGCGTCTTTGAACCCCTTCTTATTTTGATTTTTTTGGATGCCAGCAGTTCTTTGGATTCTTCATAGCTCAGGCTAATTAGTTCCGCAAATCTCCCAAGTGAAATTTTCCCTTCTTTATACAGCTCAATAGCCAGTGATTCCCTCACATCTTTCCTTGCGCTTAAAAGTGTATTTACTGCATCTTTTATAAATTCACCCTCATCCCGATATAACCCGGTTTTTTTAATTAATTTTAGCTCACTGGCAATGTCATTTGGGAGCTTAATGCATGTTTCCATGTTATCACAATTTAATAGTAGTTTGCTCTATAAATGGTTTTGTACCTTATCACTTATAACCTACATCGTCTCAATCTTCTTAATACTCATCATCGGGTAATCCATTCCCTCATCATACGCCAGTTCCACATGCGCTATGATATTCTTGTACAACACCTGCAAACTAACATGCAGCATCCGCCCTTCAAGCTCGCAATACTTAAACTTTGGATTCTGCTTTTTCTCGACCATCTCGCGGTCAATGGAAACACTCACGCTCCGAACATGCGGCTGGACTCCTATGCTATCCTCTATTATTCTTTCAAGACCGTCAATGGTATCTGCACTGATTGGCGTTCCAACAAACTGGTGATACAGCGCGCCCAGCTTGATGCCGGCTTCGAATACAGCTATGTCGCGTTCATTAACTTCTGTCATAGTATCTCCTTCCAAGTGGACTCAGGACGTAAGCGAAAATCATAATAAACAGGAGCAACGACGCTTTTTTTACCATATCAGCGTAACCCAGGTAAAAAACAGCGATATCAAAAACAAGCACAAGCGACATCGGGGCCAGGATAACAGGTTGTTTCAATTTGGGATAATCTATCGTGCTTACCATTAGCAATGATACGATAACAAGAAGGGCCGCAAACGTATAAACGAAATATGAATATGGGATATAATCCCTTATCAGAAGAAACAGAGCAACGATAAAACCCCCCGCTGTTATGGGGATTCCTTCAAATCCATCCTTTTTACCCGCGACATTGAACCTGGCAAGGCGCAGTATGCCGCACACAAGGAAAAGACCTGCAAAAACCCATGAAAAATATCCGATATCCAGGATAACAAACGCTATAACTGCTGGTGCAACCCCGAAAGCTATCACATCCGCAAGCGAGTCAAGATTCGCGCCAAGAACCCCGAATCCGCAGTAACGCGCCACTGCGCCGTCAGCGCCGTCTGCTATCACGGCAATCAGAATCAGCACAAGCGCGCTTTCGACCTGTCCTCTTACCGTCATCATTATCGAGGCAAAACCCAGAAGCGCATTGATAAGCGTAATGATATCCGCAGGTTTTATAAGTTTCAGGATATTTTGTCCCATTTTTATCTCCTTACTCCCCGTGTTTAAATACGCGGTCTTTTCTTGCGATTATGGTCTCTCCAGCCTTCACCTTTTCATCCACCCGTACCGTGAACTCATATCCCTCCGGGATTATCACATCCACGCGCGAACCAAAGCGAATCATCCCGAGGCGCTCCCCTCTCTTCACATGACTTCCCTCGCTGATGTACGAGACGATGCGCCGGGTCAGGACACCTGCAATCTGTGTCAATTCAAGAATCCCTGTGCCTGTATTTATCACAACATGGTTTCTCTCATTTACATCCGAATCCTTATTAAACGCAGGTATATAACCGCCGGGCTTATAATCGATATGCGTGACAGTGCCCGCAAGAGGGGCGCGGTTCACATGGACATCGTGGATGTTCATGAAAATACAGATAGTCCTGTCCTTTATGGATATCACCCTGCCGTCGGCTGGAGAAACTGCATCGCCCTCATTCCCTGGCGGCGAACGTTCAGGGTCTCTGAAGAATATGAAAAAAAAGAGCGTCAAACAGGCTCCTATAATGAATAAAATAAATAACATTGTTGAAATAGTGCCTGAGAATGTATTTGAAATATACCCTGTCACCACCGTGAACAAAAGCATCCCGCCAATCCAGGAAAACGAACCCTTAGCCAGCATGCTTGAAAATCCCCCGTACCAGGTTCAAAACCCCATCAATCATATCGATTATCTCAGGAAGTATTTTCAACACGGCGTATGCGATCAGGAATAACGCGATAAGCGAACCTATTTTTGCGATGACTGTATGCGCAATGTAGAAACTCGTTTCCGGGCTGCCAAACCATGTCATTCCATAGGCGTCAACCACAAAAACATTCCTTATTAAATTCAATCCGTATATTACAGGAACCGAGATGAGGAATGCAGGTGCATAGCGCTTAAACGGCGCGTTGGCGCTTGCTATTATCCCGATAAACAATGCAATGCTTTCTATCGCTGTACAGGCGAGAATTATCTCGACTTTATAGCCATTGACCGATATCAGGTTCCAGTCAAGCCTTGTTATTATTACACCGAAAACCGAAGCAAGCCAGATGGTCTGGTCTGTCACTGTTGAGATGAGCCACACATTCATTTCCGGGATTTCTGAAAAGACAAAATACGAAAGTCCGCCTATGGCAGCCGCCGTTGTCATCATAAAAATGGACGAAATTGTACTTATGCCGTTAATGTTCCCAAGGAGGTTTTTATCCTGCCGCATCAGTACAAAACCAATAAAAACACAGAAAACGGCGGCAAAAACGGTTAAAGCCACATTCACGTAATCCTCCAGTTTATAATAATGTTGCCACTGTAAAACCCAGTGAACCGAGAAAAACAGCCAGCCAATGCCGGCAATCGTGAATTTGAATTTACTCCCCTGCGGGACAACCGAGGCTATAACAAGCAATCCAAGCGCCAGCCAGATGATGTTTTCTATCATAATGTATCAACTAAACCATTGTTTTAATCAGGGATGATATGTCTTTTATCTGAAACTTATTTTCTTTTGTCAGAATATCCTCTACAAGCTTATTAAATCTCCCGTTGTCCCTGATTTCACGCACAAACGCTTCCAAAACCATGTGGTTTGATAATAATCCGGAAAGCCTGTTAAGGGTTGAAAAATCAAACTCTTTTTTCCAGCGTTTCTCGTAGCTATCCAGCATATTCCTGCCTGAAATAGCGCCTGATAAGACCTCTGCCGCGAATGCCAACACGCCCAGCAACAACAGCAAGCCACCTAGTAACGTATCCGTATTCTGCCGAGTCTCCGTGCGACCGAATCGGCCCGAGGAGACCGAGCGTTGTTCGAGTGTCTGCAAGATCCACCACAACAGCGGAGCGCAGCCCAACGCCAGAAATTCGGCGAAGTGATTGCGATTCGTGAACGCGCCGCGCAGTCGCTGACCGGCGGTCGTCATCGGATAATCATAGAACCAAAAAAACTTGCCGTTGCTCGTCAGCCATTG
>JAHFCV010000008.1:9707-28341 GCA_023249275.1 Candidatus Methanoperedens sp.
AGCGCCTGATAAGACCTCTGCCGCGATTTCGCCTGAACGCCTCGCATAATATATCCCCTCGCCTTCAAACGGGGAGACAAAGCCGGCAGCATCGCCTGCCAGGAGCGTTCTTCTTGAAAATGACTTTTTAACAGGTTCAAGCGGTATCAATCCTTTCTCGCCTGGAATATCAGGGTAACCCGTGAGTGATGAGGTTCCCGTGAGTACATAATCTCTTTTTGGCGCTGTCCATGAATAGCCGCCGCCATGCAGTTCCATTTCAAAATAATCATCAGGTTTCTGGTCTTTCCTTTGCTGCACACAGAAAGCATACTTTTTCAAAGCGCAAAAAGAGCGGCAAAGCTCTGATACACCAGACGCAACAATGGCATAATCCGCATGAACATGTTCTTTTTTTGTTATGATTTCTACATACGAGTCTTTTTCACCTATCGATAGCACAAGGTCTTTTTTTAGCTCGCTTCCTGCGCAAAGAGCCTGGTTGAGATTAAAGGAATCATAGGATTCACGGTTTATGGAGTATTCAATTGCCTTCCTGTAATTTATTTGCGCCCTGATGTCACGGAATGATATTCTCACTCCTTTTAACTCCCGCTCTACGAACGCTTCATTTATTCCGTATTTCCTGGCATACTGGGCTGTGAGGATTCCGGCGCATACTTTTTTTTTATCACACGGGTCTATTATCAGGGTTTTAAAGCCAAGCGAGGATAGCTTTTCTGCCGCAAATGAGCCGGCAGGTCCTGCCCCGATAATTGCCGCGTCGTATTTCATGAGAACCTCGAGTTTATCCTGTCAGTTATGATATAGGCAGCATCAAACGCGATGAGGAGCATCAAAGCGTTCAATCCCAGAATACCGGAAATCACAAGCGCCAGTATTCCAAGCTTCAGGAATAACCTGTATTTGAATACCGCTTCGGGAAGCGGGAGCGCATCTTTTGATTCATCAAGCGCCGCAAGTGCCGCAACAGGCAATACAAGAGGTGTGATTTTTATCCCGTATAAAAAAAGTACAGTGAGAATTGCAGAAAGTCCGAAATAATGACCGGTACTGTTAATCTTGCCTGTTACCAGGCATCCAATGACGATACCGCCGAAGAGGATGGCAGCATCGGCATCGTTTATCATTAAATATCCCATCAGTAACCCGTAGGCAAGCCCGATGGGGATTGCAAAAAGACGGTTGAGAGGAAGATTTTTGTCGGAAATATCATCGGCAAGTTTAATCAATGAACCTGCAATGAGACCGAGTGTAAAAAGTGTAAATAATTGCACGCACCAGATGCTAATTTTAAGAATTAAATAGGTTTCTGTCAGGAATAGAGGAGAATAGCAGGCAGTTGGGGATTATGGTGGTGTAAAAAAGTTTATATTACCGCCCGCCATTAGTTCGTATATTGGCGAATAATACTATTTATAGTTTACGCATCAGGAAAAAAACAGGCAGCTATGCCGCTTAACCCTGCAATTGAATGCAGTATGGTATCAGTCCTGTTGAATGCGTCTAAGCCGAAAAGGTCAGGGAATATCCAGCCTGTTAATGCAATCATGCTGAAGAGAATACCATTTGCGAGCGTAAAAAGTTTGAAGTTTTTTTCGGTGGTGTTCCAGAGAAATGCTATGCCGTATATCCCTATGCCGATATGCAATAATTTATGCAAGGTTTCATAGCTGTAACCGTGTTTAAGCGTATCTGAGATTAAAGAAATTGTAACCAGGACAAAAAGCACGGAGATTATCCTGGTGTAATATTTTGCACCATTGCGCATAGTTAAAAATACTCATAACAACTATATATAACAGAGGTCTGGCAGGATTTATATAACCGAAGACCAAAGAACAGGTTTCTGTCAGGAATTATTCAGTTGGGAAAACCTGTGAAAAAACACAATCACCATTTCAAGTCATCTCCTGCCTGGTTTCCACATCATACTCATCAAATATTTCCCCAACCAGCTCCTCAAGAATATCCTCAATTGAAACCAGTCCTATAACCCTCATATTATTATCCACCACTATTGAAATATTCATTTTCTTTTGCTGGAGTTCTTTCAGGATTGAAGAGATTTCCCGCCCGGCTTTCACAACCAGCAGGGGACGCAAAATCTGGAATACCTTTATCCTTCCCAGTTCATAGTCCTTGAACTTAAGGAAATCCTTTGCATAAATCATCCCGACAATATTATCGAACTCTCCCCTGTAGACAGGTATTCTTGAATGACCCGAACTGTTTATTAATCCAAGCGCAGTGTCAAGCATTTCCGATTCCTCTATGCATACAATTTTTTCTCTCGGTGTCATAACCCCGTGCGCTTTTCCATTTGTGAAATCAAAAACCCGGTGTATCAGCTCCCTCTCGTGCTTTTCAATAGTCCCCTCTTTTTCTCCAACCTTCACCATCATCTTGATGAGCTCTTCTGTAACGAAAGGATGCTTCACCCTGTCTTTTCCGCCAAGAAGCTTGAGCAGGAAATTCACAAAACCTGTTAAAATTTTTACAACCGGCGTGAGAATGTAAATAGTGAACTGTATGGGCTTTGCTATCTGCATCGCAGTAGATTCGGGATGTCTTGAGCCAAGCGTTTTAGGGAAAACCTCACCGAAAACAAGAATAAACAGGGTCATTATTCCCGTAGCTATCGCAAGCCCGCCGCTTTTGAAAAAGCGAAGCGCAGCATCAGCCGCAAGCACTGAAGCCGTAATATTGACGATGTTATTGCCGACGAGTATTGCGGTCAGGAACTGCTCGGGATTCTCAAGTAACCTGACAATTATCGCAGCATTTTTATTTCCCGAATCTGCCAGGTGCCTTATCCGGATTTTATTAACTGAAAGGAGCGCTGCCTCTGAACCTGAAAAAAACGCTGAGAATACAACCAGCACTGATATAATTAAAATTTCAATTACAAGCCAGGAATCCATTTAATTTTTGATCAGTCCAATATACGTCCAAACGTTTAAAAATCTAACTGCAAACATAGATATAAATGTAATTGTCTATCAGTATCCATGCTCGTTCTCGCGGAATTCGAATTCGATGCCGGCGCAAGTGCACGGATAATCTACGAAGCATTGCTTCCTGAACTCGGGGAGGATTACCAGCGCACAAAGACCACTCTCAAACTAAAGGATAATGTAATTATTTTAAACGTGGAAGCAAATGACATGGTATCAATGAGGGCAGCGCTTAACGGATGGCTCAGGCTGATAAAAATCACGCATGAGATGTGCTCCCTAACACAAGTTATAAATTAGTGATACGCAATACTACACCAGACATATAAGGTGAATTAAATGAGTTCAGAATTACCCCCGCAGATTCAAAACCAGCTTGCCCAGTTGCAGCAGATACAGCAGCAGGCTCAGGCGCTTGCAGTCCAGAAAAACCAGATTGACATCAATTTAAAAGAAACTGAACTGGCTCTCTCGGAACTTGAAAAACTTGACGCTGATGCCGTGGTCTACAGAGCCATCGGAGATTTGTTGATTAAAACGGAACGCGATAAGACCAAAGATACTCTCATTGAAAAAAAGGACACGCTTAACCTGAGAGCACAGACCCTTGCGCGCCAGGAAGAACGCATCCAGAAACGATTCCAGCAGTTACAGGAGCAGCTCAAACAGGCAATGGGTACACCTGCAGCCCAGTGATCATGGAGTTAGACGAGTCTGGATTCTATAATCAACTGCTTGATTACAACAATATTCTTTACCTGTGCCACCGAAACGCCGACCCCGATGCCCTTGGAAGCGCCTTTGCGCTTAAAGAAGCAATCGGCGGCACTATAGGCGTCATTGACGGATGCGACAGGGTAGCGTCCCAGATTGCCAGGCAGTTAAATATCGAATTTGTCACAAACCCTGCAGAAGATTACGATATCGTGGTGGTGGTGGATACATCCACTCCTGCCCAGTTAAACGACTTCCAGTTAAAGTCTTATGCGGTTATTGACCATCATGCAACCACATCTCTGAATCAAAACGCACTTTTTTTCCTTCACAGGAATAAGAGTTCAACTGCGGAGATAGTTCTTGGAGTCCTGAAGGTAATGGGGGCTCCTGTTATGAGGCGGACGGCTTTTGCCCTGTTATCCGGCATTATCACAGACACAGGGAACTTTCGGCACGCATCATCGGATTCGTTCAAGGCTGTTGCGGAATTGCTGGAATTAAGCGGCATCGAGTACAGCGAAGTGATAGACATACTTTCCTCAGTCCCGCAGGATGTTTCCATGCGAATAGCTTTTTTAAAAGCAGCCCAGCGAACGAATATTGAACGGGTGGATGACTGGATTATCGTTTCATCGCAGGTAAGCTCCTTTGGCGGCGCGGCTGCTTCAAGCCTTATCTCGCTGGGGGCGGACGTGGCTTTTGTGGCGTCAAAAAAGGACGATGTGGTCAAGGTGAGCGCACGCGCAAGGAGAGAAGCCCAGAATGCTGGTGTGAACCTTGCAACGTTGATGGAAGATATCAGCGTGGAATTCAAGGGCACAGGCGGGGGGCATGAAGGCGCCGCGGGAATGGATGTGCTTGGAGAGACGGAAAACGTGCTGGCTGCTTGCGTAGAGGGTATAAAAAAGTCTCTTATGAAAAAGAACTCTTAGTTATAGTTAAGAACTAAACATTTTAAACTTATCTTTGCGCCCTGGTATGAAAAATCAACAACTAACTCGTACGAACTGAAAACTTTAGGAAAGTTTTATCAAACGACAGGTATGCTTCGCATACCTGAACACCGCATAAAGCGAGGTGTCGCTTTACGAACTCACGGCGCTGGAGTTCGTACGAGTTCGTATTAGTTCGCTGTTAATGTCCGTTTTGTTGTTTTTCATTGTTATCTATGAATTTCGTTCATAGCCGACTCTGCGGTGAATAAAATCAAACACCGCAAAGCACGCCAAGAACGCAAAGTCATTAACTCTTGGTACTTAAAAGCTGATTGATTGCAGCTACAAGCGCTTCCACGGATGCCATCACAATATCCTCGTTCGTGGCGCGCGCTGAAACAACCCTGCCTTTTTCATCCTCGACTCCGATTATAACTTCAGCAAGCGCATCCGAACCGCCGGAGATTGCCTCGATCCTGAAATCGCGCACTTTGACCTTATAGTCGCCAATAATGCTGGCTACTGTTTTAAGCGCAGCATCGACAGGTCCCACGCCGATATGAGCACCGATGCGCTCCTTTCCCTTCACGATAGCCTTTACGGTTGCTGTCGGGGTGATAATATTGCCGGTCATAACAGACACTTCTTTCAATACGATTGCCTGCTCGCCTTTTGACCTGGCGCCTATTATTGATTCTGCAATGGCATAGAGGTCTGCATCTGTAACGCGTTTGCCTTTGTCGCCTATGTCTTTTATGCGCTTGAGTATCTCGTTTAGCTGCGTTTCCGTGGGTTTCAGTCCTGTGAGTTCAAGGGATTGCTTTACAGCGTGTTTGCCTGCATGCTTTCCCAGCACGATGCGTCTCCTGTGACCCACCATCTCAGGAGTCATTACCCCTGGCTCGAAGGTATCGGTTCTTACGAGCACCCCGTGGGTATGGATGCCGGATTCATGGGCAAAAGCGTTGTCGCCGACGATAGGCATTGTGGGAGGCATGCGTACCTCGGTCAGCCTTTCCACGAGGTGCGATGTCTCGACAATATACTGGGTTTTTATGTTGGTTTTTGCGCCGTAGAGGGAATGCAGCCCCATAACAGTTTCTGCAAGGTCGGCATTGCCTGCCCTCTCGCCCAGACCGTTTATTGTGACCTGAACCTGACTGGCTCCGGCTTCTACCGCAGCAAGACTGTTCGCCACAGCCAGCCCGAAATCATTGTGGCAGTGCACATCAATGGGTATTTTGACGTTCGAGGCAATCTCGCTTATCAATTTATACATGGCAGAGGGCACGATGACGCCTACGGTGTCGGGGACGTTTATAATATCGCAGTGTGCCGACTCCACGCCTTTATAGATATTGAGAAGATAATCCATATCAGTCCGGGTGGCATCCATGGCAGAGAACATGCATTTAACCCCGTGGTCTTTTATGTACTCGACGGCGTCGATAGCCATTTTATATACCTCGTCCCTGCTTTTTTTGATGGTCGATATGCGCTGGACGTCCGAGGTGGAGACAAAGGTATGAACCATGTCAACGCCGCAGTCAAGGCATGTGTCAATGTCGGATTTAATGACCCTTGCAAGCCCGCATACCTGTAATTCCAGCCCTGCGTCGGCTATTTTCTTTACAGATGCTTTTTCTCCTTCGGAGGACATGGGGAAGCCTGCTTCGATGATGTCAACGCCAAGTTTATCGAGCTGCTGCGCGATGAGTAGTTTTTCATCGTGGGTGAGCGATACGCCTGGAGTCTGTTCCCCGTCGCGGAGTGTGGTATCAAAAATGCTTATTTTTTTGTTCCTGAGCGATTCAATTGTGTAAAAGACGATCCCTCATGTGTGTCATAGTTATCGCATCTCAATGGCTTTTTATTTGTATTAAGGTTATGGTTGCGGTTCATGAGATTTTTATTATCTTCTGGTTTGAAAAACCACAGAGGGCACAGAGGACACGGAGAAGGCAGCAACTCTCTGTGCGCTCTGTGTACTGGTATGAAAAAATCAACAACTAACTCCTACGAACTGGTACGAACTCTAATAATTCAAAACAACCGTTTCGGGTATCGCCCCTCTCTTTTGACCTTGCAGTTAATCATCCTCTTGGCGCTCACCTGCTCAATCCTGTAATCAGCATACAGTTCTAAAATGAAGTCGGAATAGCTATTGCTCAGCATGAGGAGGCAGCCTTTTTTATCGAGTTGGCGATAAGCTTCTGCCAATCGGCGCTGGTCTTTTTCTATTAAACGTGCCATTCATATAAATTGACCCTTAAGAATATTTCTTTTCAATAACCCCGATTATCTCCTTAATATCCTTAATCACCACATCCGCTTCCTCGCACAGCAGCGGCGGGCATTTACCTGTCTGCTGTATGGAAAGCACTCCCAAATCCGCGGCGCGCATGGCAAGTATATCATTGATACCATCGCCAACCATAATCACCCTGTCGTATTGCTGCTTTAACTTTTTCACTATTTCTTCTTTTTTCTTTGGCGTTGATATTTCAAATACGCAACTCTGGGGTACACACACATTCTTTGCCAAGGGCGAAAGATTCCGCATACTATCTCCCGATGCAATATATACGCCAATATTTCTTTCATTGAGGGTCTTAATCACATATGGCGTATTGGAATAAATTTTCCCGCCAGTGCAAATAACGTAAGGGATGTTTTTCGAGTCCACATCAATAACCAATCCCACACCCATATAAAAAATATTTTTGCATCGCCTTTTCACAGAAGCCATCACATCCTGCAAATCGGACATTTTAGCTTCAGTGTCATTTTCAACCGCGGAGAGGGCAGTGACTTTTTCCACATGCGCCCTTGAACATCCGACTTCTATATCGATGTTGTATTTCCTGATAAAATCCGAAATCAGCATGCCAGGCGGGCAGTTGACGAGTTTATTGGAATCCACCTGCATCACCAGAAGAGCGCAGTACGGTTTTTTCCCGACAAGTTCTGTGGTTACTACTTCATCCAGGTATTCGCCAGTATGTATGTTCTTTGCCACGCGATACATGCGAAGCAGTGTTCCTGCGCTGTCAAACACCACGGCAATTTTCATAGCTTACACACGTTTTCTATGGGTAATTATCTTTTCTGGAGATTATGTGATATAACATATAGGCACATGTTTGTCTGGCAAGGCAAAAAGAAAAAAAAGAAAGGGTATCTGCTTTTAACTTACGGATAGGATAGGACGATTTTTTATTAAAAGGGAGTCAATCGCAGACACCACCAATACTATAATGATTATTCATAGTATTTAAATCCTTTCATAAGTCAGGATGTCAGCCAGCTTTGCCAGTTCCTGTGGAGGAATAGTTTCAGCCCTCCTCTCAATCAGTTCAGCAGGGAGTTTCTTTATTGCAATGTCAATATCCCTGATACCGAGAGGTGCGGCATTATTTATTATAGCATTTCGAAGCTTCTTTCTTCTCTGTGAGAATGCAGCTTTGATAAATCTCATGAAAAAATTTTCATCCTTTACATCATACGGCGGCGGTCGCGGCACAAGCCTGATTATTGCGGAGTTAACCTCTGGAGGGGTACTGAACGCGCTCCTGGGCACCACCTCCAGTATCTCAACATCGGCATAATACTGTACTGCTATGGAAAGCCTTCCGTAGTCCTCACTCGCTGGTAAAGCAACCATTCTCTTTGCAAATTCATACTGGTACATCAGAATCCCGAGTTCAAATTTGTACAGCAGCAGTTTGAAGGTAACGGGGGAAGAAATAGAGTAGGGAAGATTGGCTATTACTTTGTTAAAAGGTGGGAATTCCAGTTTAAGAGCATCCCCTATAATAATATCAACGTTTTCCCGCCCTTCAATAGAAGAAGCAAGTTGGGCATCCACCTCGATTGCTATCACCCTGCCTGCCCTGGCTGCAAGTTTTTCGGTCAGGTTACCGTAACCCGCGCCGATTTCCAGTACAGTATCAGTTCTATTTAATCTACCGTATTGGATTATCCTGTTGAGAACCTGTTCATCAACTAAAAAATGCTGGTCTTTTTTATACCATTTCGTCATCTTTTAGGCGGCATTGGGGTTGTGAAGATGCGGTACTTTATGTTCTCATCCTTTAATTCATCCATAACCCTGTGTGCAATCAGTTTCTCTGGCGAATGAAGACCTTTCACTCGCTCAACAAGGTTTTTAAAGCTTGCAAACGCTCCTTTCTTTTTTTCTTCTATTATTCCCCACATGAGTTTTTTCCCTATCCCGGGCAGTAACTCAAGCATGTGCAAGCGTGTTGTTATTGGGTAGGCGTCGTTAAAGAAGGACAAAAACCGGCTTTCATTTGCAAGAACGATTTTCTCTATCATGACAGGGAGTTCCATCTGTGCGCCGTGGGTAAGGTCGTTAAATGTAATGCGTCTCCTGACATGGTCAATTACAGGACGATCGCCTTCGCCTATATACACCCTGTCCTGGGACATTGGAGCCACGTTCTCTTTTGGAGCCATCTCCATGAGAACAAAATGTTTCTCTCCGACACCCTGAACGAGAGGTTTTTTCTGGTACATCGGGCGTGTATCATCTGAACGCCCATAAGGTAAATAAACCAGAACATATGCAATATCTTCTTTTTCCAGCTTTTTACCTAATGTTATCATAAAATACCACTCTTGTTGGTAGCGTCTCAGTGTTCAGCTTTTATTATTAGAATAGATGTTTATATAGTTTTATAATTATTTCAGGTATACTTCTCAACCAGCTCCAGAATCTGTTTCAGTTCAGGTTCGCTGAGCGTATAACGCTCTTTTGCGTATATCGACCTGATTTCATCATTGGACATTGGAAGAATGTCCGCAATCCTGACAGCTATTTCGGGCTTCATTTTTTCAAGCTTCAAGAGTTCGTCCATTAATTCCCTGGATTTTTTTGCGTCAAGCTTACCAAATGTCTCAGCATGGGATATTGCTTTGCGAAGTTCATAGCCGAGTTCCTTGATCTCGTTTTCTCTCTCTTTTTTTACCTCTTCAAGCAGGTCCCGAACCTCTCCAAGAGTCAATATCTCTTCACTGATAATCTGCTTAACTATCATAAAGCGACACCTCGCTTTATGAGGTATAGGGTATGCGAAGCATACCCTTCTTTTGATAAAACTTTCCCAAAGTTTTTCATTGTTTCACCGATTTATTTCTGCGGGGTCAAATGCTCAGGCAGAATGATAACTTCTTTCATGAGCCCGCCATCCCTGACTTCAACTATATAGGCACGACCGCGCTGGCTCACAACTTTTCCGGTTCTTCCCTGAAACTTGGGGTGCGGCATTCCATTCTGGATACCGGGATCAAGATCGATATTTACGATGTCTCCCTCTACAAATTCCTGAATCGCCCTGCTAATCGGAGATAATCCTTTTTCTCTTACTGTTTTTCTTAGTTTATATCTTGATTTTCTTCTTGTTCCGTGGGTTTTTGCCATAATATTCCTCCGAATTATAAGTATTATTTTTATCCTACTTTTATTACTTCAAGTTCTATAACCTTTGCCCCGCATCCCAAAAGTGCCGCTACACTGGGTACAGTGCGTCCGTTATCACCTGAAACCAGTTCCTTGACATAGAGCCCTCCTTCACAATCGATGACGAGGACTGCTGTATTTGTATCAAACGACTCAAGCTCAGTTGAATGAACCTTACGCACTCGTTCAAGGTTGGCACGCCGATGAAGCACTCTGGTGGGGGTATTCTGTTTGATGAGAGTTCCGCTTATTATGTCGAGGGATGATTTAAGTTTTTCCTCTGTTGTACTATGTTCAATTTTAAGGCGGTACACTTTATTGGCTTTCATTGATTTTAGCTGCTCAACGGTTTCACTTTCAACAAATTTAAGCCCGAGAACCTCGATTTTCCCCTCTGCTTTGTTATTAATCCCTGATTCAAGCGTATCCAGGTCTATTTTCCTTATATGCGGCTTCTTTGCCTCAACCACAAACGGTCTGCCCTCGCCCAGCATCAGCGCGTCGATGTCCTCGCGTCCCGCGCCGTGGAAGGCTGTATCTTCACACCTGGCTGCTGTTATAAGATGCGGCTTGATAAGTTCATCCACCGACTCCTGGTACATCTTGCCTGTATTGCCGCATCGTTCGCAACCTTTGCCGCCGCATTCCCTGCACGGCCACCTGGTCTGCGGAATTCCTCGAACCAGTTTCCTGTACCTCCCGTATATGTATAACGAATTTACCTCAAGCCCGACGTTGTCATTTTCAAGGTCAAGGAGCGCCACGATTTGCGGTTTTTTAAGGTTTGCCCGCTTGCCTGTGAGCTTTTCAACACGTTTCCCGACTTCGCGGTTCAACTCGGTTTTAAGCGGCTCTGCAAATGTCGTCCCGCTTTCTGCCCAGACTATTTCCTCATTCTCGGCTAATAATCCTGTTACCTTTGTTCCTACAAGGAAATTTTCGTATTCGTAATCAGAAAGCGCTGTGATTGTCTTTTGCGCCCATGAATCAAGATGCTCAAACAGGTTATTGCAAACCCAGCACTTGCCCGCGCTTTTTGCAAGCTTTTCCTGAAGCGTTTCATCTTTTTGGGCGCCCGCCTCCATGGCAAGCACAAGTTTCAATGCTTTTCCGCGCTGGTCGTTGCTCAGTCCGGTGGAGAGTTTTGCGAACTGCCTCCCGAGGCAATGGTCACAAATGAGACCTTCGTTTAGAATTTTGCGCGCTGTATCCAAAATTGTCATCTGGCTCTCAATATGCGATGTGTTCTAAATACGTTTCTCTAATCTGTCCATCTCGTTATGCAATAGAATGATGCAGTGGTCGGCATGCAGGGAAATAGGTCCAACGCTCACTATTTCATGCTCATACCCCCCTATTATTTTCTCTTCATCCCCGGTCAAGCCCTCATGGTCGCCCAGCACGAATAAAAGCTCTTCGGAAACGTCAAATTTCTTCCCTCGAATATCCACGCCATCTTCACGCAGATATATTACTTTTTTGTTCAATTCTTTCAGCAGGTCTTCAAAATCCCCTTTCCTTATGCTCACTCCCGGCGTGGATTCAGTCCAGAAATCCTGTGCATTCTTCTCAAGCGCTTTTTTAACAAGCGAAGCAGCGCTGCGCTCATCAGGGCTAAGGTATCTTACCTGTGCGCCATCGAAACGGATGAGCTTTGAGGGAGAGCCACCTTTCAGCACAAGGTACACCCGAACATCTCTTCTTAAGTCATGGGAAAGAAAAAGCGCAGCATTAACGCACCTGCACAGGATATCCATGCGTCCTGCTGTGCCCGGGAGGTCGTTGAGTGAGAAAGGCATTGTGACTGCTTTGTGACCGATGATTATTAAGGATTTCATGAGGGTGAGACTTGCATGAGATGTATTAAAGGTAGCTTAAGAGTTAGATTTAAATAATCATTAAATAGGATAAGCAATATTAATTATATCATTATATATAAGGAACTTAAGATATGAGATTTTTTGACCGGATTTTGGGAAAAAAGAAAACCATTCCCGGCAGCGGTGCAAAAGAAACGGTTTTAGCTGGCGGAGGTGCGGCGTTAGAAGCCAGACATGCGGATGCCTTTATGTGGGGCAACAAAGGCGATGAACTGGTTGAAACCAGTATGTATGCGGATGCCATACAGTGTTATGATCAGGCGCTTGAGATAAACCCGAAATTAACTGAGGTATGGAATAACAAGGGACTGGCGCTTGCGAGAACAGGGAGATACGGGGAAGCCATAAAAAGCTACGAAAAAGCCCTTGAACTCAAACCGGACGACGTGGAAGTTATTTACAATAAAGGTATTGCACTGGCACAACTTGGCAAATGGCAGGACGCCATAAAGTGCTACGATAAACTGCTCGAAATAAATCCCGGGGATGCTGCTGCCTGGTGCAGCAAGGGCGACGTGCAATTTGAGAGCGGGAACTTTGAAGAAGCGCTTCGTGCTTACGATAAGTCCATCGAGATTAACCCTGGTGACGAGACGGTCTGGAATAACAGGGGGATAACACTTGTAAAGCTCAATCGCTTCTCAGATGCTGTGGAATCTTATGATAAAGCCCTTGAAATAAATCCGACAGTTGAAAAAATATGGAGCAATAAAGGACTTGCACTTGTAAGAATGAAGCAAAGCGAGGAAAGAATCGATTTACGAAAAATTGCCTCCTCTATGCCGGCGGCGGAGAAAACTGTACCGTTAATCGAACCTCAGCATGTTGAGCAGCCTGTTGTTGAGCCCTTTAAGCCCGAGCCCATACCGGCTAAAGTTGAAACGACATATCAAGTGGAGAACAATAAAGGAGCGGAATTTATCGAACCCCGACCTGCTGAGCAACCAGTTATTGAACCATTCAAGCCCGAGCCCATACCGGCTAAAGTTGAGATACCGGGTTTAAGTGAGCAGGAAATTGCTAATGAATCAATAGAACATCTGGTTATGGGAAACAACATGTACTCAAGGGAGATGTATGAAGATGCGATTGATTTATTCGATAAATCCCTGCAGGCAGGTCCGGGAAATAGTATCGCGTGGAACAACAAAGGGCTGGCTCTTTCTAAGTTAGGAAAGCTCGATGAAGCTATCATCTGCTATGATAAAGCGCTTCAGATTGACCCGCAGGACAGTGTGTTTTTAACTAATAAAGCCAATGCGCTTTATAAAAAAGGTAATATTAAGGAAGCCCTGGAAAATTATGAATCAGCTTTTAAGTTAAATCCTGAAAGCAAGACCGTAAAAAGGGGTATTGAATTATGTTTAAAATCCCTTAAAAAAGCCAGTAAAACAACTAAAAAAGCATAAAAACATGAAAATAGAGTCTAAATAATATTAAGATTGTGATGAGCAATCTTTATAAGTTAGAAAAAACAATTATATATATATATGGCAGGAAAAATGGAAAACGCAATAAAAACTTCTTTAATCCAAACCCGCAAAGACGAGCGTTCAGCTTCGCCTGCAATTTCGTCCATAAAAGAGTTTGCTGAAAAGCAAAACCGGACAACGGGGATAGAAGTTCTTGACCGCACTCTGGGCGGGGGACTGCCCTCAGGTTCTGTCACTTATATATATGCCGATGCCAAGTCCATGGCTGAAGTGTTCTTATACCAGTTCACACAGGCACGCAAAAGCTATTATTTCTCGAATGAAAGACGCCCTCAGTATGTAATGCACGACATTGAGAGTTTCGGCTTTAAAACCAGCGATATTGTATTTGTGGATATCTATAGTGAATATTATTTCACCGCACACGGGGAAATGGTTGACAATGTAGGAAACGAGTTCGTGGATGCCAAGATCGTGGAATTCACAGAATATAACCTGAAAAAAATACTGGCAGAAGAAGAAGAGGATATTAACATAATTTTTGATACGTTTTCATTTTATCTGAACCTGAAGGTAAATCCAGGCCTGATCAAGCGGCTTATCAATATAATCTATGAGACCACAAAGAACCTCAATTGTGTATCATTTTTATACGGTCTTAAGGATACACATCAAAAGAATCACGAAAATGAGATATTAAAATCATGTGATGTGATATTTGACGTCGAGCTTGAGAAAACTGCGGATAAGATTTCTAACCGCCTCTCAATACCAAAGATCCGGGGAAGAATACCGACAACAGAAATGATACGGTTCAAGGTCGGCGATGGTGTCCAGATAGATACCACAAAAGATATCGCTTAAAACTGCCCGGCAAATTTTACGAATTGGGATTGAATTAATGAGTTGTTTATCCCAGGCATAACTCTTTTCAGAGCAGGCTGGCTTTACCAACCGCTTTTGTGTTTAATAATACGCCGATTCGTTCTCCATACGCGCAACATTGGGTGTTCATTTGCGGTTTAAAAATCCCTCCCCCCAAAAATTAATGAAAACAATAAGCCAAGGTCCGGAGTCGAACCGGATTGGAATCGCTCTGCAGGCGATTGCGTAGCCGTTCCGCCACCTTGGCAATGAGCAGGGCTACATACACATAATAGATAATAAGGTTTTTTATGACGGTCGTTTTGCAGTTTTTAAAAAATTTAAAATTTATTTATATTAAATTATATTTACCTCCAATCACAAGGTATATATAGAATTACAAACAGTGAGAATTCTCGTACAATCGTTTGTATTTGTACAGATTATCAGATAAAATTTTAACGGAGGCTATTTATGGCAGGACAATTAGCAGGACAGCCAATCTTTATTTTAAGAGAAGGCAGTCAGAGAACAAAAGGAAGAGAAGCTCAAAACAACAACATTATGGCTGCAAAGGCAGTAGCAGCAGCCGTCAGGACAACCCTCGGACCAAAAGGCATGGATAAAATGCTCGTGGATTCGCTGGGAGATATTGTAATCACAAACGATGGTGCGACCATTCTTAAGGAAATGGATATCGAGCACCCCGCTGCAAAGATGATAGTTGAGGTCGCAAAGACCCAGGACGACGAGGTCGGAGACGGCACAACCACGGCAGCGGTTCTTGCAGGCGAGTTCTTGAAAAATGCGGAAGAACTCCTTGAAGCAGGCGTGCATCCAACAGTTATCGCAAGCGGATACAGGCTTGCATCATTAAAAGCCAGGGAAATCCTTAAAACCCTCGCAAAGCCTGTTACCGTGAAAGACAGGGATTTATTATTAAAAATCGCAGCCACTGCCATAACAGGAAAAGGAGCCGAGGCATCCAAAGACGTATTCGCCAACCTGGCGGTAAATGCAGTACTGGCAGTAGTCGATACTGAAAATGGCAAAAAGACTGTGGATGTCGATGATATAAAAGTCGAGAAGAAAGTAGGCGGCAGTGTTGAAGATTCACAGTTGATTGAAGGCATGGTAATTGATAAGGAAAGAGTCCATACCAACATGCCAAAGAAAGTTACGAACGCAAAGATACTCCTGCTCAACGAAGCCCTTGAAATCAAGAAGACGGAAGTGGACGCTGAAATCTCAATAAAATCACCAGACCAGCTCCAGTTATTCCTTGACCAGGAAGAACAGATGATACACGACATGGTTAACAAAGTGATCGACAGCGGCGCTAACGTTGTCTTCGTGCAGAAAGGCATCGATGATATCGCACAGCACTATCTTGCAAAAGCCGGTGTCTATGCAGCAAGGCGTGTAAAGAAGAGCGACATGGACAAACTCGCACGCGCTACAGGCGCAAAGGTACTGACAAGCCTCAAGGAAATAAACGACTCTGACCTTGGCAAGGCGGGTCTTGTTGAAGAAAAAAAAATCGGCGACGAAGCCATGACCTATGTTACCGAATGCCATAATCCCAAGGCAGTCTCTATAATCCTTCGCGGCGGAACAGAACATGTCGCAGACGAGGCTGAGCGCGCACTGCATGATGCTCTGCGCGTCGTGGGCGTTGCAATCGAGGATGAGACCCTCGTAGCAGGCGGAGGCTCACCTGAAGTCGAACTGGCTCTCAGGCTTCGCGAATACTCTGCCACATTGAAAGGCAGGGAACAGCTTGCAGTCGGCAAATTTGCCGAAGCGCTTGAAGTTATCCCAAGAACCCTTGCAGAAAATGCAGGTCTTGACCCCATCGACATGCTCGTAGAGATGAGAAGCCAGCATGAGAAGGGCAACAAAACAGCAGGCTTGAATGTGTTCACTGGTAAAGTCGTGGACATGTGGAAAGAAGGCGTTGTTGAGCCGCTTCGCGTGAAAACCCAGGCTATAAGTTCCGGCACGGAAGCAGCCACCATGATACTGCGCATCGACGATGTGCTCTCCAGCAAATCCGCGCCAGGCGGCGGCATGCCACCCGGAGGAATGCCTGGCGGCATGGGCGGAATGGAAGGAATGGACTAAGCGGTTAACACCGCTTATTTTTTTTCTTTTTCAAGGGTTTTTGATGGATATTCTTGATACTTCAAAACATACAAAAGAAGAATCAGTCAGGATTCTCTCAGAAGAACTTGAAAAACATCCTATTTTAGTATTAACAGGACCTCAGGGCGGGGGAAAAACAACCCTGGCAATACAATTATTGTCAGAGAATGTCGGGGCTTATTTTGAAGGAAGGGCGCGCGCAGCCCAGCCTGTTGTGCTTATCAGGAAAGACTTTGTTGAGAAAATGAAAGGAGAGCTTTACGAAAAAAGAAAGCTCCCCATATTTGAAGGCGATGAGCCTGTCTATGTCGAGGTTTCTGTCTATGACCAGGTCAAATTACTTGTTGAGAATATCTTTGATGTGATGGAACTCGGAGAGCCTGAATTAATCAGGCAGCTTACCTTACTGACTAAGAAAATGGGTGTGGTTCCGGAAGAAATCGAACTTATAGCCAGCGACGAGGAGCTTGTAAAAAGAAGACTTGCAAGGCATCTTGATGCAAAGGAACGGCTTACCACACTCATTGAAAAAGAGAAAAAGTATGGTATCGAATCAAACCTGTGGGGAATACAGGGAGCGAAAATAACTGATGTCGTTAACCGTGAAGGTGTGGCGGATTATGATGAAGACCAGATTTCAAGGACTATCAAGGATTTTGACAGGATTATCCCTACAAAAGGCATGACTCTTGAGGATTGCCTGCAAACGATGATAGAAATATCGAATAATGAGAATAATGAGAGCGGTTTTCTTGTAGAGCACTCGGGTGAAGATGAAAAGATAGTAAGCGACCTTATAGTGGGGAAAGGTGCGAATTCCATAATTGGAGTAACGCTTCTTGAAATATATGTGGGTTTTCGCCAGAACAGGTCTCTTTATCGTGCCTATAAACATGCAAAGGATGGAAAACTTGAGGTCATTCATTCCTATACGCCAACGCTCCAGGAACTGGAGTACAATGCAAATCCCTGGAATCCTCCCCTAAGTATTGAAATTCCGGTATTGTCCTCGGCTGATGTTGCAGCTTCGGAAAGGTTTGACATAATGGTTTCTGTGATCAGACCAGATGGAATTGTGGAATCTTCCAGCAAAAAGAGGAAAAAAGAGCTGGAAGAGATTGTTTCCGGGATTGTTGGGATAGAAGAATAAGAGACTTTATATTATCTTCTGGTTTGATAAACCACAGAGTCTGCTATGGACTTTGCGATAGAACACGGAGCGCACGGATAAAGCGATACCTCGCTTTATGCGGTCTGGGGGTATGGTCGCAAGACCATACCCCTTCGTTTGAAAGCCGAAACTTCGGCTTGCGCAGTGTTGGGGTATGCCCAGCATACCCCTCGTTTGATAAAACTTTCTTAAAGGTTTACACAGATACGCACGGAGCACGCATCCGTGGAAATCCGTGTCATCTGTGTTCTACGTCAGGTCTTGCGCATAGATTAGAGGATGGCGTTGAGCTGCTTCTTTTTTCATTTCTTTATATCCCCAATCATCTTCATAATCTCTCTCATAAACATAGGCAGATCCATCGGATATCTTGAGGTAATAAGATTTTTATCTACTACAACCTCCGTATCCTCATACTTAGCTCCTGCTTTTTTCAGTTCTTCAGGAACTCCGTCACCCCAGAAAGATGTTACTTTTCTTCCTTTGACTACGCCAGATGAGATCAAAGTATACGGTCCATGGCATATTGCTGCCACTGTTTTGCTGTTATCAAAAAAGAACTTTGTTATTTTTTGTGCATTAATATTCTTACTGACTGTCCTTGGTGCCCCATCCGGGAAGCCTCCGGGCAAAATAAGTAAATCATAGTCTTCTGGATTTACCTGGTCAAACGTCTTTTCAATCTCTAAACTGTAACCATGTTCCCCATGGATATGTCCTTTTTGTGGTCCTGCAATATCTACTTCTACACCCTCCTCAAGCAGTCTAAAATATGGAAAGAAAACTTCCATATCTTCGAACTTATCAGCAGTAAGTATAATTGCTTTCAGTTTTTTTTGCATCTTTTTTCCTCCTTCAAATATTTTGTCAAAATTGCTATTCTTTTAATATTTTCACCTTGTAATATAAAAAGCTTTCGTATATAAATTTGAGACTTTTTATTATTTTCTGGTAACAACAGATTTGACAAAATAAATTACATAAAAAATCTAATATAACAGTAATACATATTGCAACTGATGAAAGGTAACATCTCAATCAACAAATCAA
>JAHFCV010000132.1 GCA_023249275.1 Candidatus Methanoperedens sp.
ATGCTTTTTTCTGTCATCATATTTGTTCTTAAGAAGGGCGTCTTTCCCCAAACCAATGCAGAGAATCCCGGTTATTGACCTGAATTTCCGATAACCCGCCTCATCCGACACAACCTCAACTACATTCCCAACAGGAACTTCAATGCTGCCTTTAACATACACCGCGCCTGAAACCATGCCCATCCCCATTTCAGAGGCAACATCGCCTTCAACATATATTATTCCGGCTTTTTCGGGCGCTCCGGTACCCCCGAAATGCGCAAGGTCAACGCCCATGCTGTAACCCAGCCGCCTGCCCGCGCTGCCAGAAATCCTGACGTCTCCGCCGCTCCTTAACTCATCAACCAGGTCTTTATAAGTGTAACCTGTCCCATCCTGTGAGGGAATAACGCTGCCAGGGCGAATTTTATTGGTCTGCCATGTGAAATTATATGTATAATCGCACAGGTTATCCACCCTTTCGGTAAGTTCAAGTTCCATACTTACGTCAATTTTTTCGGGTCAGCAACGCCTGTCAGCACTGCTGTCACCTTCACATGCCCGGCAAGTGATTCATCCACCTTTGCGCCCCATACTATCCTGCCTGTGTTCGGCGCTTTCTGGAGTATTATCTCACCTGCCTGCGAGACCTCGCCAAGGGTCATATCCTCGCCTCCTGCAATGTGTATCAGGACGCCGTATGTTCCTGAAATGTCAGAAACATCAAGAAGCGGCGTTGATAGCGCCTGTTCCATTGCTTTCTCGATTCGGTTCTCTCCTTCTGCTTCGCCTATGCCGATTGCGGATATGCCGCCGCGCTCCACAACGCTGCGAAGGTCTGAATAGTCAAGGTTCACAAGGCTTGCCTGGGTGATTGTTTCTGTTATGTTCTTGATGAAATTACCAACAAACTCATTCGCAACCGCAAACCCCTCGCGTAGCGGGAGGCTTCCTGCAATGTTTCTTAACCTTGAATTGTCTATAACTACCAGTGAATCGCACTGGGCAGCAAGTGCCTTTATTCCGGAAATACCTTTTTTGCGTCTCAGGACTTCATAACCGAAAGGCAGCGTCACAACCCCGATGGTAAGTATGCCAGCTTCGCGGGTAGCTTCAGCCACAACAGGCGCAGCGCCTGTACCTGAGCCGCCTCCCATGCCTGCTAATATGAATATCAGGTTTGAATCTTTAAGTTCCTGTTTTATTTCCTTTAAGCTTTCCCTGGCAGCTTCGGTGCCGCGTTCTGCAAAGCCGCCGCAGCCCTTTCCCTGGTAAATATGTTCTCCCAGGAGGATTTTCACATCGGCTTTTACAGCCATCAAATGCGTTGCATCTGTATCAGCCGCAATTATCTTGCTCCCTACAATATCTTTTTGCGCTATCCATGAAACGATGTTGCAGCCCGCGCCCCCAAGACCGATTATGGCGACTGTGGGTTTTGCTGCTTTTGCAAGTTCGGAAATTCGTGAATCGAGTGTCATATTATCCCTCTTTTACATCATTTTGAAGACTTGTTATATCCTGCACAAGATTATATTTATCCCCATAATCCAATCCATCATCGCAAGATATATAACCCTTATTCAATAAGATTGCCAGAAACAATGAGCAAAATAACTCTCGACCCCAGCATCAAATACCTCGAAGGCACGCAGCGCGTCTTTGACCCGGAAACAACGCTTGCCAATACTACAAAGCTTCTTCCTAAAATCGGCGTAACCCGCATTGCCAATATCACAGACCTTGACCGAGTGGGCATTCCTGTTTTCTCAGCCATCCGACCAAGCGCTGCTGCGGGAGCAATATCCATTTATTCAGGAAAAGGCGCAACCGAAACAAATGCCAGGATTTCAGCCATCATGGAAAGTTTTGAGCGCTGCCTTGCGGAGCAGCCTGAGGTCAGCATAAACCTGAGCGGAATTGATATTGAGACCGAAAGAATAGTAGATACATACGAATCGCTAAGCGAAAGCGCCCATGCATTATACCCCGATACCCTTCTCCTCCCCCAGCCATTGTCTGAGTTCACAAGCCTCGAATGGGTCATGGGGCACGATATAATGAACGATGTTGAAGTGTTCGTCCCGTCAAATGCTGTTTTCCATCCATACGACCCCCAAAACGGGAACAAGCTTTTCAGAAGCAACACCAACGGGCTTGCATCCGGAAATACCATTGAGGAGGCGGTGCTCCACGGCTTGCTTGAAGTAATCGAAAGGGATGCTCTCAGCATTGCGGAATTCACACGGAATCCGGGCAGGGAAATCGTGCTTTCCGAAGCCGACGGCTTGAATTACGAATTGAAAAGAAAGATGGACGAAGCAGGAATCAAGGTCAAGGTGTGGCTGCTTAACTCGGATGTGGATATTCCAACAGTCGTTACAGCGCTTGACGACACCGTGCTGAAAGACCCGGCGCTTCTTGTCATGGGTGCAGGCGCGCACCTCTCGCCTGAGATAGCGGTAACACGGGCGCTTACCGAGGCTGCGCAGAGCCGCGTGGTGCAGATACACGGCGCGCGCGAGGACACGGACAGGGAGCAGGTGGTGCGGACATTCGGCTATGACCACATGAGAAAGATGAACAGCTACTGGTACGAGGAGCTGGAGCCGGTTCAAATGGATGAATTGGAGGACAGCTCAAGCAATACACCCGCAGCCAACATAAAAACAGTGATTGAGCGCCTTGATGGAATTGCAGATGGCGCTATTATCGTCAATCTTTCAAGAGGTGTGGAAATTCCGGTAGTCAGGGCGATTATTCCCATGTTTGAACTTTATACGCTTGACCGTGAGAGAAAGGGTGAGCGCATCAAGAAAAAGAAGAAGAGAGTGGCTCGGTGAAAAACTTTAGGAAAGTTTTTTCAAAAGAAGGGTATGCGAAGCATACCCTATACCGCCTAAAGCGAGGTTTCGCTTTATGAAGCCTGTGGTGTATACGGGCACGAGCATAAGCCACAGCGATGCAGGAAAGATACTGGATGCAGACTACCGCCCGCCTGTGAAGCGTCACGATTTCGTGAGGCTTATGAAGTCGCCGCCTGAGATAATAGGGATTATAGACGGGGTTTTTTTTGACAGCGCGGCAGTGGCGCATCGCGAAATAATCGAGGCTCTCAAAAGTGGAATAACTGTTGTCGGCGGGGCAAGTATGGGGGCGCTTCGCGCGTCTGAACTTGAGCCTTACGGGATGATAGGCGTGGGGAAGATATATGAGATGTATAAAAATGGGAGCCTGGAATCTGATGATGAGGTTGCAGTGACTTTCGATGCTGAAACGATGGAACCGCTTTCAGTACCTCTTGTGAATGTCAGGGCGACAGTTGAGCTGGGACAGGTTATGGAAGTTTTGACAAAAGAGCAGGCTTCTGCCGTTGTGGATATTACCCGGAAAATATTCTATCCTGAGAGAAATTACAGGAATATTATCAATGAATGTGTGAAAAAGGGGGTTATCGAGGAAAAAGAGAAGGAAAAACTGCTTGATTTTTTCAAAGTCCATGAAGTTGATGTGAAGCGGCAGGATGCGGTTCTTGTACTTGAGAAGATAAAAGGGCTTTTGAATTAATGGGACACTTTCACCCCGCTCTCCCAACCTTTTTTAACCCCTGATGACCTCTTAACCGTACAAGAAATACAACCACTGAGAGAGATTAACATGGATTCTAAAGACGCGCTTGTTGTTTTCGAGGGAACTAAAATAAGAAGAACATGGCATGATGAACAGTGGTTTTTCTCGGTTGTGGATTTAGTTGCGGTTTTAACTGACAGTGCCAATCCCAATAATTACTGGAAAGTACTGAAGCACAGAGAGCCTCAGTTAGTTACAATTTGTAACCAACTGAAATTGCCATCAGCAGACGGTAAATATTACAATACTGACTGCGTTAATACAGAAAACGCATTTAGACTTATTCAATCAATTCCCTCCAAAAAAGCTGAACCCTTTAAAAGATGGCTTGCAAAAGTCGGCTATGAACGTGTGCAGGAGATAGAAGACCCGGAACTTGCGCAAAAAAGGATGAAAGAAATCTATAAATTGAAAGGTTATTCTGACGAGTGGATAGAGAAAAGAGTAAGGGGGGTAGCAATAAGGGATGAACTGACCGACGAGTGGGATAAAAGAGGCGTAAGCTCCAAACAGGATTACTCTATTCTAACCGCAGAAATCTCCAAAGCGACTTTCGGATTGACCCCCAGCGAATATAAACGATTAAAAGGGCTGGAAAGTGAAAATTTGAGAGATCACATGGATGATATTGAATTAATCCTGACAATGCTTGGTGAGGCTACCACTACAAGATTTACCCGGGACAGGGATTCCCTGAAGTTCCCTGAGTTGCGAAACGATGCAAAAGACGGCGGAGATGTGGCTGGAGCAACGCGAAAAGACATAGAGGGAAAACTGGGAAAGAGTGTTGTTTCAAGCAACAATTATCTTGAAACTCCGGAGAAAGTGAAAAGAATAGATAATAAGAAAAAGTCAATTGAATAAAAAAGAGACAATTTTAGAGAACTCATGAACTACGATGTCGTTGTAGTCGGCGGCGGTCCAGCCGGAGCAATAGCAGCAAAATACGCAGCTTTAAACGGCGCAAGCACTCTGCTTATTGAAGAACATGCCAGCATCGGCTCCCCTGTCCAGTGCACAGGTCTTATAAGCACGGCGGCGCTTAACGAATGCGAAACAGGAGAGGGCAATTTTGTCCTGAATAAAATGAAAGGCGCTTTTGTGTATGCCCCGAACGGTGAAGAGCTTGTTGTGAGGGGAAAAGATGTAAAAGCGTACGTTATAGACAGGAAAATCTTTGACCGGGAGCTTGTTGAGCGCTCGCTGGATGAAGGGGTGGATATACTATTAAAAACACGTTTTATTGGTATGGAAAAGGGGAAAATATCCGTAATATCGGATGGTGAGCGAAAGGAGATTCATGCATCTGTTGTTATCGGAGCTGACGGGATACAGAGCAGCGTTGGCAGGGCAGCAGGATTGGGACGGTGTGAAAAATTCATATCAGGCATCCAGTTTGAAGCCCCCTATGCCGCAAAAGACCCGGAATTTGTAGAGATATTCACAGGGAACGACATCGCGCCGGGATTTTTTGCGTGGGCAGTGCCATTTAACGGCTTGGCGCGTATCGGTCTTGCCAGGAATCCGGGCGCTAATCCACCACTGTATTACCTTAGGAATTTGTTAAAACACCCGGTTGTAGCCTCAAGATACCGTGGGTCGCGCACCGAGTGGGTGCTTGGGGGAATCCCGCTCGGTCCACCGAAGAAAACCGCAACCGACAGCGTGATGCTTGTAGGGGATGCGGCAGGGCAGGTCAAGCCAACGTCAGGCGGTGGTGTTTATATGGGCGCTGTATGTGCAAAGATAGCTGGCGAAGTGGCGGCAAAAGCATCGCAGAAAGAGGCAGTTCTGGGTGAGTATGAAAAACGATGGCGAAGCGCAGTAGGCCGGGAGCTTTCCATCGGGATGAGGATTCATAAGAGCCTTGGTAAATTGAGCGATGAAAACCTGAACGAATTTATTTCTTTTTTGAACAAACCGAAAATCAGTGAAATTATCACGGATTATGGCGACATGGACCATCCTTCCGTACTATTGCAGAAACTCATTCAAAGCGGGGATAAGAAGCAGCTTATTAAATTATTAGGAGTTGCAATTAAAACGATTTTTTAGTGGCTAATATCGAAAGCTTAATATGACATCGATTCTTAGGGGAATGAAAGCCGTCAGGCTATAATAGGAGGATAAAAATGACAGAAGGTCTTACAATACTCGGTAAAACGGTATTTGATACGCTCTTCATCGATTGGAGAATAATGGTTATTACGGCGATTATTTCCGTAATCCTGTTCCTTGTAGGAATGTACATTCAATTAGACAAATGGGGACGGGGAATCCCCGAAGGCGCAACAAAACCCATCGGCGCATGGGGCGCAGTTAAATTAATATTCAGTAAAGTTTTTGAAAAAGGCATAGGGGCTGCATTTGGAATATTAATCCTTGACGTTCTTTTCCAGCGCAGGACATACAGGCGCAGGAAGCTTGAATGGTTCATGCATATCCTGATATTCTGGGGCTGGATCGGATTATTAATTTTGACTATAGTGGCAGCAGGCGCTGAGTTTTATGGACCGTTCATAAAAGGCGCAGGTCCGGAATTCTTTATAGGGGTATGGAAATCCCTTGAACTGCCAAATAACATCTTTGGTTACATGCTTGTTCTGGGCATAGTTATCGCAATAGCAAGAAGACTCTTCTCAACTGACAAAGATGTCCAGGCGCGAAACGCCGATATCGATTGGATACTTATAATCGGCTTATTGATAGTGGTTGTTACAGGATTTTATGCACAGTACCTGCGGGCAGATGTTTATCAGGCAAGCAGGGAATTGGTCTCGGCATATCCGGCGGGATTGTTTGATAACGTCACCGTAATGTTCCACGAAGTCTTCACGCTGCTGTTCTGTGTAGCTTATCTTCCGTTCAGCAAATATTTCCATATGATAACAGCACCCCTCACCATTCTGGTCAACCAC
>JAHFCV010000133.1 GCA_023249275.1 Candidatus Methanoperedens sp.
CGCCAAGAAGCTTGATTATTTCTATATCAAGCCCTGTCTCCTCCTTTGCCTCGCGGACTGTGGCGTCCTCAACAGTCTCCCCCACTTCAACGAACCCGCCTGGAAGCGCGAAACGACCCTTATAAGGCGGATTTCCGCGCTTGATAAGAACGAGTTCTCCCTCAAATATTATGAGTGCGTCCACGGTCAGAAGAGGCGTTACTGGTTTCATGTGTCTCATTTCCTCAATACAATAGTCAGTATATCATTATCATACATCATGTGGTCAAGACCTGCGCGCTGTCCTTCATGCTTTGCGGAATCGCCCCATATTTGCGCATACCTGAACCTTTTTTTGAAATCGCGATGAAGCTTGTCGCATACATCGCCGATGGTGAAGCCCTCCCTCACAATCAGGGGTTCATCCATATCGGCGGGCTTGCCCTGCGGTTTCAGGTAAATCCTGATAAACCCTAATTTTTCATATAATCTCTCTTTTAGTTCATCGATATGCACCTTTTTATCAGCAGAAACCAAAATCGCATCAGGGAATTTTTCTTTACATTTCCTGAGTGTGTATTCATCCGCAAGGTCGATTTTATTGATAACCACGAGCGCGGGGATATATTTCCTGTTGCCAAGGACAGCATCTATCAACTGGTCGATGGTGATGTTCTCACGAATCAATACATTGGCATTATGGATTCTGTACTCTCCAAGGATAGTTTTAATGGTGTCCTCATCAAGACCCAGTTCAACAGTGCTGCTGATACTGACCCCGCCCCTTGCTTTTTTCTTTATTGTGATATCAGGCGGTCTTGAATTGACGCGAATACCGGCTTCGTACAGTTCCTGGATAAGCACATCATGGTGGACAAGCTGGAAAACATCAAGCAGTATAACCGCAAGGTCGGCGTTCCTTATTACTGCAATGACTTCCTTGCCCCTGCCCCTGCCGGAGGCAGCCCCTCTCACAAGACCGGGGACGTCCAGTATCTGGATGGCGGCGCCTTTATATTCCATCGCGCCAGGCACTACGTCAAGGGTGGTAAATTCGTAGGCTGCAACCGCCGATTCTGCTCCTGTGAGGCTGTTGAGGAGCGTACTTTTGCCGACTGATGGAAAGCCCACGAGCACAACGGATGCATCTCCGGATTTCTTGACCGAGAAACCTTCCCCGCCGGTTTTTGACGAGGCTCTTTTCTGTACCTCGTCCCTCAAACGGGCAATCTTGGATTTAAGGCGACCGATATGACCTTCGGTAGCCTTGTTATATTTTGTCTTGGAGATTTCGTCTTCAATTGCCTTTATTTCTTCGTCGAGGGTCATCGGCTCTAATAGCTGTAATCAAGGCAAAAAGGATTTGGGTAATAAAAGCCTTTTTGAAACGAAATGCAGGCATTATTCGATTATCTTGAATCCAAAACCGAAGAGACAATAAATACGCTCAATGAGCTTGTGCGCATTCCCACGCAGGTCCCGCCGGGTGAGAACTATGAAAAAATAATGGACTTTGCAGCCGGTAAACTTCATGACCTGGACTTTGAGGTTGAAACGCTGGTAATGCCCCGCGAATTATTCGAGAAGAAAAATCCCCGCCTTTCGCATCTTAAGGGAGAGCGGGTTAATTTATCGGCAAAACTGGACGTGGGCGCGCCAAAAACCCTGTTAATCAACACGCATCTTGACGTTGTCCCGGCAAGCGCCAACTGGAGCGTGCCGCCGTTTGAATGCACGGTCAAGGACGGGCGCGTATTCGGTCGGGGCGTCGCAGATTCAAAAGGAGGCGTCGCAGCGCTGTTAACAGTGCTTTCTGCTATGAAGGAACAGGACATAAAACCAGAGTACAACCTGAATATCGCCCTGACAACGGATGAGGAAATGGGACCTTATTCAGGTCTGTGCTACCTTGCAGACCTTGGGAAGCTCGAAGCGGATTATTTCCTGAGCATGGACGGGGATAGCGATGATATCACCATTGCCTCAAACGGGAACGTGGACTGGCAGGTAGACGTATTCGGGAAATCGTACCACAGCGGCAGCAGTTTTCTGGGCGTGAACGCCATCGAAAAGTCAATTCCTGTAATGAATGAACTGATGGAACTCAAGGCAAAGGTTGAGAAAAGGCGCTCTAAAGTGCCTACCAGTATGGCAATCAGCAGGAAAACAGGGATTAATACTCTCCTGCCTGTTCTTAATATCACCGTGATAAATGCGGGTGTTAAACAGAATATAGTTCCTGACAGGTGCACTTTAAAGGGCGACCGCAGATATATCCCTGAAGAGATATTCGAGGACGTTTGCAAAGAGATGAACGCCACAATTTCACGGGTGAAAGAAAAACATCCTGATATTGATCTTAAGATGAGCTGTGACGACATCTATGCGCCCATGCTTACGGACATGAACCATCCGTGGGTGAAAGAGGTAAAGAGGGTTGCAAGTGAGGTCGCGGGCAGGGATGTGGCACTGGCGGGGGCGCAGGGAAGTCTTGATGTGGCATACGCGGTCAAGGTCACAGGGCTGCCTGCATGCTGCTTCGGGATTGGAAGGAGGACACAGAGCAATGCGCACGCTGATGATGAGAATATCTGGATTGAAGATCTGGTGATGTACACCAGGTTTCTGGCGAGGTTGATTTGCAAGGATGTGGAAAATATATAACCAATACGGTCGTGAATAAAAACATGAAGTGGAATTTGTTAATAATCCTGATTCTGTTGCTGCCAGTAGCAGGCGCGGTCAATTATCCTCAAATTAATAAGGCTTTTGTTACTGATAATGCCAATATTATAGACCCTGTAAATAAGGATAAGATTACGCAGCTTGCACAGAATATTGAAAAGGAAACCACTGTGGAGATTGCAGTTGTAACAATAGAATCCCTCGAGGGCGAATCAAGGGAGATGTACGCTGAAAAGCTTTTCAGGCAACCCCCGGGTATCGGTAAAAAGGATAAAGACAATGGTCTCCTGATTCTCGTAGCAAAAAAGGAAGGGGAATACAGGTTCGAAGTGGGTTACGGGCTTGAAGGCACTATCACGGACAGCATGAAGGTCAATATCGGGGACAGGATTATCGTGCCAAATTTCAGGAACGGCGAGTATGGCAAGGGCATCTATGAAGCGATGGTGGTAATCCGGGAGGTGCTTGCGGGCAATGAAGAAGTCATATCACAATACAACATGCCGCAAACACCGCAAACAGACAATCAGGAGCTTCCAGGCTGGGTTTTCTTTGCCATTGTAGTATTAGTTATTATCTTTATTGCCATCTCCATCTCCGCAAAAGAGAATACAGGCGGGTGGACTTACGGAGGAGGAGGATATTATGGCGGCAGGAGGCGCAGCGGATGGGAGGGTGGTGGAGGATTCGGCGGGGGGTTCGGCGGGGGTGGAAGTTCAGGAGGCGGGTTCGGAGGCGGTTTTGGTGGATTCGGCGGCGGGAGGTCTGGCGGTGGCGGTTTTGGTGGAAAGTGGTAAATTAAGGAGATATTATGGCAGCAGAGACAGAACTGAAAATTAAAGAAATAATTGGAGAAAATCTTGCAACGCTTGCGGAATATTATACAGGTGATGAGAGTACCCTGCTTGCAGTCTGCAATACTCTTGATTTTGAGCATATACAAAAGCTCAAGCAGCTTAAGAAAATACCCCTGGTTTTTACAAGAGAAGAGATTATGGACGGGGTAGATGTGTTCCCCGTCGAGTTCCTGAATATCAGGAAGCACCACAAAACACTCTATGGCGATGATATACTGAAGGATATGGAAATATCCAAAGAAAATTTGCGCCGCCAGCTCGAGTTTGAACTCCGCTCAAAGCTGATTCATCTTCGCAAAGGATATCTTCTATCCAGCGGCAGGCATCTTGAAGCTCTCATCCTTTCAGCAGTCCCCACGCTTGTGCCAATTCTTGGGGGATTGATATACCTGAAGGACTTGCGTTACGAAGATACGCATGATATGTTCAACGTTGTTTCTGAGGGATACGGTATAGACCTGCAGGTCTTAAAAGAGATTTTTGATGTACGGCGCGGTAAGGCTAAATTGAGGAAAGATAAAGAGCAGTATATCAGGGAACTCATCGATGTGCTTACCGGCATAGGAGAGGCAGTTGATCAGATTAAGGTGACAGAATGAGTTTTAAGAATATTTTAATTGCAATAGTGCTCATTGGCATACTGTTCGGCGGCTGGTTCCTGATTACATATAACGGTCTTGTGTCGGCGCAAGAAGGCGTTGATGCCCAGTGGCATCAGGTGGAAAACCAGTACCAGCGCCGCGCTGACCTTATTCCCAATCTCGTCGAAACAGTGAAAGCGTATGCGGCGCAGGAAGAGAAAATCTTTACTGAAGTGACAAAGTATCGAAGCCAATGGAACGCTGCTACAACGCAGGATGAGAAAATAAAGGCTGCAAAAGGCATGGATTCCTCTCTTTCGAGGTTACTCGTTGTTGTAGAGAATTATCCTCAACTTAAGTCAAACGAGAACTTCCTTGCCCTGCAGGCGCAGCTTGAAGGCACTGAAAACAGAATTGCCGTTGAACGGATGCGCTATAACGAAAAGGTCAGGGATTACAACACTCTCATCAAGAGAATGCCGTCGTCGATAGTAGCCAACACATACGGTTTCGGAAGTAAATCGTACTTTGAGGCAGAAAAAGGCGCGGAGGAGGCGCCAGCGGTGAAGTTCGGCACGCCCGCCGCCACAGCCACGTCTTCTCCGCTCCAGACAACAACTCCTGTAACGTCTGCAAGTGTCGGGCTTTATGGCGAGAAGACGGATGTGTATCTTGGGGAGGACATTGTACTGAAATTATCTGCGGTCAACCTTATCACAAAACCTGTAATGAATGTCCAGGTAATTTTAATCCCACCTTCGGGAATGTCGGTTACTTCTTCGGAATTCGCTACTTCAGGCGCAGGGCAGTACACCACGACATACAAGCTTGACCCCGGCAGTGGAAAAGACATTGAAGTAAGAATAAAGACAGCCCAGGTGGGCGATTTTACGGTAAAAGGCAGGATTGTGTATTATTTTGGAGAAAACACATCAACAGCAGAAGACCACACGCTGGAGCTTCCCATAAAAGTGAGAGCTGCTAAAAAACCTGGTGGTTAAAAGATGCTCCGATGGGGATTTGAACCCCAGTCGTCAGAGTGAGAGTCTGACATGATTGGCCGTGCTACACTATCGGAGCGGGGTTAGTTGAAAGTCGTTACGTGGTTATTAAAGTTTCGTTTTACCATGAGTTCAGGGAAGTTTTAGAAGCATGGGATACATTTATTGCAATACTTATTTAATATCACTATTAATTATTATAATGATTAAACATGATAAACTATAAGTACTATGGGGTTGTTAAAAAGATGGGTGAAACCATTATGAGTGAAATCGTGAACGTGGTCTCCCGTGACAACGGGAAGGTTAACAGGAAAAAAGTGAAGGCATCGCCATATGAATTTACCATAGCCACAAGAGCAAAATGGGAGATGGTAATCGCAGATGAGGATGTTACAATCGGAGCGGGGAAACTTGAGCGTGTAAAGGTCAAGGACATCAAGGTACAGAAAGACATGCTTGCAATGCCCTGCGCTTTCAGCCACCACCCCATCGTTTCGGTCATAAAGGTAGGAACAAGAGAAGGGCCAGCCCCGGTAGAGACAGAGAGAACCATAAACGTGGCTTATGTCATGGGACAGGAATCTGGTGAACTCAAAAAGGGAGACCTGCTGTCGGTGCTCAACCTGTATCCCATAATGTTCACGCGTGAGGCGACTAAGCCGGTGCTGGTCAGGTGATATTAATGGAAACCTGCAAAATATGCAAGGGCGAGCAGGACTCAAAAAACTACAAGGGCTACAATATATGCACAGAATGCTCCGACCTCATGGAAGACCTGATGAGTGAATATTTCCTGAGAACGCTAAGAGAAGGCTCAAATTCAAAAAAAGGCTACCTCAACTATCTTGAGCACGGGAAAGAATATATCAGCGACTACCAGCGCATACGAAAGAACAGCAAGCGCCATATCAAGCACATGGAAGAGCATGTGGCTGAGGAACTGCAGAAAGGCGCGGAGGGCGGGAAGCAGAGGTATCTTGAAAGACTGCGCCAGACCATCAACTGGCTTGAGAGATGTCCTGAGTTCTATAACTACTATTTCAAGGAGTATTATGTGTGCCCCAACTGCAACGCATCAATATTTGACCACTACGACAAACAGGAAGTCGGGGACTGGCTCATGATAACCTGCGAGAAGTGCGATACTGTTATCAAGAAGTATTTCTCGCCGAAGTTTGTGAGTTAGTCGGTTTTTATTTTTTAACGCATAGGAAAGTATAAACGCATATTCTTATCCCGCTACTGAAATAGATAAGTTGATTTCATTGGCTTTCATTCTTTTGTGTGTGCATCAAAACAAAAGCCAAGAAATCAGTA
>JAHFCV010000134.1:0-2854 GCA_023249275.1 Candidatus Methanoperedens sp.
TCTCATGGACAATGACTCCATTGATATTCTGTGCATCCACTACGTTTGCAACATAATCATTGACCGAAAGCGTCCCGTGGTCAGCAGGTTGCCCGCCGCCTTCAGGATAGAAGATTGTTTTGTCAAGTATTACATTGTTTTCAATAACATCAAGAACTTTTGCCTCAAACTCGGTTTGTTCCGGCTGTTCATAATACAGCTTCAGGGTGGGTGGAAGCTCAAGCGGCAGCGTTTCTGTCTCCTCTTCCTCGGCTTTACTGTGTTTTTTTGCCACAAGTGAATAAAACGTATCAGGAAGCTCAACCTCTACGCCTGCTTCTTTTGCAACCTCGCGCGTAATTTCCGGCGGGATGCCGTGAGTATCGTACAATTGTATCAGTTCTGCAAGCGGCATTTTTTCCTTCTTTTCCTTGAAATGCGCCGCCGTTTTCCTGACCAGTTTTGTTCCGCGCTCAATAGTGTCCGCGTATTTTTCCTCTTCAAGCGCTACTATTTCCCTGATGGTATCAAGCCGCTCCCTGAATTCCGGGTATTCTGGGAAATTCCGTATCTGCATCTCGATAATTTCAATCAGGGGCTCTCTTATGTCCAGTTCTTTCATCAGGCGAAGCGTCCGCCGCAGCACAAGCCTTGCAAGATAGCCTGCCTTTACGTTAGACGGGATGATGCCGTCGCCCAGCATGAACGCAAGGCAACGGGAGTGGTCTGTGATGGAATAAACAGTCTCCACCGGCACCATGAGCTTCTGGAGTTTTTCAACCGTGGTGCCTATGCTATCCGCCACCTTCTTTCTCAACTGGAGGAGATTTGCCTGCCCGCTGATATCCATCACGCCTGCGAACTTTGCATTCTGTGAGAAAATATTCGCATATTCGGAATTTTCAATCGAATGCTCGATGCCTGCAAGACCCATTAACTCATTAACTATTTTCGGGAATACTGCGTCATATATCGTTGGCGAACCTTTTGACGCCCATACGAACCTCTCAAGCCCGTATCCGGTATCCACGATGTAATTATCCATCTTCTCGTAACTTTCGCCTTTGATTTCTATCGAGCCGCCTTTTGTCTGTTTCAGGTCCATGAAGACAAGTGTCGCAAGCTCAAGCCCGCCCACGAGTACTTCAACGCTCGGACCTGCGTTTCCCCCTCCTGCCCACGGCGCTTCCTTATATGTTACTGAGTTCAGGTCGCATCCAAGTTCAGATAGAAGTGTGTCACATAACTCCACTGTCCTGTCTTTCCAGTAAATCTCTTTCCCGCGCGAGTTAAAGCAGTGATGCGCCATCATCTCAAAGGTGGTAAGATGGCGACCGCTCCTGCCCACTGCATCGAGGTCGTCAAGGCGGATGCACGGCTGCGAGATTGTGAGTGGATTCGCTGGCGGCGGGACAAGTCCTGAGGTCACAAAAGGCTGGAAATCTGCGATTGAGGCGATTGTCAGGTATATATCATCCCGCCAGCGTGCGATGACGGGATAGCGCCCCACGCGCGTGTGCCCGTGCCTTTCGAAAAATGATAAATATGCCTCCCTCATTGAGGATATGTCGTATTCTTTCTTGAATACCGGGGCGCCGATGAATGAATAGGACACACATGGGGGGTCTCCGCAGAATTCAGTTTCGGAATCCCGCGTCCAGAAGTTATTGCCGCATTTCGGGCACTTTTTTCGCACAAATCCGTTTTCTTTGAAATAATCCAGTTGGTACTCGTCCTCGGGCATATTATCTGTCGTAGTAATTGTAAAGGGAATACATAATTATATCTGGAAAAACGGGTGGGAAAAAACAGAACTAATGACCTAAACAGACTCTTTCTGTATCCCAACAACAGAAAGAAATCGTTTCACCACAGCCTCTTCCGCAAGTTTCAGGAGAGTCTGTTTATCCTTCGTGCCGCTGAATACCCCAAGCGGAATCTGCGCGCCTGCAAGCGTGGCATGCCCGCCTGCCTTATCTTCGCCAAATGCATCCTGCATGACCTTGCCGATATTGACCCTGTCATCCCTGCTCCTGCCAGAAATATATATCCTGTCTTCACCAAGCCCGAAAACAAGCGCTGTGGTTATTCCTTCAAGGGTGAGAAGGTAATCAGCAGCTTGCGCAAGGGCATCCCTGTCGCGAATAGTTCCCACATTTGAGATAAGGTAACTGCCTTTTACCTGCCTGTTCTTAATGGCTTCGCCCAGAATATCAATCGACTCGGTAGACTTGGAAGGAGTCTCAATCCTGATTAAAATATCATGGTTTGCAAGAGGAGATAGATATGCTGCGGCTGTTAAATCAGCGGGGTCTGTGTTTCTCCTGAAATCATCGGTATCGACTTTGATACCATACAGAAGAGCGGTGGCAAGCTCTGTTTTGACAGGTATCTCAAGTTCCTGGAGATATCTGGTCATTATAGTTGCAGTTGCGCCTATATTGGGTCTGATGTCCACATATTCTGCTTTTACCTCATCGACATTAGCCTGGTGATGGTCTATCACGATACTAACCGCCGTGCCAGGTGGGAGAAGGTTATTTACGCCTGGCGTGGAACATTCTATCATGGCTATTTTCGTATAATCAGACGCCTTGAAATCCTTTGACTGGTCTAATTCGATGTCGAGAATGTTGACAAATGCCTTGTTTTCATGATGCCCGATTTTTCCTTTATAAAGTATTTCTGCTTTTACCCCCACGCTGCTGGCTATCTCTTTTAACCCCATCCCGCTTGAAATCGCATCGGGGTCAGGATTGTCATGGACTATGATTGCCAGTTTCCCGTCCCCTACAGTGCTAATTAATTTTTTTAATTCCTGGGCTAATTTTACTGATGTGATTTTCTCTATATACTGGACAATAGCAGAGGCAAT
>JAHFCV010000134.1:2864-6364 GCA_023249275.1 Candidatus Methanoperedens sp.
AGGCAATTGCCTTTACGGGAAGACTTGAAGGGAGAACTACAAGGTCAGCGCCAGCGGCTTCCATTTCTTCTTTCTGCTGGTAATTATTAACCCTTGCGACAATTTGCACGTCCGGAGCCGTTATCTTAATGTATGCCAGGGCATTCTTGTTAGCCTCGATGTCTGAACTCACTATAAAAACAGATTCGATGTTTTTTAAATCGAGTTTGGAGAGAACATCGACATCTCCGACATCGCCCAGCAACGCATTCAGGTTCTGCTCTTTTAATGTTTCGACTTTTGCAGAATCATTATCTACGAGGATGATGTTCTTATTCCTGGTTTCAAGCTCTTTTGCCAGGGCAAGACCTATGCCGCCGCTTCCCAGGATGGCGTATGTTACCTTGATTGGTTTTGAATCGCTTGTACTCTCCTCTATATGAACGCCTCCTATACACCCTATATTAAGTAACTCGTATTAAAATACATTGGCACTTAAAATTTTCATGAATATTTATTGAACAAAATCCTGATAATAACTGCAAAACATATATCCAAGAGAATTACCAACATAGGATAATAATGTTCAAAAGGTTTACTTTCTGGAAGCTGTGGGCTTTTAAGAAATTATTATCACCGGGCAGCAGGCTTACAATCTACACCAGGAACAACCCGGATTCAGATTCGCTTGCAAGTTCACTTGCGCTGAAGAAAATAGCAGAACATTACAACATGGACGCAAACATATACTATACGGGCACAATCCAGAACAAGACCCTTCTAAATATACTTGTGGACGACCTGACGAAAGCCGGGGAAATTTCACAATCCCAAAACCAGGTTGCTTTTGTTGATTTGCTCCCCACGGAATTAACAGGTGAAAAAATCACTCCCGTAATAGTAATCGGGCATACTTTTGGCAATACGGAAGGAATACACGCCGCCTACCGTGATATAAGAACCACTGAAACCACATCGAGCATAATGATTGAATATTTAAAGAAACTCGGTGTGGCGATAGATAAAAAACTGGCGACCCTTCTTCTTTTTGCAATCCGGGACAAAACCAGGACACTGATAACGAATTTCACACTTCCTGACCTCGAAGCATACTGGTTTATACAGAAATATGTGGATATGGAATTACTATTAAGCCTTGAACATCCCTCAGTCAGATTGGAGACTTTTACTGATTTGTCCCGTGCAATCGACAACAAACTGATAAAAGGAGCTTATCTGTTTACCACAGTCGGTTATGTGAAAGACCCTTCGACGATTCCCAAGGTCTGCAAGTACATGCTGGATATTGAAGGAGTATCAACTGCACTCGTATTTGCCGTCGATGCCGCAAAAATCCACATATACGCGGAATCCGAGAATATGGAACTCAATATGAAAAACATCCTCAGGAAAGCATTCGAGGAACTGGGTGAAGTGACAGGTGAACCTTCCCATGCAAGCATCTCTATACCTCTCGGGGTATTTGGTATTGTGGCAGAGGACGAAAAAGCAAAAACCCCGCTTTTAAAATCTATTACTGATTCCGTTTCCTCACGATATTTCTATGCCCTGGAAGCAGAATAGACCCTGCCGTGCGAGCAGTGAACGCAAACACCTTCTCCTGTAAGGCATCGTGAACATACGAGGCGTCCGCAGAGCATGCATGTAAATAGCTTTCCCGGACGCCCGCAGATGCTACAAACTCCCGTTACCTCCACTATATCACCCTGCCAATTAACTTAGATTAAGATGCTTGATGGGGAACGAAGTATTCTTCGATCATCCATGATTCAAGCACATCGGATTCTTTTTTCCCCTCATTTATCAGTACATTACGTTTTTGGTGGATTTCAGATATTTTTTTGTTCATTTATATCAATGCATCCCTGCGGGATGACAATCTCCAATAAGTTTGAGGCATTATGAGAATTTATAGTTATCGATTTTGTGAGGAAAATGTAGGTTTTTATTATCCGAATACAAGTATGACTTTATTGTATTATGCTTCTTATTACCTATACGCCTCTCAAGATTGCGGTTAATAGCAGTACCACTATTCCTAAAGACAGGTTAATTTTTACTAAGGTCAGGATTGTGTCAGGTTTTGGGGCAAAAGGTGCCAACTTCTTAGAAAGAACAAAACTAACCCAGGTAACAATGAGAATCATTATCAATGTTACAAACTGTTTGCTCAGAAAAACAATTCCATACGTCGTATTGATAATATCTTCAAAAGCTATACGGCTGGAAGCAATTGAAATACCTGTAAGGATTAGCACTGTGATGCTCAACCAGGCAAAAAATATGAAACGCTTCAATACTTTATTCCCAAGTATAGGGCGCTGGTTTTGATCGAGTACCATCATCGAAGGGCGAAGTACCAGTATATTGAAAGCCATTCCGCCAATCCACATTACAGTTGCCAGATAATGCAGCCAGAGCGTAATGATGTTTATTATTTCCATTTTTATCACTTCTTTTGTTTCCTATTCCGTCCTTTGCTCTCTTTATTTTTGGTTTCTTTAGGTTCCTTAATTGGAACGCACCATCGGCACATTTTTTTTTGACCTCCTTTTGTCTTTGATTTTACTTCAGTTAATAAAGTATTTAAACTATAAAGTTTGAAGTCAGATAGCTGCTATCAAAAAAGAAAGTAATTATGCAAAAGGAAAACAAGAGATGCATTGCCTATGAGAAGGATGTATGTCTGTGCTCCATTGAGGGTATCATGGGCATTCTCAGCAAAAAATGGGCTCTGCTAATTATCAGTGCCATAGGAAATAACAAGAAATTGCGCTATAATGAACTCCAAAAAAAGCTGGGCGAAATAAGTCCAAAAACATTAGCAGATAGATTAAAAGAACTGGAAAATGCAAACTTAATCAAAAGAGAAGCATTTGCCGAAATACCTCCGAGAGTGGAGTATTCACTCACAGAAGAAGGCGTGGAACTGAGAAGCGCCATAATGCCCCTGATGAAATGGGCATCATCCAGAGATTTTCGGAAGTAAAAATTAAATTTTTTTCACTGTTATTTCCGGGAATATAGCATGCGTCACGCAGTAATACCCGGGGCATCGCTCCTTTGCAATTTCATTCAGTTTTTCAAGTTTTTCCATGCTTGCATCAGAATCCACCATCATCTCCCACTTGAGATTCTCAAGAATCGGGTTTTGTGTAACTCCAAACGCCCCTGTCAAATCCATATTCGCTGTGGCTTTTATCCTGAAACTCCTAAGTACAATCCCTTCCATTGCAGCCCATTTCGCAAAGGTAGCTGCATAGCAGGCAATAAGCCCATAGATGCAGTACTGCACTGGATTAGGAGCAGTGCCGCCGCCGCCAAGAATCAGTGTCTCATCTGATTGAAGTGTTATCTCTCCTCCCTTCTCCGTTTTTATTTTTGACTCAAATTGCGGACCTGTTTTTCCAACCTTCCATTCACCTTCAATTTCCATTGTTTTCTTGCCGGTGGCAGGGTCTTTTCTTGCTTTTTCAACTGTTTCCTTGAATTTGTCCACA
>JAHFCV010000135.1 GCA_023249275.1 Candidatus Methanoperedens sp.
TTTATGGATCGGTTGCCGAGAAGTGGTACACCGGCGATGATTGAGAAATTGACAAATCATCAATGGAGCTGGGATGAATTTTTTAATTTTCAATTAAGTATTCTAAATTAGGACAATGCCGAAAATTACAGGGATATCAGCTTTTTTGAGTTTAGAAATAGCGCGAAGATCATCAGAAACGATAAAATCACATTTCTTCTGGAGAGCGATATCAATAAGTTCTTCTTCGCCGGTGGGTTTTGGTTTTGTTTCCAGAAGGGTTATTTCCTTAACTAATTTTAAGACTTCCTGAGCTGCCGAACTGTCATCATCAGAAAATTTCCCCATCTCTTCAAGTTCGGAATAAATCTTTTTTGTTATAACGAGAGTTACGGTTTTAATGGATGCTTCAAGATATCCGCTATACTGTAAAGCTATCAGAGAGCAGGTATCGATTGCAAATCTCGTCATTTGATGAGCAGTTTATCTATCTCTTTTTTGCCTTTCTTTGTCATCTCGTGTATAATTTTGACTTCCTCGGCATCCTTGCCCAATGCGGCATGTAATTCCTCATAAGAGATGTGCCCCAATGTATATTCCAGCGCCAGAACTTCACGATATTTTAAAATGCTCTCCTTAACAGCTTCTGCCAATTTCATCCTCAGCCATTCAGACCTCGGGACATGGAGCATGCGTGTAAGTGCATCGATTTCCTCGATGAGATGTTCATCCAGGCGAATGTTTATTTGGGTGGTCATGTATATCAAATACTATCATTTGATAGTAAATGCTATATAGTTTTCCAAAGGGGATAAATGATTTTTTTATATTGCAGAATATGTTGAAATCACACAATACTTCGTTTTGCCCCATCCCTGGACAACAGCACCACACGGCTGTTCTCGGATTCATCCGCAATGCAGTAACCCAGCTCCTGCGCCACCTGTATAGAAAAGTCCCGTACTTCCTCATGCGAAGGCATGTTATCCGGCGCCAGGCGCTTTCTTGAGAAACCGAGGTGCATGTAGGCTTTCAATTCAACATAATCCGGTTCTGCAATTTTTATCAAGTCTGCAAAACCTTCAGGAGCTGTCATATTGACCCCTTTCGTCAGTGTCATCCTGACAGCAGTCCTCGTTTCAGAATCCTTCATGACCTCAAGCGACTGTTTTATGTTCTCCCACGTATTCCCGAGCGGCGCACATACTTTTACATAAGTTTCTTTGTCAGGCGCGTTCAGGCTGATATAAAGCTGCGTGGGCTTTATTTTTTCGAGCATCTGCGGGTTTGTCCCGTTTGTAACCACAAACGTGGTGAGGTTCTTTTTATGGAATTCGTCTATAAGTTCCGGAAGATAGGGGTATAGTGTGGGTTCGCCGGATAGCGATATGGCAACATGTTTCGGCTCAAACGCCTCTTTCCACTTTGCCTTATCCATGAACTCAGAGCCGCCGTAGCCCGAAACAAGACGGTGCTGCTCAGCGAGGCAGCTTTTTACTATGTCCTCCGGGGAATCCCACTTTTCAGGGACTTCGACAGGCGACTCGATGGCGCGCCAGCAGTGAAGGCATCGGTGGTTGCATACAAGGATTGGCGTCATCTGGATGCAGCGGTGCGATGTTATCCCGTAGAACTTTGATTTGTAGCAGCCGCCCTCGTTTCGCAGGCTTTTGTTGAGCCAGAGGCATGTTTTTACAGCGCCGTGGGAGCCTGCAAGGTGGTAGCCGTGTTTTTTGAGGAGGGATTTTGTTGATTCTGATATTGAGGTCATTGCTTTTATCCAGCATAATATTAAAACATGATAAATAGATTACCTAAACCGAAAGGTATTATATACAAAATAGCATCATTTGAAGAAAACCGTTAGAGGTAATTTAATGGCAAGAAACATTCGCGTTGAGAAAATCACACAAACTCCAATCGAAAAACAGGAGATAGAGATAGTAGAGAGAAAAGGAGTCGGGCATCCCGACAGCATGGCGGACGGCTTTGCAGAAGCGGTAAGCCGGGCGCTGTGCAATGAATATATCAAAAAATGCGGCACGATCCTTCATCATAATACAGACCAGGTAGAAGTTGTAGCCGGGCGCTCCCATCCCCAATACAAGGGAGGAGAACTGATATCACCTATCTATGTATTGCTTGTGGGAAGGGCAACAAAAGAATTCAAGGATATAAAAATAGCCGCAGATACTACAGCCATAAGAGCTGCAAAGAATTACCTTAAAAGCACACTTCCTGATATTGATTCAGAACATGACATTATCATAGACTGTAAACTGGGTGCCGGCTCAACAGACCTCCAGAGTGTTTTTAATCGCAGAAAAGCGCCAATGGCTAATGATACATCTTTTGGTGTAGGCCATGCTCCATTTTCAGAAGTGGAGAATATAGTTTACAATACCGAACGCCAGATGGTATTGAACTTCAAGAAAGACCTTCCCGCTATCGGAACTGATATCAAGGTTATGGGTATGAGGAAGAATGACAACATAACCCTCACTGTCGCATGTGCCATGATAGGTAAATATGTTGATGACCAGTCACATTATTTCAATATAAAGGAAGAACTCCGCGGTAAAATATGCGACCTTGCATCCGAATACACAGACCGCGAGGTTGAGGTTTTCGTTAACACAGGCGATGATGAAAAAAGCGGGTCGGTTTACCTGACAGTTACAGGGACTTCAGCCGAGATGGGCGACGACGGCTCAGTTGGCAGAGGGAACAGGTGCAACGGTCTGATTACCCCGAATAGACCCATGAGCATGGAAGCCACAAGCGGCAAGAACCCCATAAACCATGTGGGCAAGCTGTACAACCTTCTCTCCAACCAGATAGCAAAGGATATTGCAGAGAACGTTTCTGGAATCGAGGACGTGTATATCCGCATCCTTTCCCAGATTGGAAAGCCCATTGACCAGCCCCTGATTGCAAGCGCGCAGGTGATACCGGAAGATGGCGCGAATATGAAGGTTATCAAATCAGAGTCAGAAGCCATTATAGACAAGTGGCTTGGCGATATCACAAAGATTACAGAAATGACAACAAGAGGAGAGCTGGATACTTTCTAGCTCTTTATTATTTTTCAATTATCGTTACATTTACGTTGCGGTTTCTCGGACCGTCAAGTTCAACAAATAATATACGCTGCCATGTGCCCAAAATGATATGTCCGTCTTCAATAGGAATAATCTCACTCATTCCAAGCAGGACTGCGCGCAGGTGGGCGTCGGCATTGTTATCTATTGAATTGTGGGCGTAGCTTTTGTTCTCTGGGACAAGTGTTTCCAGCATCCCCAGAATATCCACTCTTAATCTCCGCTCATTCTCATTGACTATTATCGCGCTTGTGGTGTGGGGCGTGGATATGACGCAGATGCCGTTTTTTATGCCGCTTTCTTTTACTATCGCGCGCACACTGTCGGTTATGTCGATGAGTTCAGTCCGTGTTGTGGTCTGGATTTCCAGGTTCATCATCATCCTTCCCACAATTAAATTGGGAAAACCTTTGGATAAGCTTTTTCATTAAAACTTCGATATATAGCTCAAATGCAAAAAGGAACATTAATCACTCTTGAAGGAATTGACGGGACAGGAAAGTCCAGTATAGCAAAGATGCTCAAAACCAGATTCCCTGAAGCAGTTTTTACAGTGGAGCCTACCAAGAGCTGGATTGGAAAAGCTGTAAAGCGCTCAATCGAATCCGAAGCAGACCCGCTGGCAGAGCTATTTTTATTCGTTGCAGACCATGCCGAGCATATTGCCAAGGTAATAAGACCAGCTCTTTCTGAAGGAAAAACAGTAATCTCGGACAGGTACTCGGACAGCAGGTACGCCTACCAGGGCGCCACGCTTTCGGATAAGTTCGATGATGCGATGGAGTGGGTGCAGGGCATCCATAAAGGCTGGACGATTGTTCCCGACCTGACAATTCTATTTACGATTGACCCCAGCATTGCGGTTTCACGGTGCGGTGTTCGCGGGAACCATACCAAGTTTGAGAAAATCGGGTTCCTGGAAACCGTGCAGGGGAATTTTTTGACGCTTGCAAAAAACGAACCCCAAAGATTTGTAATAATAGATGCGGGACGGGAGCTTGAAGTCGTAAGACTTGAAGTTGAGAGTGTGATTGAAAAATTCCTGGGTAAATAAAATCCACCGGCTCATCCATATCCATAATATTTTATCCTTCCCGCGCCATCTAATAACAACACCATTCTTTTCATGTCAGCAGATAAAATCATCATAAAAGGCGCCCGCGTCCACAATCTCAAGAACATCGACCTTGAGCTTCCAAGAAACAGGCTGGTTGTGATTACAGGACTTTCGGGTTCCGGCAAGTCATCCCTCGCATTTGACACGTTATATGCGGAAGGTCAGCGGCGGTACGTGGAGTCGTTATCAGCGTATGCCCGCCAGTTCCTGGGACAGATGGACAAACCTGATGTGGAATATATCGAAGGTCTTTCGCCTGCCATCTCCATCGAGCAGAAATCCACAAGCAAGAACCCCCGTTCCACGGTTGGCACGGTCACGGAGATATACGATTACCTGCGCCTGCTCTATGCAAGGACAGGCAAGCAGCACTGCCCCAACTGCGGCAGTGAAATCACGCCGCAAACTGTTGAACAGATTGTGCAGAGGCTCATGGCGCTGCCCGGGGGCACAAAAATTCATGTGCTTGCTCCACTTTCCAGGCAGAGAAAAGGCGAATACAAACAGATGTTCGATGACATGGCGCATTCCGGATTCAGCCGCGTCCGCGTGGATGGCAGGATGCACGAGCTGTCAGGGGAAATCGTTCTCAATAAACAGCAGAAACACGATATTGACGTTGTTGTGGACAGGCTTATAATAAAAAAAGGGATTGAAGAGCGGCTTGCTGACTCGGTAGCCACGGCGCTTAAGGAAGGAAACGGCATTGCGGTGGTGGATGTGCTTGACAGCAAAGAACTACTTTTCAGCGAGCATGCCGCATGCACCAGATGCGGGATAAGTTTTGAGCCTCTTGAACCCAATATGTTTTCCTTCAACAGCCCCAGAGGCGCATGTCCCACCTGCCAGGGACTTGGGAATACGATGGAATTTGACCCAGACATGATAATCCCCGATAAGAGAAAATCAATCAGTGAAGGAGCAATTGAGCCGTGGGGATATGAGCACGGGTATTACCGCCAGATGCTCCAGTCCGTAGCAAAACATTATGGTTTTTCCCTCGATGCGCCCTTCTCGGAATTGAGCCCCAGGCATGTGCAGGTGATACTGCACGGGGGAAGCGAACAAATACATTTCAGGTATGTGCCCCGCGACCGCGACGGGCTCTGGGAACACTGGAGCAGCTTTGAAGGGATTATACCGCACCTTGCAAGAAAATACAGGGAATCGCAATCCGAAGAAGGCCGGGAGAATATCCAGCAGTACATGAGCATCAAGCCATGTACAGTGTGCAACGGGGAACGATTAAAACCTTCAAGCCTTGCCGTCACAGTGGGAGGCAAATCCATTATTGCCACAACCCGCCTGTCTGTGAAAAAGGCGCTGGAGTTCATTGAGGGCATCACTTTTGATGAAAAAGAAGCCATAATATCAAAGCCAATTATGAAAGAACTTCAGGCGCGCCTCGGATTCCTTATGGATGTGGGGCTTGATTATCTCACGCTTGACAGGGCGGCTGGCACGCTGTCGGGGGGGGAAAGCCAGAGAATCCGCCTTGCCACGCAGATAGGGTCAAGCCTTGTCGGGGTGCTTTACATTCTTGACGAGCCCAGTATCGGGCTTCACCAGCGTGATAACGGGAGGCTGATACACATGCTGATGCAGCTTCGCGACCTGGGAAATACTGTGATTGTTGTGGAGCACGATGAAGAGATGATACAGAGCGCGGATTTCATCGTGGATATGGGGCCGGGCGCAGGAGTGCATGGCGGCGAGGTCGTGGTGACAGGAAACCTAGAGGATGTCATCAAATGTGAAAAATCGCTCACAGGAAAGTATCTCAGCCATAAAAAATTTATTCCCATCCCTAAAAAGCGAAGGACATCAAAGGACAGGCTCACAGTCGTAGGCGCAAGCGAGAATAACCTCAAGCAGATAGATGCCAGCATACCGCTTGGAGTGATGACATGCGTCACCGGCGTATCAGGCTCGGGCAAAAGCACACTGGTTAACGATATTCTTTACAAAGCCCTGGCGCAGAGGTTTTACCACACAAAAGAAAAACCCGGGAAGCACAGGGGTATAATCGGGTCAGAGAACATTGATAAAGTAATAATTATAGACCAGTCCCCAATCGGCAGGACGCCGCGTTCAAATCCTGCCACGTATACTGGACTTTTTACTCCTATCAGGGACATGTTCGCAA
>JAHFCV010000009.1 GCA_023249275.1 Candidatus Methanoperedens sp.
ACATCCTCAGCACTGGAATATACCTTGGATTCTACATTTGTAAGCTGGAAATTTACAATCATGTGTTTTTCAGGACTTACTATACATTCAGATGTTATTAAATTATGGGTTATTGGATACATAGCTCTCACGGCTGGTTCCTTCTTTCAGCACCGGGATAGTCGGGAATTTCCTGCCAGTTCACTCCCACGACATCGAAGGAATTGAGAATCACATATAGCGCCTCGATCTCCCTGCCTGTGAACCCGCACCTGAGCAGCTTCACCCTATCTTCTCTGGATTCAAGTATTGTCACACCTATTGCCCCTTAATGTACTCTCTTTAAAACCTTTTTGAGGTATATTAAGGTATAAGGGGGTAATGAACTATTAATATTTTGGTAGTATTAGGGGTAATGTGAAATATCATTAAAATTAAAACCAGTGTCGCCCTTGACGAGAACCTGTTAAAATGGGTTGATTTGCAGATTGAAAAGAAGCGGTTTGCAAATAGAACTCATGCCATAGAATACGCCCTCCAGCAATTAGTTGAGAATGAAAAGGACATCAGCGCATCGAAGTATCAACTCATCTTACATGAGGGAAAGGAAACAAGGTATTCGAAAGGCAAATAGACGTTTTTTCAGGTTCAGGACTGGTACATTCGTTTCAGTAATCGCTTCCCAAGATAAGATGTGGAAACGTTAACCATCGCATCGCTTCTTACAATAATGCATCTATCTTTTTAAAATCAACCCTTGCAGTAGAATCAAGCGACAGCGGCGTTACCGAGATATGCCCTTTCTTCATAACAGCCCTGACATCAGTTCCTTCCTCAGCATCCCGTATTAAATCGCCGTTTATCCAGTAGTACGGTCTTCCCCTGGGGTCATGGCGCTCTTCCACCCCTGTTATGAATATCTTTTTTGCAAGCCTTGTAACCTCGATTTCGGTATCCATAGTCGCATGTCTCGGTATATTGACATTGAGCAAATCCACACCATCCGGAAGCCCGCTCCTGATTACATTTTTAGCAATCCTGTTCACGATTTTAATCCCAACATCAAAATCATACACATATGCGCTGTGGTCGTCGAACTTATCCCCTTCATCCAGCACCTGTATGGATGCAGCAATCGCCGGAATGCCGTAGCTTGCCGCTTCAAGAGCCGCCCCGATTGTGCCGCTTGTGGTAACAGTGTCTGTGCTTATGTTCTCGCCCACGTTAAAACCGGAAAGCACAAGGTCAGGCTTCTCTTTCATTATCGAGAATAATCCCAGGATGACAGAATCCGTGGGCGTCCCTGCCACGGCGTAGGCTCTGAAACCGTTCACATTGGCTAAAGACACTCTTAGAGGTTCAAAGATGGATATTCCCCGCCCCACACCGCTTTTTTGCGAGGATGGCGCAACCACGGTCACTTCCCCAAGGTCGCACACGCTATCATAAGCGGCTTTAAGTCCTGTGGAATATACACCGTCGTCGTTGGTTAAAAGAATCCTTTTCATCATAACCAGATAGGCTTCAAATAGAATAAATCTGTGGTTTTATGTGCAATGAGTCTCCGTATAGTCCCTATCTTTTTCCAGAAATCTATATGAATGATGGGGTTGTATGCGAAGAAAAATGGAGATTTAACTATGGGAAATATTAGACCCGGATACATAAAATCATTGGCGCACCAGTTACTTGAAGAGCACAGCGATGTCTTCACTTTAGACTTTGGACAGAACAAAGAGAACGTAACTAAATATACCACTGTCGAGAGCAAGGTTATAAGGAACCGCGTAGCGGGATACATAGTACGCCAGTTGAGAGTAAAGGCTGTCAGAAAGAAGTAGAGGTAACGCTTTATGGTTGAAGGTGTTCTGCCTGCCCTTATTACCCCATTCACAAAGGATAATAAGGTAGATAAGGACGGTCTTAAGCAGAACATCGCATTTTTGATTGAAAATGGCGTTTCCGGCATCGTTCCATGCGGTACGACAGGAGAGTCGGCAACTCTTTCTATCAAGGAACATGAAAAGGTCATTGAAATTGCGGTTGAGTGCTCGACTGTTCCTGTAGTAGCAGGCACAGGCTCCAATAACACAACCGAGGCAATAGAATTAACACAATTCGCCCTGGATGCAGGCGCGGATTCGGCTCTTTTGATAACGCCGTATTACAACAAGCCCAACGACCGGGGCATGCTCGCTCATTTTAAGAAGGTTGCAAACGAAGTTGATATACCGATTATTTTATACAACGTACCTTCGCGCACAGGCATCAATCTCAAGCCTGAGGTTGTGGCAGAGCTTGCAAAAGAAAGCAATATCGTGGGGATAAAGGAAGCGAGCGGGAACCTTGAGCAGGTTACGCGGATTATCGAACTTACACAGGACGAGGATTTTGTGGTGCTCTCGGGAGACGACATGCTTACGCTTCCCATCATGGCTCTGGGAGGAAAGGGCGTGATTTCCGTGGTGGCGAACGTCGCACCGGAACTAATGGTTTCATTGGTCGAGGCGTTCCAGAAAGGAGATATGGATGAAGCAAGAAGACTGCATCTATCGCTTGCTCCTTTAATACGCGCGGTATTTTTGGAGACAAATCCTATCCCAATCAAAAAAGCAGTAGAATTAATCGGGCTTCCTGCGGGGCATCTGCGGCTTCCGCTTGCGCCAATGAGCGAGGATAACGAAAGAAAACTAAAAGCAGCGTTGAACGAGCTTCATCTGATAAAGAAGGGGATATGAAATATCCCCTATACGTCCTAAAGGGGCGTAACCCTTTATGATAAAAATAGCAGTAACTGGCGCCTGTGGAAGAATGGGCGGGCTTATTATTGAAAATATCCTGAAATCCAGTGACTTAAAACTTGTTTCTGCCATCGATGTGACCAATATCGGAAAAGACATTGGCGAGGTAATGAGGTCAGGTAAGTTGAATGTTTTAATGGAGGATGCAAATAACATCGATACAGCCCTTGACAGGTCAAAACCAGATGTGCTTATTGATTTTACAATCGCCCAGGCAGCGGTGAAAAACGTTGTTGCATGCGCCAAGAAAAAAGTAGCTCTCGTTGTCGGGACGACGGGTTTCACGCCAGAGCAGCGCGCGCTTATGGAAAAAGCCATCAAAGAGAATAACGTTGCCGCTGTTATTACGCCCAATTTTTCAATAGGCGTGAATGTTTTCTGGGGTCTGCTCGCTGAGGCTGCAAAACGCCTCGGGGATTATGATATTGAAATTATCGAAGCCCACCATAACCAGAAAAAAGACGCGCCAAGCGGCACAGCCGTGAAAGCCGCAGAAGTTATCTCAAAAACGCTTGGAGGGAAAGAATTTGTATACGGCAGGCACGGTCTTTCACCAAGAAAGCAGGAAATCGGGATACATGCCGTTCGGGGCGGGGATATCGTAGGCGACCATACGGTTCTCTTTGCCGGTGACGGTGAGCGAATCGAGATAAAGCACCAGGCGCACAGCAGGCAGGCGTTCGCAAAAGGCGCCGTGAAAGCTGCGGCGTGGGTTTCCTCTGCAAAGCCGGGTGTGTATGAGATGGCGGATGTGCTGGGGATAAAATAGCAATACCTGGGCTTTTTATTCTGGTCTGGTACAAAAATTCATTTCGTCTTTTGCATTCAACGGGAGCATAAACGTAAATGTGCTACCTTCTCCAAACTTGCTCTCAGCCCGGATTTTCCCCCCGTGCAATTCCACAAACTGCTTTGCAACAGCAAGCCCTATACCTGTGCCACCGTATCTCCGGGTCGTTCCAGTCTCCAACTGGGTGAATTTTTGGAATAGTTTACCCATATCTTCCTCCTTTATACCGATGCCTGTATCCGAGACCGAGAATCTTGCCATGTCGCCTTCCTTTTTCGCGGTTATGGTAACTGTTCCCCCTTCAGGCTTGCTGAATTTAACAGCGTTCTCAAGAAGATTGATAAATACCTGCTTGATTTTATCTTTGTCCGCTTCTATGTGCTTAAGTTGAGGGTCAATGTTTTTTACCATGACCACATTCTTTTTTGCAGCCTTTTCCTTAATAACGCTGATGACCTCATCTACGGTTCCAGGCACAGGAATCTTCTCGATGCGCAGTTCTAATGTTCCATTTTCTATCTTGACAACTTCAAGTATCTGGCTGACGATATTGAGCAGGTTATTACCGCTTGTTTGAATATTGTCTATGAAATGCTCCTGTTTTTCGTTCAATTCGCCTGATGTTTTTTGCTTCAGCATTTCGGAGAAACCAAGTATTGCATTCAAAGGAGTACGAAGTTCGTGGCTCATTGTCATCAGGAAATTGGTTTTGACCATGTTGGCGCGCTCGGCTTCTTCCTTTGCGAGCCTGAGTGATTCCTCGGCGCGTCTGCGCTCGGTGATGTCCCAGTTTGTGCCCAGCATGCGCACGGCCCTCCCCGAAGCGTCACGCTGTACCATACCAATGGCTTTAATGTAATGGACGGACTTGTCCGGCCAGACCACGCGGAACTCGGTGTCAAACTCTTTCTCACCGCGAAGTGCCATCTGTACTTCTTCACGTCCACGCAACATATCATCTGGATGAAGGCCCGCCTCCCATGCTTCGTAGGCACCAGTGAAGCGATCGGGCGTGATGCCGTAGAGTTGATACATTGCGTCGTCCCATACCAGCTTGTTGTTGATGACGTCCAAGTCCCAGATGCCAACATTGGCAGCGCGGGTAGCAAGCTGCAATCGGTCGGAGGTTTGGCGGAGTGCCTCCTCAGCCCGCTTGCGCTCTGTGATGTCCCGAACCGTCGCCTGTAGAACCTGTTTTCCTCTTAATGGGAATGCTGTCAGCAATACTTCTGCCGGGAATTCTTCCCCGTTCGTTCTTCGATGCATCCACTCAAAGCGATTCATACCTTTACTGAAAGCCTCTGCAATTTTATTATTCGCAGCGGTCAATGAATCAGTGCCATCCGGCTGATAAGGTGGGGATACGTCTGCCGGATGCACTTTTGTGAATTCTTCTTTTGTCGAAAAACCGAACATCCGCAGAGTTGCACTGTTGCAGTCAAAAAACCCTTTTTCATCCAGCATCATGATTGCATCTGATGAACTCTCATACAACGTATGATATTTCGCTTCGCTGTCTCGCAGTTCGCACGTGCGCTCATTCACCAGTTCCTCAAGGTGCTCGCGGTATTTCTTGAGTTCCTCTTCTGCTTGCTTGCGCTCTACAATATCCTGCTCAAGCCTGTCTGCCATCTGATTAAAGCAGGTGGCTAAAATACCCACTTCATCACTGGATGCTATCTCCACCCTTGTAGCCAGTTTACCCTTCCCGATCTCTACAGCCGCATTCTTGAGTTCGAGGATTGGTTTTGAAAAACGAGTGGATATGAAAGCACCCACTGCTATTGCAGAGATGAGAGTCAATAAACTAACAATCAATATAGTTTTTTTAGTATTTTCAATCGAAGAATGCAAATTTTCCATTCTTTCTGCAAACTCTTTATCTTCGTACGTTAATGCGCTATCTATAGCCTTAAAAAAATCCCTTCCAGCTTCTTCCAATTCTTCATGTTTTTCCTGAACTTTTAATCCTGAAACCCCCTGTTTTTTTAGCTCTATCAGCTCGGAACTTGTATTTTGAAGTTTTTGACCTGCAATTCTTATATTCTCGAGCGATTCTTTTTCTTCTGGAAAGAATTTATTTACTAAATCTTCATATCTTTTGAAAGAACGGGCATAAAGTTCTTTTCCCGATGCTATTCTTTCATATTCCGCTTCTAATAATGCACTTTCTGTTCTATTTTCTGATGATATGTAAATATACTCGTGGGTAGACATCATTACTATCATACCCGCATGTTTCATATCGTCAAGAGTTTTGATAGTAGGTATAGTTTCTTCTTCAACCGCATAATGTGCATTATGAATGGAATCAGATGCACTGACTCCAAAATAAGCGACAACTACGACTAATGATGAAACTAATAAAAATCCGAGAGTCAATTTATGAATTATCTTCATTTTTTCCTCTACTGAGATCTTTCACTTCCTGTTTTTTCCTGCCTTTTCGCGACTATGGGCAGTAAAAACGTAAAAGTACTTCCTTCCCCAAACTTACTCTCAGCCCAGATTTTTCCACCGTGCAACTCTACAAGCTGCTTTGTAATCGCAAGCCCAAGCCCCGTGCCGCCGTATTTCTGGCTTATCCCGGATTCAAGCTGTTCGAACTTCTGGAAAAGCCTGCCAATATTTTCTTCCTTGATTCCTATGCCCGTATCAGAGACAGAAACCTTCGCCATATCGCCTTCTTTTTTTGCTCTTATGGTTACTGTTCCACCTCCTTCCTTGCTGAATTTCACGGCATTGCTGAGTAAATTGAAAAGTACCTGCTTGACTCTCTGTTTGTCAGCCTCTATAAACTCAAGCTTCGGGTCGAATTCCGTTTTCAGGAGCACGTTATGCTTCATGGCTTTTTCTTTTATGAGAGTAAGCGTCTCTTTGATGGTTACGGGCACAGGCATCTTCTCAGGCGCCAGTTCTATTTTCCCGGCTTCTACCTTGCTTAAATCAAGAATATCATTGATAAGGCTGAGAAGGAATGTTCCACTTGAATTGATATTCTCTATGAAATGTTTCTGTTTTTCAGTCAATTCTCCCCCCATCCCCTGCATCATAAGTTCAGAAAATCCGTTGATAGCGTTAAGAGGCGTCCGGAGCTCGTGGCTCATATTGGCTAAAAACTCGCTCTTTGCTTTATCGGCAGCCTCAAGGCGCAGGTTTTCAAGGCGTGTTTCTTCTGCTTTTTTGCGCTCGGTGATATCCTTATCAGTAGAAGCAAAATGTGTGATGTTTCCTTGCCCGTCTTTTACTGGTGTTATGGTCTTTTCTGCATAGTAAAGCTCGCCATTCTTTTTTTTGTTAATGAGTACACCATAAAAAACCTCACCTGAGAGAATCGTTCCCCAGAGATGTTCATAAAATTTTTCGTCCTGTTTACCGGATTTGAGTATCCTGGGAGTTTTTCCAACTGCTTCTTCCATGGTATAGCCAGTAATTTTTTCAAATGCAGGGTTGACATACTCGATGGCGCCATCTCTCTTCGTAATAATCACGATGTCTGCCGTATGTTCGACTGCACTTGAGAGTTTTCTTTGCATTTCCTCCGTTTTCTTGTGCTCGGTGCGCGTGCGCAGCGACATGATGCCGTACGCTAAGTCATCAGCCAGTTCGGTAAGCAGAGCTATTTCTTCCGCATCGAATGCATCCTGCTCCTTTGCATAGATATTCAGCGCGCCAAAGGGCTTACCGTTAGCAACCAGGGGAAGCGCAATGGCTGAAGCAAATCCTCGTTTAATCGCCTCGGCGCGCCACGGAATATAATTCGGGTCTGTGAGTATGTTTTTTGCAACGCTGTGCCTGCCTGTTCTGATAGCCGTGCCTGTTGGACCCCTGCCTCGTTCATTATCTGCCCATGTGATGTTCGCATTTTCAAGATGTCCCTCCCCATATCCAGCCTGCGCCACAGGGCGAACCGTTTTATCTTCATTCTGCTCCGCAAAACCAACCCATGCAAAACGATACCCGCCTACATCCACCATTCTCTTGCATATCTCATGCAGCAGTTCCGCTTCTTCTGTGGCGCGAATGAGCGTCTGGTTGCATGTGCTGAGCGTTTTATGCGCTCTGTTGAGCAGGCGTAGTTCCTCCTCAGCCCAGGTGCGCTCCTTGATTTCAGCCTGCAATGCCTTGTTTGCCTCAGCAAGCTGTGCAGTTCGCTCCCGAACCCGTATTTCCAGCTCATCGTGGGCTTTTCGCAGCGCCTCCTCCGCATGCTTGCGCTCTGTGATGTCGCGTAAGATGGCTGTGAAAAAAATTTCATCTTTTATCTTCCATGTAGCTAAGGAAAGCTCGACAGGAAATTCGCTGCCGTTTTTCCTGAGCGCCTCCTGCTCAACTGTCTTTCCGATGATCTTAGTTTTTCCAGTTGAAACTACCCGCCGTATTCCTTTTGCATGAGCTTCACGTAACCGTTCGGGAATTATTACTGAAATCGGCTTGCCCACCATTTCATCAGCCGAATAACCAAAAATTGTTTCTGCGCCGTGATTCCATAAAATTGTGTTTCCGCGGCTGTCGGCAGAGAAAATTGCATCACTTGCAGTTTGCGCCACTGAGTGGAATTTTTCCTCGCTCTTCGTCAACAATTCCAGTGTGCGGCTGTTGTGGAGCGCAATCGCCGCAAGCTCCCCGAACGTTGTGGCTAAATGCCCGTCATTTTCAGTAAACCCTCCTTGCTTATTGCCAAGACCAAGCAAACCTACAGCTTTTCCCTCTATCAAGAGGGGCGCAAACAGCACATTGTCAAGGCTTGCATGCCCATCCGGCATGAGTTTTACCCATTCGCTGTTGGAGAAATTATTGCGATATACCGCTTTGCCAGTGCGATATGCTTCCGCGCGCAATCCGCGAATAGGCATGGGCAGCGTAGGGTCAACAGTGCAGGGAATCCCGCCAGAATCTAAGAACAGCACTTCATTTTCTGCCCCATCCTTGCTTAGCAAAGCTACATATCCCGCAGTAGCTCCGATTAAATTCTTGCAGGAATCAAATATAGAACGTGCTGAATCCTTGAATTCTCGATATTTCAAAACTGCGCGAGAGCTTTCCAGCAGCGCCGAAACCTCAGCCTGGCGCTGTTGCGATTCCTGCAGCGCATCCTTAGCCCACACCCTGTTATTGGCTTTATCGGGTTGTGCGCTATTATTGGCGCGCAACTCAGGTTTTTCATCATCGAGAGATTCTTTTTTCCTATGAATCATATAATGCCCCTTTAATATCCATCCCCTATAACTTATAATGACAGTTAGGGTTTAAATAAATAACTGGGTATAATTCACGGATATAATATTAGTTGAATCGTATAACATTGATTTTTAAAAAGTTTGGAGCGTATAAGCATTCTGGAGCTTGTTACCAAAACAATTAAATTGCTATGAACCCATGCTTAATCAAGGGAAAACATGGATGTATTAGAAACAATCAGGAACAGATGCGTTGTCCGCCAGTTCAAACCCGATCTCATTCCGGACGATGTTCTAAGGAAGATACTGGAAGCTGCACGATGGGCGCCAAGCCCGTTCAATACCCAGCCATGGGAATTCATAATAATCAAGGATAAGGAGACATTAAAATCCATCTCCAAATACGCCAGGTATTCAGGCTATCTTGAGGCTGCGCCCATGGCAATCGCGGTTGTGGTGCCGCCTGTAAGCGGGAAATTCTCGTGGATTGAAGGCATAGGCGAGACCAGGTTTGCGGCTGCTATGGCAGTGCAGAATATGATGCTTGCAGCATGGGAATTTGGAATCGGGACATGCTGGGTGAGCATAGAGAGGGAAAAGGTGGGCGAGATACTTAATGTGCCTAAGACTCATTTCGTGCTGACGGTAATCCCGATTGGATACCCTGAAATGGCGCCGAAGAAACATGATGAAAGTTTCAGGAAAAAGCTTGAAGATAAGATATTTTATGAAAAACATGGTAAAAGAAGCTGATTGAATTGAAAAACTTTAGGAAAGTTTTATCAAAAGAAGGGTATGCTTTGCATACCCTATACCTCATAAAGCGAGGTGTCGCTTTATGAGCGGAGAAGAAAAAACCAAACCCGACAGAGTGCTGGACTGCGTGGGACTCTACTGCCCGATTCCGATATTTAATACCACGCAGGAGATGGAGAACTTAGAGCCGGGGCAGGTGCTGGAGATGGTTACAGGCGACCCTGCTGCTGTGCAGGATATACCGAGATGGGCTAAGAGGGCGGGGCACCAGTTTTTGAAGCTGTTTAAGGATGGGGAGAATTATCATTTTTTGATAAGGAAAGGGACTGTGTAACGCAATCCCTATATTCTAAACCGCTTATTTAACCCAATCATGCTCGTAAACGCAGACCTCCACATCCATTCAAAATACAGCATGGCAACATCCCCGAAGATGGACTTGTCCACTCTCGCAACCGAATCAAGAAAAAAAGGCATCCAGCTTGTAGCAACGGGTGACTGCCTTCACCCAAAATGGCTGGCTGAGATAAAAAATCTGAAGGAAGAAAACGGGGTTTTCAGGCTTGATGGCGCATACTTCGTATTGACGACAGAAATTGAGGATATAAACCAGGTTCACCACCTCCTGATTGTTCCCTCGATTTCAAAAGCCGAAGAACTCTACGAGTTCATGAAACCGAAGTCGAATAGCATCGACTCAGACGGCAGACCCAACGTAAGGTTAAATGGTGTTGATATTGCGCAGGCTGCGCACGATGCAGGCGCGCTTACAGGTCCGGCGCATGCCTTCACGCCCTGGACTGCCATGTATGCATACCACAACTCACTCAAGGGCTGCTACGGGGATATGGCAGAGCATATTTATTTTATAGAACTGGGCTTGAGTGCAGACACTTCATACGCAGACCGCATCGCAGAGCTTCATTGCCTCACTTTTCTTACAAACTCGGATGCCCATTCCCCGTATGTGAACAAACTGGCGCGGGAGTTCAACCGCTTTGAAATGGAGGGAATCAACTTTGATGAGTTGAAAATGGCAATAATTCGCGAGAAGGGAAGAAAACCGGTTCTCAATGTTGGAATACCGCCTGAGGAAGGGAAATACAACGAGAGCGCCTGCATCCGCTGTTATAAGCATTATACGCTTCGCGAAAGCATCATAAAAAGCTGGACATGCTCATGCGGCGGGACAATCAAAAAAGGCGTGAAGGACAGGGTTAATGAACTTGCATCGTCTGACAAACCAAAGCATCCCCCCCACAGACCGCCCTACCTTCACCTGATACCCCTATCAGAGATAATTGCGATGGCGGTGGGGATAGGCGTCAATACAAAGGGCGTTCAGGGAATATGGAACAAGCTCATAGAACGATACGGCACCGAGGTTTCGGTGCTGGTGGATGCGGATATTAAGAATTCTGGCGTGGATGAACGCGTAATCAATGCAATAATCGCCTTGCGGTGCGGGAAGGTTAAGATGCATCCGGGTGGCGGAGGGCAGTACGGCAGGATAGAATTGCTGGATAAGGCGGCGGATACAGAACGGAGAAGTAACTGTGAACCCCAGAAATCATTGTTTGATTTCTGAAAATAGCTCAATAAAAAAGAGACGCCAGCAGCGTAACATTTATCATTGTGTATAGATACTATGTGTTGGGTATTATGAAAGTATCATCTTTAATTATTTGTTTAGCATTAGTATCATTATTTTCAGTTCCTGTATCGGCTGACTTGAATATCGTGAGCACTCAGGTTATCCAGACCAATGAGTCATTGGTGTGGAGCCTTGATTGGAGTCCTGACGGGAATTCCATAGCCTATGTCGCTTATGATGATTCCGGGAGACAACAGATTTTCACGATAAACGTTGACGGCACAGGGAAAAAACAGGTAACGAACGATTCTAATAAAAAATGGGGCGTGGCATGGTTTAATGATGATATTTCCTATATCTCTTATGATACTGACGGACTGGAAAAAAATTTTCTTATTAAACCCGATGGCTCTGGGTTGAGAAAGCTACTCGATGATAAGATCCGCCAGGGGAGGGCGCCTGGGGACAAACCGCCTGCCCCGGGCGGCGCTTCATGGAACCCGAAAACGAAAACTGTACTATTTACTTCCTTTGATGCGGCACAAAATGAAAAGATATACCAGGTCAATCCTGACGGGACCGGGAAAAAGCAGGTAATAACCGATGAATTCCGGCAGTGGAACCCGCAGTGGAGCCCGGATTGGAACTCCTTTGTATATGTTTCATATGACGGCAAATATATCGAACAGCTTTTCACAGCCAATGCCGATGGCAGCGGCAAAAAGCAGATTACTTTCGATGATATCAAAAAATCTGACCCGGACTGGGGGCAGGAAGGCATCCTGTATGTTTCTTATGAAACCGCAACATCGAGCGGTCAGCAAATATTCATCATTAACCCGGATGGTTCAGGGAAAAAATTTCTTTTTAAGGATGGTTTCAGGCAGATAAATCCAAGGTGGAACAGGGATGGGACTAAAATCCTTTTTGTAGATATTGATCCCCAGGGAAATCAAATCATCAGGGTATTGAATCTGCAAAAACCTGCAGCGACAACACCATCACCAACTCCTACGCCAACAGCCACGGGCATAACTACGCCGACCCCGACACTTACGCCAACTCCAACGCCAACTGGGACTCCGGAAATTAAGGAAACCCCGGCGGCAAAAAGTGCTTTAAAAGAAGTTGTGTCTTCAATGCTTTTGGTTCTGGTTATAATAATTGTAGCAATGCTGGCTATTCTTGGGATCTCAAATATCCTCTCAAAGAAAAAATAATCAGTCTACTTTAAAAGGCATCAGTCCTTTCTTTTTTATCCACCAGTAAGCTGCCCATGTCGAGATAATTGTGGAGGCAATGAGCATAGCAGAGTACCAGCCCTTATCTTCGGGCGTAAGATTAAATGCCGGGTTACTGAAAATCGTTGCAAGGGTGTTTGGCACAAGCACAGCCGTGCCAAGTATGGTAAGCCAGGTCATGACAAGAGCAAGCCTGTTGTTTAATACCTGGAGCTGGTTGTTATAGATACTTTGAAGCACTTCAAGACCTGAAGCCAGCACCTCTGACATGTGTTCGCTGAGGGCGATGTGCCTGTTGACATCATCAGAAAGTATGCCCAGGCGAGCCAGCAGTTTAGGGCTGTCGGTTATGAGTTCTGCATCGCCATGGCGGAGAGAATTCACCACATCAAGGGTAGCCCACAGCGTATCGAGGTAATTTACCAGCGCATGTTTCATGTTGTGGATTTCAGGACCGATTACGCCTCTCGGCGTGGTGGGGTCCATCAGAATCTTGCTCAGTTCATCCCCCTGTGCTTCTATCTCGCGCAGATGGTCAAAATTTTTATTGTTGTTCTCATCTATTATTCTTGTAAGTATGACTGTCAATTTATCCGCCTGTTCGAGGTTGGGTTTGATTTTTCTCATGAAGGCGTCTGCATATCGGGAAAAACGAACAAGGCGATTCACTTTTTCATCGTGGATTGTGAGAATCAGGTCTTTTCTCATCAGGATTAATATCGGACTGACAAGAACTTCAAATTTCTTTACTGTAACTGCCGGCAGCATTAATCCCATTTCAGTATCCCTGTCTTCATAAGCTGACAGGTAATTAGAGAGGAGCGTGGGAACGAGGGAAGAACTGAAGCCGAGAGACATCGCGACAATCTCGGCGTCTTTTTTTATGTCAGTTACAGGATAGTTTAACCATGCTATAGAAGATTCTTTAAGAAATTGTATAAATTCATGCGGATTGTCGCCTGTCAATTTTAACGGTTTGCCCCCGGATACGGGAAGCGCCACACAGAATGCGCGCTGGCTGCCGGAGGGGAGGGGAGGAACATTATTTTGTTCTTTTTTTTCATCCGATGCAATCACGCCTGAATTTTCATCGCTCATATTGCCTCTTTAGTCCCAGGATGGTAAGTAGTATAGTATTCTGGTATAATCTTTTCCTATAATCGGAATATTACTTATTATTTATTTCCTTCCCGGCTTTTAGCGGTATTAAAAGTGTAAACACAACCCCATGCTAAGCTGCTATCGTTTTGTCACGTCGTAACATGGATTTTAGCAAAGCTTAAATTATCAGAAAATAATGAGATATGGGAGAGTGTATTTAATTTTATGAGTGAAGAAGGGTCTTACTCGCTGTGGTACACAAGAGCGCAGGGCGCATTGTTTATATTAGCGTTTTTGGCTTTTGGCATCGGGGATGGTCTTACAAGTTTATGGATGATGGAACACCGGGGTGTTATGGGTGAAGCCAATCCCATTGCAAGAGATATTATTACCAATTTTGGAGCATCTGGTTTTATGGGGCTAAAAATATGGTTCACCACAGTGGTTTTATTTATCCCGTTCATGATACAGCAAAGGTCACATAAACCGGTTTACTGGATGATTACAGGTTATCTTGTTTCATTTATTGTTGCAGGAACGTTAGCGATAATACTCAATATCAGGGCTGCAATGAATGAAAGCGTTTTTCTTTCTCCTGAACAGGTAATATTTTTATTTCTGAGTTCTGTTTTGGTGCTAACGCAGATTGGCGAAGAAATAGACAGGCGGACGCCTCCGAAAAAGATATGCTATCTTGATTGTGCAGTGCGTGATGCGATTTCTGCCCTGGCAATCATTAGTGATATTACATCAAAGAAAAAGTAAGCATTAAATGTTTTTGGGAATTGTAATGGTTGCCGCAGCAATTAATACAAGTACCCACAATGCTATCTTTTCTTTTGTTAACCCTAAATTTAAGAACCTATTTCCCAATCTTTATCACTGACTTTAATATTAAATCTAATAGTATATATATTTTGCTAAATCAATATTTTTTAGCGGACGCATTCTTGCAGCCCTGGTTCCTGTACTTCTCTACCCTCATCATGAGGTCACTCACATCAATTGGTTTTGGTATATAATCATCGAAACCCGCATTGAGAATTCGCTCTTTATCCCCCTTCATTGCATAAGCGGTCAAAGCTATTAAGGGGATGTTTTTGTAAATATCGTTGCTTTTTATGGCTTTAGCTATTGAAAAACCATCTACGTCCGGTAACCTCGGTTCCATCAGTATAAAATCGTAAATCTGTTTTTTAATCTTATTAAATGCATCGGTACCGTTTTCTGCTCCGTCTACGGTAAAACCCTTGGCGTTGAGTATCTCAAACGCAAGTTCCATATTGAGCGAATTGTGCTCTATAACCAGTACGTTTGTCGTTTTTATCCTTCCTACCTTCCACTATCATAATTATTATAATAAACTTTAAAAGTTTCGGTCAAATTGACAGCCAAAGCTATCGCATTGAAGGACTAATAACTCCCATCCACCTCGCGGATACTACTTGATTGCCCGGTTAAGTTTTCCCGCCGCGCTGCCAATCTTTTTCCGAACAATATTGATATCGCCCTTGGTGGTAACAAGTTTTCTCTTAATAACTACTATCTGGCGCTTTGTTTCCTTCGGCGCAGGTCCCCCCATGACCGCACGTTTCTTAACATTCTCAACCGGGTCAAGCGCCTGTTTAACGTCTTTTTCAGAGAGACCTTTTTCACTTAATTTTTCATTAATAATTTTTGATGAGAGTTCATCAAGCAGGGAAAGAGTCGGGGTTTTGCCGGTCTTTGCAACCGTGCCCACTATATGATGGGCAGTCCTGAAAGGGATGCCTGTTGTGCGCACAATGGTATCCGCAAGCTCTGTTGCGGTCATGAACCCTGCGCCTGATGCTTTCCTCATATTTTCCTTTTTGATTTTCATCGTTTCAACCATACCCCAAGCCATACGCGTGGATGAGCGTACAGTATCGGCAGCGCGCCAGAGGTGAGGAGTAGCCTCCTGCAGGTCACGGTTATAGCTGCAGGGAAGAGCCTTGCAGATTGTCAGTACAGACATAAGTGCGCCGTGTACGGTTCCTGTTTTTGCGCGCATGAGTTCAGCCACGTCAGGGTTCTTTTTCTGGGGCATTATTGAAGAAGTGGATGAGTATTTATCGCCCAGTTCGATAAATCCGAATTCAGAGGTGCTCCACATGATGAGTTCTTCTGCAAGGCGGCTCAGGTTTGTCATCAGGTTGGCAAAACAGCTTACGCTCTCGATCATGAAATCGCGCGTGCTGACTGCATCCATCGAGTTCTCAATCAATGAGTCAAAAGCGAGCAGTTCTGTCGTCCGTTTCCTGTCAAGAGGAAAGCCTGTGGAAGCGAATGCCGCAGCGCCAAGAGGATTCTGGTTTGTGCGCTCGTAGGCGCCTTTTAACCGCTCAATGTCGCGAAGGAGGGCATTCGCATGCGCAAGAAGGTGATGCGCAAGCGTGGTAGGCTGCGCATGCTGGGTGTGGGTGTACCCGGGCATGATGGTATCATGGTGCTTCCCCGCCGTTCCGACCAGGGTTGCTGCAAGGTCATGGACTTCTTCCATGAGGTTTACAAGTTCCCCGCGCAGCGCGATGCGTATGCACGCAGCAACCTCATCGTTGCGCGAGCGCCCCGAGTGCATCCTTCCGCCTGTGTCCTCGCCAACAAGTTCTATGAGCCTTGCCTCAAGAGCGATATGGACATCCTCGTATGAGGCATCGAGGGCTGAAATGCCTTCTTTTTGTATTTTGCCAAGACCTGAAAGGATGTCAGAGCATTCGCTTTTCTTGATGATGCCCTGTTCTTTCAGCATCACCACATGGGCTTTATCCACCTCGATATCCGCATCGAATATTCGTTTATCGGCTTCCATGGATGATGTGAAACGCATTATGTCTTCATCCTGTTTGACCTGAAGACGACCTCGCCTTAATATATTCATAAACAATCTTTAATTCATGTCATTGGGTATAAATATAGAGTATCGTAAACCTTTATGCATGGCTCCACAGTAGTAGTATTAGTCGAGGCGATAACATTAATCTACGATTCTTAGGAGGGGCTGGGGAAGTGGGAAGGTCAGCCATCCTTGTAAACGAAGAGCTTCTTCTCGATTACGGCATCAAACCCACAGACCCGCCGACATACCCCTCTAACGGGCTTCGTCCCAAAACCGTCATAATCTCTCATGGTCACCTTGACCACTGCGGGCTTGCGCCCAATCTCATGGACCTTGAACCCGAAATCTACTGCACCGATGTTACAGCCCGCTTATCGGCGCTCCTGGCAAGAGACACGCTAAAAATAGCTGGAAAAAGGGGACACGTCATTCCATATTATACAGACGAAATCCAGGAATTCGAGCGAAAAGTTAGAACAGTAGATTACAGGCAGGAATTCAAAACCAGCGGGTATTCCGCATGCTTCTATGATGCAGGGCATATTCCGGGCTCATCCTCGATTCTCATTGAAAAAGACAAACAGAGCCTGTTTTATACAGGGGATATTAACACGCAGCAGACAGAACTCCAGAACGGCGCTGATACGGAATATCCCATAAGCGATACGCTGCTGATAGAGAGCACATATTTTGGCAGGAACCATACTCCAAGGAAGGTGCTTGAGGAACGGTTTATTGAATCCATAAGGGAGACCATCGATAACGGTGGAAAAGCTATAATTCCAGCCTTCAGCATCGGCAGGACGCAGGAGATGATGCTCATCCTGAAAAAACACGGGCTTCATGCATACGTGGACGGCATGGGCGTGGATGTCTTTGACCTGATAAAAAAGTCGCCTGAATATGTGCGCGATATGGATAAACTTGAAAAAGCGTTCACGAGCGCCAGTATCGTAAAGCCGAAAGAGCGGGAGGCTATTATCAAAGAACCATGCGTTATCGTGACCAGCGCCGGAATGCTAAACGGGGGTCCCGTGCTTTATTATATCAGGGAGATTTACGATGATGCAAAATCGAAGCTCCATCTTACGGGCTACCAGGCAGAAGATACAAACGGGAGAATGGCGCTGGAAAGCGGGCATATAGTGGATGGAAGGGATACTATCAGGCTTAATTGCAGGCTTGAGCTTTATGATTTCTCGGCTCACTGCGGGGATAAGGAGTTAAAAGAAGTGGTGAAGAATTTCGCTGATAATGGTACTGAAACTGTTATTGTGGTTCATGGGGAGAATACGCGGGGCTTTGCGGAGTGGATTAAGGAAGAGCTCGGGGTAGTGGCAAAGGCGCCTGCCAACGGAGATACTGTGTATCTTTAAATTGCGATGATTTATTTTGCACCTGTCTCAGTCAGCACAAAATCGCAGCAAGTCCCCTCGCCCATTGACCTGTGCTTTCGCAGCGACGCTCTTCGTTTATTTGTCCCTATCTTCTCAAACAGGATAATGGTCTTCGAAAGGTGCTCAAGCGCATTCCCTCCAACGGGGCATAGCTCGCCAGTCGTAACGTCTTTATAAACCTGGTTTGTGATAACCACTGCTACTCCATGCTTTCTCGCAATCCCGTGAAGTATCCCTATCTGGTTCACAAGCTCGCGCCGCAGCCCCACGTTTTGTTCTTCAGAATCATCCTGAGTAAGCCCAAGCCTGTAGAAAAGCGCCGCCGAATCAAGGATAATCACCCCGATTTTATCGCTCATTAACTTCTCAATATCCGTAATTGCTGAATACTGCTGCTCAAAGTTTGCGGGTTCGTATATGATGATATCGCCTGCGATTTTCTTTGCCTCGTCTCCTGCTATCTGCTTAAACCGCTCTGCTGAGAACCCTTCGGTATCTATGAAAATGACTTTCTTGCCGCTCCTCACACATTCCACAGCAAGCTGGATGCAGATATTGGTCTTCCCCGTGCCAGAGGCTCCGTAAAGCTGCGTAACTATGCCTCTCTCAAACCCGCCGCCCAGCATCTCGTCAATGGATTCGCATCCGCAGGGGATTCTTTCAGGTTTTTTTATAACTATTCACTCCTGATTTTCTGATAATTTCTCAAATATGTCTTTTATGGCGGAAAGTGCTGCTCCGCTTCTATCTATTGGCGCAATATTCTCCATGTCAGCCTGCACAAGTGCGCCATCATACGGTATCACGCCTAATACTGGCAGACGGTATTCTTTAAGTCTCTCCTCGATTTCACTCACATCCTCTCCGGCTTTATTGATGACAGCCCCGAATTTGCTTATACCAATCTGGCGCGCAAGTTCTGCTATCCTTCCAGCAGTCTCGATTGACCTTGCGCCTGGTTCCACCACTATGAGCATATAATCCACTCCCTTCGTGATGCCGCGCCCGAGATGCTCCACTCCTGCTTCCATATCCATGATAACCACGCTGTTCGTCTTGAGAATCACATGGCGCATAAGGGCTTTTAAAAAAGAACTTGCAGGGCACATGCATCCGCTTCCCCCTCTTTCAACCGTGCCCATGACCAGTAATTTCACGTTGTCAGGTCCTATTACGCCGAATTTTTCGACAATGTCGTCAACTTTTGGATTTATCTTGAAAAAACCCGCAGGACCTCCCGCCCTTTCGTCAATAAGTTCCTTGAATTCTGTCAGCGACTTGGGGGGTTTTTTTATACCAAGCGCTGACGCAAGGTTCATACTGGGGTCGGCGTCTATTGCGAGTACATCATACCCTCTTCGTGCAAAGAGCCGCGCCAGCGTGCCGGAGAGCGTGGTCTTTCCAACGCCGCCCTTGCCTGAGATTGCGATTTTCTTAAAGTGTTTCATAAAGCGACACCTCGCTTTATGCGGTGTTCAGGTATGCTTCGCATACCTGTCGTTTGATAAAACTTTCCTAAAGTTTTCATTACGTATCAATAAACTCTGTTTTTATATCGTCTTTTATGGTGATAACTGCGCCCAGTCCTTTCGAGGCTGCACCCGGGTTTACCACACAGGTGCCTTTCGCACAAACCGTGCCTCTTGCTTCATGGATGTGCCCGCAAACGATGAGGTCGATTCTACCAAGAAAGCGGGCTAATGCTTCGCTGCCGATGTTTCCTCTCTGCACCCTGTCGGTCGTATTGAATGGCGGGGCGTGCGATAATAAAACCGTCTTTCCATTTAATCCGTTTAATTTGCTCAATAATATGCCCACATATTCGCCAATTTTCTTTTCCGAGAGTTCAAATGGGGTATTGAATGGCGTTGGATTCGAACCTCCGAGCCCGACGAAATTAAGCCCCTCCAGAGTATGGATTGTATTATGGAGGCATATGGCGTTCTTATCCAGAACATTGAGGAGCGAGGGATTATCGCAGTTGCCCGGCACTGCAAGTACCGGTTGTTTGAACATCGTTAGTAATTCAAGCGCCTTTTCGTCAGGTCCGAAATTCGTTATGTCGCCTGCTAACAAAACCGCATCAATATCCCCGGCTCTATCGAGAATCGCTTCCACATGCGAATAATTGCCATGAAGGTCTGATAATGCCAGGAATTTCATACGAGGTAATATCGGTTCTTGGGTTTATAATTGTAATGTTCGCGCGCTCAAATCCAGTGCTCGCCATCGCTATCGTGGACGCATATATTTCCCTTGCCGCCAGGCTTGAACCCATTGAATTTCTCAAGTAGTAAAATCGATTCTTTAATCTCAGCAATGCATCGCTCTTTCAACAGCCTTGCCAGCTTCATGCTTTCTTCGTAATTAATAGCGCCTCCAAGCCCCATGCATTCAGATGCCATCAATCGCCCATCCATTAAATAAAAAGGATAGGTCTTGCAGATGTATGGTCTGCACTCGTATATCCGGCACAAACCTTTCTTGAGAAAAATGCAGTCCCCGTTTTTCCTGAGAACCCACTCAAAGGTATGGATATTACCTTCCGAATCCCTGTCTTCCGAGGGCGCAGGTATTACAAAATCCTCCCGCACAAGTCCGGTTTTTTCACAGATGCGCCTTATTTCAAAAGGGAAGATGAATACAGTGTTATCGCCGTATTCTGCCCGGCAGCACTGCGCGCAGTTGCGGCACGCAAAGCCGATGGCTCTTATTTCATGAGCAAGCCGTTTTTCGTCAATACTGGCTGCTTTATCGAGGGCTTTCGTAAGGCTGGCGATTTTTGTTTCTTTCAAGGTTATTTTGCCTGATATTCCTGTTTTGTAGATAAATGTTTAGCTGGTTATGGAAAAAAGGAGAAATCTTGATTCCAGTAGCCTGCCAAATTATGAAACTGTGTTATGTTTCGGCAGCAGAACCAGCATCATCACCGCAGCCACGAGCGCGGCTGCGCTTCCGAAAAGGAAAGGAGCGCTGGCACCTATGTAATCCCATAAGAACCCTGCTATTATGCTTGAAGCAAGTGCCAGAAGCCCGGTTGCAGTATAATACAAACCTATTGCCGTTCCTCTTTTTTCGGGTGGCACCATATCCACCACAAAAGCCTTACTCACACCTTCAGTCATAGCCATGTAAAAACCATAGACTGCAAAGAGTATCCATATCTGGTATCCTTCGTTTGCCAGCGCAAAACCCAGATAAACAAGGGAAAAGATAAGGAATCCTCCCACCATGACATTGCGGCGCCCGACCTTATCTGAAAGTATCCCGGCAGGCATTGAAGAAACAGAATATGTGATATTGTAAACAACATAGGTCAATACCACTATTGCGATAACCGCTATTGAACCAAAGACCGAGGTTATGATTGAGGGTATGCCTCCAGAAATTTCAAAGATGTTCTTTGCCCGCAGTATCAGGAAAGCATTGCTTGAGTTACCAAGTGCGAAAATTAAAGTGATCAGGAGAAATATCTTGAATTCGCGGCTAAAATCCGATAGTCTGAACTTTAAACTATCCTTTTTCTCACCTTTTTTCTCTGAAACAAAGAAGAACAAAAGAATCACACTTATCAACGCAGGTATGAAAGCAATAAGGAATATGAGGTTGTATTTCCCGTCAAGTAAATATAAAAACAGCAACGCCAAGAGCGGCCCTATGACTGCGCCCAGGGTATCAAGACTCTGGTGAAAACCAAATGCCTTCCCGCGGTATTGCGCTTCGGTTGAATCCGCGATGAGTGCGTCCCTTGCAGATGAACGAAGCCCTTTCCCAAACCTGTCAAGGAAACGGGCTGCAAGAACAAAATGCCATGTGGTCGCAAATGCAAGGAGTGGTTTTGAGATGGTTGAAAGGCTATACCCGAAAATGACATAGGGTTTTCTTTTTCCTGATTTGTCTGAGAGCCAGCCTGAGACCACTTTCAGGATGCTGGCTGTGCTTTCGGCAATCCCCTCGATTATACCCACGATTGACATGGGCGCAGCAAGAACTGTTGTAAGGAAGATGGGTATTATGGGATACAGCATCTCGCTGCTGATGTCGGTAAAAAAGCTGACGAGACCGAGTACGAATACGTTTTTCTTTATGCCTTTGATGATGTCTTTTTCCATGCGCTCACCTTAATTGCATCTCTTTTTTAAATAATGTTCTGTAAAAAAGATGTATAGTATCTCAGACCTCGCTGAAAGAGATACCTGAAGTCAGAGATTAGTACTGATAGGACTGATGACTGCGATGTTACTTGTGAGGAGGCGCTGAGAAGGCGCTCTCCACTTTTTATTTTTATTATTCATATTTTAAAAAATCCATTTTTTCATAGAAACTTTTATCACATCATACGAAAATCATACGTATGAGATGAATGCTGATACAAAGAATACTTATGTCGCAAGAAGTTTCCGAGAAGATTAAATGTAAACATGGTCTTGACCCAATTGTAGCAAAAGAGGTTCTGGAAAGTTATAGCGCCAGTTACATAGAAAAAGTGGGTGGCGGCTCTTACATGGCTGTCGGATTATCCTGCGCAGGATATGTGACTGTATTTTTTGGGTACGAAGCCGGAACTGCCGAGATTAAAACTGCATACCAGTCATCAAACTGGCAGATTGATCTTTATAAAAGAAAAAGAGGATGAATATGAAGGCAAAAAAGAAAGAATTTGACTACGACAATATTAAACCTGAGGAGCTAACAGGCGAAGAGGCAGCATTTGAAGTTCGACTTGATTCCAAAGCCCCTGTATATTGTACAGATTGCCACATAAAACTGGAACCAACGAAAGTTGATGTCAAAAGAGGCAATATATTGATTATGAACGTTGATGCCTACAAATGCCCAAAATGTGGAAAAGAGTTATTAGATGTTGAAACCGCATCGCGGGTAGAGCGGGAGTTCGCACTCAGGCACGCCGAAGAAATAAAAGGCTATGAAGTAAAAATATCCTCGGATGGCAGGAATTACTTGATACGGTTCCCGAAAGAACTTTCAAGAATGCTCGCAACCAAAAAAATCGCAAAAATATTGCCCATCGACTCTGATGAATTTGTGCTCAAAGTCATGTAGTCAGTACTCATGATTAAAAGTTCACCGACCATGCAAGAAAAAGAATTACTTCCAGAGGAATAGAGGCAAGAATGACAATAATTTGCGGCAAATGCAATCAGGAAATGCAGGAAGTAGAATTAAAAGAGTATGAATTTGAGGATGGCATAGTCCTTGAAAATGTCAAAGCAATGCGGTGTCCGATAGGTCATGTTACTTTTACCGAGGAACAGGCAGATGCTTTAGAGAAGCGAACAGAGGACATTAAAACGCATGCCTTCCGATTCATCCGGTCAATAAGCAAAAGCGCCAGGTCTATGGTTATCCGGATTCCGGCAGACCTTGCGAAACATTTAGAGATAGATGAGAAAAGCAAAGTAGAAATGATTCCTTTAGGTAAGAAAAGATTCCTGGTCGAGGTAAAATAAACTTTCGGCTCCATTTTATGCCGCGCTTTCTATCTCATGCGCAGAACGAATTATATCTACGAAATATCCCTTCTTCTTGTCGTCAATACATTTTGTTATTTCCTGAATAAACGAAGCAGTCTTTGTGTCAAAATATTTCTCCCCGCATCTCTTACAGACCTCAGCCGGCATCTCTTTTACAACAACGCCTCTAACTTCTACTTCAACAAGGGATAATTCCACAGGTCCTTTACACATATAGCATGTTTTCATTTTATTGCCTCTTTCTATAATCGTCTGTCCATTTTGAGATATCGGGTATATACACCGTAATTATTATCAGAGCATCTTCATGTGGAGCACAGACGACATGCACGGGCTTACCAGCAATTGAACACAACGCCAGACAGCTAAATCCTCTTGGATCATCAGGATATTCCTCGATGACCTCAAATTTTGAGTTTAAAGCATTCTCTAACTGTTCAGCCGTTATGCCGTCTAAAGCTTCTTCTTTTAAAGCATGAAGAGTATGTTTGAGGTTATTCAGCCTTAAGGTTATCTCTTGCACTGTGTTCATATATTAGTTTCATTCCATCCTTAGTACCAACACAATCATCAGTTAGTATGGTACTCGCCCAGCGACTTAATCGTAATCTCCCCGTTCTTCATAGCTTCAATCGCATCAGCAGCCGCAAGCGCAGCCTGTATCGTGGTAATATAAGGCACGCTGAAATCAACAGCAGCCCTTCGTATGTGATAACCGTCCTTCACAGTCTGCTTGCTGCTTGGAGTATTGATTATGAGGTTAACTTCCTTTTTATGGATGAGGTCAACGATATTCGGAGCGCCCTCGCTAACCTTGTTTATGATATCCATCTTTACACCATTCTGTGACAGGAATTTCGCAGTACCGCGCGTTCCTATCAGGTGCAGTCCCGCTGCCTGCATCTTTTTAGCCACTCTTGCGATAAGCTTTTTATCCTCATCGCGTATTGACATGAACACGGTACCGGAAAGCGGCAAAATATTGTCAGCAGCCCATTCAGCCTTGAAAAACGCCCGCCCGAAATCGTAATCTATTCCCATTACCTCGCCCGTGCTCTTCATCTCAGGACCGAGCACAGGGTCGGCTCCGGGGAGCTTATCAAAGGGCAGCAGCACTTCCTTCACAGAGACATGCTTCACGGTTGGGTCGCCTTTCCCGCCAAGCTCCTTCAGCGTATGCCCCGCCATAACTTTTGCCGCTATTTTTGCAAGCGGAAGCCCCACAGCTTTACTCACGAAAGGTATGGTGCGGCTTGACCTGGGGTTAGCCTCAAGAACATAGACCACCCCGTTCTTGGTTGCCATCTGGATGTTGATTATCCCGACCACGCGAAGAGCCAGCGCTATTTTCCTTACATAATCGCGAACAATAGCAAGTATCTCAGGTTTCAGGGACTGCGGGGGTATGACGCAGGCTGAGTCGCCTGAATGAATTCCCGCTTCTTCTATATGCTCCATTATTGCGCCTATGAGCACTTCTTTCCCGTCGCATATCGCATCCACATCGATTTCCACAGCGTTGTCAAGGAAATCATCGATAAGCACGGGATGCTCATTGGAAACTTTCACAGCCTCTTTGAGATATCGCTCAAGGTCGCGCTCGTCGTACACGATTTCCATTGCTCTCCCACCCAGCACGTAAGAAGGTCGTACGAGCACAGGATACCCGATTCTTTTTGCCTCGTTGAACGCTTCTTTATAATTGGTGGCGCATCCCGCCTCGGGCTGGAGGATGCCCAGCTTTTTCATCATGGCGTTAAAGCGTCCCCTGTCCTCTGCAATGTCCATGTCGTCAGGAGTTGTTCCGAGTATGATGGTATTCAGGTCTGTCCTGCGGTCAAGTTCTTTCTTAAGCGGAATCGCCATGTTCACAGAAGTCTGCCCCCCGAACTGCACCATCACGCCATAGGGTCGCTCCCTGTCAATCACGTTCATTACGTCTTCAAGAGTCAGGGGTTCAAAGAACAGCTTGTCAGAGGTATCATAATCCGTGGAGACTGTTTCAGGATTGTTGTTAATTATATGCGTCTCTATCCCCTCATCGCGCAATGCCGTAACCGCATGCACAGTGCAGTAATCAAACTCGATGCCCTGTCCTATGCGGATTGGACCTGAGCCTATGATGAGCACTTTCTTCTTGCTGGAAGGCGCTGCCTCGCACTGGTCTTCATACGTGGAATAATAATACGGCGTAGCTGCTGCAAATTCCGCGGCGCAGGTATCAACCATCTTATAGGTGGGGATAATGCCATGTTCCCGTCGCAGGTCGTTTATCTCTTCGCGCGTCCTGCCGCAAAGGAATGCTATCCTCTCATCGCTTAACCCCATGCGTTTGGCTTTTCGCAGATTATCTGCCGACAGGTCGTCTTTTATCGTATCCTCGATGCCAATGATATTCTTTATTTTCCTGATGAAGAACGGGTCGATATTGGTATTCCTTGAAATTTCATCGATTGGCATGCCGTTTCGCAACGCCTGGTAAATCACAAACAGGCGCTCATGCGTTGGGTGGCGCAGGATATCCAGAATCTCATCTCTGCTCCACTCCTTGAATCCGAAGTCCATATCCACTTCAAGCGAACGCACCGCTTTCTGCAGCGCCTCTTCTATCGTCCTTCCTATCGCCATCACTTCGCCCGTGCTCTTCATCGCGGTGGTAAGGTGCTTATCTGCGGTCACGAATTTATCAAAGGGCCAGCGCGGGATTTTGACAACCGTGTAATCGATGGTGGGTTCAAAAGAGGCCGGAGTTTTCTTGGTGATATCGTTCGTTATCTCATCAAGCGCCATACCGATTGCGATTTTTGCAGTGACGCGGGCAATCGGGTAGCCGGTGGCTTTTGAGGCAAGGGCTGAAGAGCGTGAAACCCGCGGATTGACTTCCACGATCCTTACCTCGTCCTCGCGCACAGCAAACTGAATATTGCAGCCGCCTTCGATACCCAGCGCCCTTATTATCTTTATCGAAGCGCTCCGCAGCTTCTGGTGGTCGGCATCCGACAGCGTCTGCGAGGGCGTCACCACTATGGATTCGCCTGTATGGATGCCCATGGGGTCAAGGTTTTCCATATTGCATATCACGATGCAGGTATCGTTCTTATCGCGCATGACCTCATATTCGAACTCTTTCCAGCCTATGATGCTTTCCTCTATGAGAACCTGGTGAATCCGTGAGCGCTCAAGCCCGCGCTCTGTGATTTCAAGGAGTTCTTCCCGTGTATATGCGATGCCGCCTCCTGCGCCGCCCAGGGTGTATGCGGGGCGGATGATGAGGGGAAGCCCCAGTTCTTCAATCAGCGTCTCGGCATCCTCAAGTGTGTTCACTGCTTTTGAGCGCGGGACTTTTTCCCCGAGGCTTATCATTTTTTTCTTAAATAAGTCGCGGTCTTCTGAATCCTTGATTGCCTGAAGCGGTGTGCCAAGAAGCTCGACATTGAATTTATCGAATACACCCATCTCAGCAAGTTCGCTTGTAACATTAAGCCCGGTCTGACCGCCAAGCCCTGCAATGATGCCGTCAGGCCGCTCTTTCTCGATGATTTTCGCAATAATTTCGGGTTCAAGCGGCTCGATATAGATGGCGTCTGCCATGTCCGTGTCTGTCATTATGGTGGCGGGGTTGCTGTTGACCAGCACGACCTTGATACCCTCTTCGCGAAGAGAGCGGCATGCCTGGCTGCCTGAAAAATCGAATTCTGCCGCCTGTCCTATCATGATGGGGCCTGAGCCTATGAGCAGTACTTTCTTGATGTCGGGTCTTTTTGGCATATTTTTAGGCTAAGATGGCATCGGGATGTTATAAATTCTATCCATTATAGATGGAGCTATTTTGAAGGGCTCTGTTAACATGACGTGGGATGCCTCTGGCTGTCGACCATCGTGTGTTATATAAGTTATTGTAATTGTTAGATGTTTCATATAAGAAATGAGACTGAAAAATTTAATAGATATGTTATTTATTTAGTTAGTATGCCAGAATATACTGTTATTGTTCCATCTTATGGTCAGCCATATACCAAAAATGGTATCATACATATACCTCTCCACTATCTCGAAAGGCATTTTACACAATACGGTATTAATAAAGAGACCGTTTTTCAACATATTTTAGAGCATGAGAAACTGCATATTACTAATAACGACACTGAATATCCGGCACTGTCCTAATTTAGAATACTTAATTGAAAATTAAAAAATTCATCCCAGCTCCATTGATGATTTGTCAATTTCTCAATCATCGCCGGTGTACCACTTCTCGGCAACCGATCCATAAA
>JAHFCV010000010.1 GCA_023249275.1 Candidatus Methanoperedens sp.
GAAAGGGTGCGGGAAGGGTGTGGCGGTGGAATTGAGGCATTCGAGGAAGAGCGAAGGAGTAAAATATGCCTGAAAACAAAAAACTACCCGACAAACAGATAACTGTCTATCAAACACCCGATGGACAAATCAATATCGAGGTGCTGTACGCTAATGAAAATATATGGCTGCCTCAAAAAAGAATGGTGGAACTGTTTGATGTAGACCGCAGCGTTGTTACCAGGCATCTTCAGAATATATTCTCTTCCAACGAGTTACAGGAAGATTCAGCATGTGCAAATTTTGCACATACTGCCGAAGATGGCAAGGAATATCAGACAAAATTAGGGCAACAAGAGGCTGATATATGAACAAAAGCGATATTGTAAAACAACAATCCGATTTCATCCTATATACCTCAAATGATGGGGACGTGAATGTAGAAGTATTTCTGAAGGATGAAACGATTTGGCTGACACAGAAAGCAATCGGAAAATTGTTTGGAAAATCAAAAGCAACGATTAGCGAGCATCTTAAGAAAATATATGCAGAAGGAGAATTGCAGATGGAGTCAACTGTTCGGAATTTCCGAACAGTTAAAATTACCAGAAAAATCCAGGGAAGCACTGGCCTTTTGTATTAGGGAAGGCGGCGTTGTGAAATATGGTCAGCTTAAAGACTACGATGATGATATGGATTTCTTCTGGAAGGAGGAAAGACCCGTATCCACAATTGGCATGCTGAGGCAGAAAGGATTGATGGTTGTTGGAAAAATGGTCTTCGGTGATAGACAATTCAAGGTCGCATTTATACCTATTGAAATCCGTGAGGGGTTAAAATCCGTGTTGTCCTCCAAAAACGTTCATCCTTAGCGAGCGAATAACCAATGTTCCTTTAACGGCAGCCCATATTTTTCCGTTACGCGTACCTCCCCCTCGACTCAATTTCCTTAACTCTTCCTATAACTTCCTCAGCTCCCTTGAAAGCCCTGCCATATCCCTTTTTAAAAGCCTCGATAAGCTCTTCATGGTTCTCATGCGTGCTCTCGAATGTCTGGAAAAGCACATGTATATCCACGCCCCTTGCTTCCAGCGTCTTATCAAGATACGCAAGACCAAAATCTATGAGGAATAGCTTTCCATCCTTATACAAAATGTTGGATGTGGTGAGGTCGCCGTGTATAATCCCGCATGTATGAAGGCGCCCGATAAGCTCACCCGTTTCTTCTGAAAGCGATGGATTCACAATGTTTTTAAGCGCCGTTCCCTCGATATACTCCATCCTGATTTCAAAGCCGGTAACGTCCCTGATTATCGGCGTGGGAACGCCGCACCTTCGCGCTTCTGAAATCAGCCTTGCCTCGGTTTTTGTCCTCTCCCTCCTGATATTCTCATCGATTTCTTTCAGTCGGTAGCGCTTCTCTATCCTGGTCTTGATTATCGTATTTCCTTCAAGCGCTATCACGGCTTCAGCGCCGCTTGCTATTATCCCGTCGTGTTGGGGTATGCTTTGCATACCCCCCGTTTGATAAACCTTTCCCAAAGGTTTCCATGACACCACCGCATCATCAGGCCTGAAGTTCGGATTAACCTTTGACTCGGAAATTGGTGTCCTGTATCCTGATTTATACATCAGGAGACCAAGATACGCTATCATTGCACCGTTATCCCCCATGAACCTCTTCTCAGGAACATAGAACCCGATTCCCCTGTCCTCGCACATAATATTTAGCATCTCGCAAAGTCTGCTATTTGCGCCAACGCCGCCTGCAAGAAGAACCTCCTGCTTTCCCGTATGAGCCACCGCACGTTCCGTCACCTCGACCAGCATCGCAAAAGCTGTTTCCTGGAATGAGTGGCAGACATCCGGTAATGCGGCGCTTTTTGTGGATTCCTGGGCAGCGGTGGCAAGTCCTGAGAAAGAAAAATCCATACCCTTTACGGTATAGGGCAGAGGAATATAATGCGTCGCCTTTTTAGCCAGTTCCTCTACCTTCGGTCCTCCCGGATGCGGCAACCCTATCGACCTTGCGAACTTATCGAGCGCATTCCCGATTCCTATATCAAGCGTCTCGCCAAAAACCCTGTAATGACCTTTCCTGTAAGCAAGAACCTGCGAATTTGCGCCGCTGACATAAAGAGTTACAGGGTCTTTTGCAGGTGTTTTCCACCTTCCTACCTCGATATGCGCGATGCAATGATTGACCCCGATGAGAGGAACATCAAGCGATAATGCAAGCGCCCTTGCAGCCGTAGCTACGGTGCGAAGGCAGGGTCCAAGCCCGGGTCCCTGGGAAAATGCCACAGCGCTTATATCAGTTCCGCTTTTTTTCAGTGTTTCCCTTACTACCTCGGTGATGTGGTTCGCATGATGCTGCGCCGCTTCACGCGGATGGATTCCGCCTGTAAGAGGCTTGTACGTGGCTGTGGTTTCCGCTATAACGTCCTTTTCATCAACAACTGCAGCGCTCAGGTTCCACGCAGTTCCCTCAATACCCAGGATTGAAATTTTTGACATAATTTTTGCAAATGACTTCATTAAATTGATTTCTAAAATAAGTATCGCATAATTTTATAAATTTTTTTGTTTTTATTATATCAGTAACCTTTACATAGAGCGGAGACAATAAGAAGCATGAATGATGAGGTGTTATACTGAAACAGCGAGTAAATAGCAGCCAGCAGCCGGAAGAGTTTACCAGGGTTCGCATCCCGCAAAAAAAAGCGAATGAAGTGCTGGCTACAGTCGAGAGCCTGCTGGGCGCCAATAAGCTCAGGGTCAGGTGCATGGACGGTGTGGTTAGACTCGCTCGCATTCCCGGTAAAATGAAAAAAAGTACATGGATTCGCGAAGGGGATGTGGTAATTATTGTCCCGTGGTCTTTCCAGAATGAAAAGGCTGATATTATCTGGAAATACAGCGGACCTCAGGTGAACTGGCTCGAACGCAAGGGATTTTTAAAAAGTTAGATTTAGAGTATGGTCAGTGACAAGAAAATTCGTCGCATGGATGATATAATCGACGAATTCCGCATGCGAATCAAGGATGCTGATAGGAAGTCCGTCTTTGCTGATGTTTTTGACGATGCTACTTTAATGGCGCTTTACGAGCTTTCCAGGAAAGGCTACATCGATGCGCTCGGCGGATGTTTCAGTACGGGAAAAGAGGCAAATCTTTTCCATGCCATCACGAAAAAAGACGACATTTCTGAAATTGCTGTGAAGATATACCTTATATCCACAGCGAATTTTAATGCAATGAAAGATTATATTTTAGGAGACCCCCGTTTTGCAGGGATTAAACACTCCAGGAAAGATATAATTCTTGCATGGACTAAAAAAGAATTTAAGAACCTGAAGCGGGCAGAAGAATCAGGGGTAAGGGTGCCAAAACCCTATATCACAAAAAGGAATATTCTGTTAATGGAGTTTATTGGAAAGGACGGCATCCCCATGCCTCAACTGAAGGATGTAGAACTCACCCATGATGAGGCGGAGAGTATTTTTAACAGGGTTGTCAAATATATGAGCCTGTTATATTCCAGGGCAAAACTTGTTCACGCAGACCTTAGCGAATATAATATATTGGTTGATGTTAATACTATGGAGCCCGTGATAATTGATATGGGTCAGTCTGTTACAACCGACCATTTTAATGCAGATGCGTACCTGCAGCGCGATGTAACCAACATCGCACGGTTCTTTGGAAAATTAAATATCCAGGTAAATAATGAGGAAATGATTTCAATTATTAAGAGCAATAAAGAGGACATAAAATGACAGAGCATATCAAAGTTCCACTTGAGAGAATCGCAGTTCTTGTAGGTCCGAAAGGCAGCACTAAAGAACTGATTGAGGAAAAATCAACAGCCATGCTTAATATCGACAGCCAGAGCGGGGATATTCAGATAATGGATGCGAAAGACCCGCTTAAAGGGATGCGTGCAAGCGAGGTAGTCCATGCCATTGCGCGCGGTTTCAGTCCGCAAAAGGCTCTTTTGCTGTTCGATGATGAATTTCTTATGTTTGAAACTATCGACCTGTCAAATATCGCAAGGACAGAAAAAGACCTTCAGCGACTTCGCGGAAGAATAATAGGCAAGGCAGGCAAATCCCGCGAGATTTTTGAGAGCCTTACCAATGCGCGAATCTCGGTATATGGAAAAACCGTATGCCTGATAGGGTATCCTGAACAAAATGCGGTAGCAAGAAAAGGGATAGATATGCTCATGGAAGGCTCGTCCCACGGACCTGTTTATAAGTTCCTCGAGAAGAAGAAAAGCGAGTTAAAACAGGCAGAAATGGGTTTGTAGGATTTCTCACGTTTATTGGTTTATATTGGCTCACATTTTAGGAGAGAAAATGCGAAAGATATTTAAGCCATGAGGGTTAAAAATACATTATAATAGGATAGTATAAAACATTATATTACTCCTGGGTAAAAACGGTGGTACTGAGTAAGTCCACAATTTAAAAACGTTAGTGTATAATTTGCTTGTAAAAAACGGATAGTGCACTTGATAGTGTGCTGACAAAAGCATTCGGAGTGAACTTGGCGTAACATGTGGCTGAGTCACATAACATCAGATGATAGGATAGGAAGGAAATGCAGTCAGAGGAAGAGTCCGTTAAATGTAAAGATGCCATTGCGATTACTGTACGGGGTTTGTTTCTCGTTTTAGTAGTTTTAGCGGCGCTGTTTGCCACGGCGCAGACTGCTGCGGCTGAGGGGACGCCAACGCAGCTTATAATATTTACTGACAGAAAAGTTTACACGGATTGGTTTTTTGACCAGGCTAAGACTAATGGAGTTGCTCCTAACAATGTGAGGGTAGACTCATCCAACTTGACATTCTTTGTCTATGCTGTGATTCTTGACGACGATGGCAATATAATGAAAGGTAGATCCTCCTACTTGAGCGGTATTATTAACGATACTGCGCAATTAGACCACTATAACAAGGGCACAAATGCGACTCATCATGCTGATTTGGGCGACCCGAATTTAATAAACGGTCCCCTTATATTCAACGATACTGGATTGTCGGGTGATAACCAGGCAAATGATGGAATATATACCGCAAAATTTGACCCCACTGATTTTGCCGACTCGTGGAGCACTACTAATGTAGCAGGAGACGACCATTTCAAAATAAATATTACAGTTACAGACAGCAACTTAGGGAAATCTGTCTATACCTATGTGCTGTTAAACGGCATCAGATGCCATGGTGCACTTGGCAGTCACGGCACCCACAATGATGGGGTCATGCCCGGGGGAGTTGATAACTGTGCCGTCTGCCATCCCGGGTACGAGCATTTCTATGAAAATAAATCCGGGACAATACCGTATTCAATGCAGGATGTGCATTTTAAAAAGGTTGCAGAGCCAACTGTAATTTCTGATGACAAGAATTTCGATGATTATAGATGGAACACATCAAATATTACAAAAACCGGAGTTGGTGGGGTTGATTGGAAGACATACTTACCTGGTTCAGGCTACTGTCCCTTCTGTCACACCGATGCAGCAGGCAATGTATTGGATTACGGAAACGGCGACAGACTTACCTTGACCGATAAACCATCATGTGGAGCAGGTTCCAGCTATTACGGTGGGTGCCATGCTAATACTAACATTACGGGAACGAAAGTAGTAAATTGGACTCAATCTGCAGCTACTGGAACGTATCGCTGGAATAACAATATAACAGTCGCAAAATCTCATAATTATACGGGCAACAAAGCCAATGCATCGTGTGTTATATGTCACGATGGTTCGCACGGTCTAAGTTTACCCAATGTTTCTTATGTCAGCTATACTATAAACGAGCAGTGCTGGCTCTGCCACAACATCTCAGGCGGGCTGAACATCACTGCAAATGGCGGCAAGAATGTCAATCACAATAACCCAGACTGTAAGGTATGCCACAAGAATGCCACTGGTGCTCTCGATGCGCATCTTGTGCCTGCGGCGGTGTTTGGGGGAGTAAACTGCACATCCTGCCATAACATAAGCGGCTCGGCGACCGGGTCGATTGTGAACTTCACTTCAGTTAACAAGAGCATGCACGGAGGGCTGAATAAAAATGCCTCATCCACCGGCGGAAATGCCACCAACAAACCCTGCTGGGCATGCCACGGCACAATAAATGCGAACGGCTATGCCAATGAGAGCGACCAGCCTGTGAACAGCCATAATGATACTGTTTACCAGAATCCCAGGGATTGCTACGACTGCCATAACGATACCGTATCCCTGTTTAGTGCAAAAGGTATAACCGACCACATACCATCAGGCCTATCCAAAAATACAGATGTGAATACCTCCTCGTACAATAACACATACTGCAGCTACTGCCACAACAACAGCATCCGTCCAAGCTTTGATCCTGACGGTTTTGGACTAACAGGCGGCAGTCCCATCAACGCCTCAGTATCCCACTATGGCGCAAACGATACCGCTGGCAAGCTCATGAGCCCAACCAATAACTCTACAGATTGTGTTTACTGCCACAGGAACAGCAGTAATATGTTGAAATGGGGCATATTGCCAAACAGTCTTGCGAACCTGAGCAACAAGAACGGTACGGCTGGCACAGAAACAAATCATACTCCTTACACAAGCAGCAGCCAGTGCAGTTCATGTCATGGCGGTTATACTATTACGGCAAGCTTTACTTTCCACAATGCTGCCTTAGGCGCGGGCGCGGTCGGGGGTGTGAACTGTACATCCTGCCACAACATAGGCGGAAGCGCAAACAATGTTAACTTCTCATCAGTTAACAAAAGCATGCATGCCAATTTGAATAAGAACGCGACTTCTATAGGCGGAAATGCAAGCAATAAGCCATGCTGGGCATGCCACGGCACTATAAACGCCACAAGCGGGCTGGCAAACGAGAGCGACCAGCCCACGGATGGTCATAATACTACTGTTTATAAAAATCCCAGGGAATGCAAGTACTGTCACATCACAGGAATATTGAGGTTCAATGCCACGAACGTTACAGATCATATTCCATCGGGTTATTCCTCTCTCACGGATGTGAATACTTCTTCGTATAACAACACCTATTGTTCATACTGCCACAACAACAGCGTCTACAATGGTAATGATTCAAGCATGGGTCTTTCAAATCAAGGCAGCCCCATGAACGCCTCAGTATCCCACTATGGCGCAAACAAGACTGCAAATATGTCGATGACTGCAGCAAACGACAGCACAGACTGTGTATATTGCCATCGCAACAACAGCAACATGCTCAAGTGGGGTATTCTGAATGGAAGCACTGCCAATATCACCAAAAAGAATGGAACCGCAGGTACGGGAATAAACCATACACCTTATACAGCCAGCATCGTTTGCAAGGACTGCCATGGTGCATACAATATAGCCACCAGTACTTTCCATGATGCTGTGATAAGTAACGGCAGCGAAGGCGGTCCTAACTGTATAGGCTGCCACTATACCGGCAGTCCCTACAACGACATCAACATCACATCCTTCAACCAGAGCACACACTTCGGCATGAACTCCGCAAACAGCAGTGCCAACGGTGCGTGCTGGGCATGCCACGATACCGACGGGAACGTAACAAGCGGTCACGGCGACAAACAGAAGACACCCAAGAGCTGCGATGTGTGCCACCTTGCCTCCGGCACTTACTACACCCAGTCCCAGAGCTGGGGCGGTCTCAGAGTAGACGAACACTACTATTCCGGCAACCAGATAAAAGCCGGGAACTCAAGCTCGAACCTTACCTCATGCATCAACTGCCATGAGAACATAAGCGAAATGATTCTGTACAACAACGATACCGACACAGGCACAACATTTACAGGCGACGGGATAAGGCTAAACGGCGGCAACAGGAGTGCGTATCACTATGGAAAGAATAGAACCGACCTCCGTACCTGGAATGGCAGCAACACCGCCAACTGCAGCTACTGCCACCAGAACAGCAATACTTTCTTCAACATAACCATGGTCAATGCCGCAGACAACAGCACAATCCAGAACCACAGCACAGGCAGTTCACCAAATTGTTACAATTCCACCTGCCATTCAAGCGGCTGGCTCCATAACTCAACACTCACACGCCCCTCCCTGCCATTACCCAACACCACCTACTGCCAGACCTGCCATGCAGGAAAGCAGGAACACAACGGCACGCAGCAGTGCAGCAAATGCCATATCAATACCAGCAGCAGCGATACCATCCACCCCATAAAATACATCCAGACAACAGGACTATTCAGCACAAATAATATCACAGCAGCCAACTGCACCAACTGTCACCAGTCCGTGTTATCCTCCAACTTCTCCACAGCCCCGCAAATCCCAGCCACTTTAAAACACAGTTCCAACCTATCCAACGGTTCAATATGGAACAGTACCACCACTCCATACTGGACAACCGAAGAAACCGCCTGCTACTACTGCCATAACGATACCAAACACAATTCAACCGCCCTGGGCAAGATAAGTGCGTTGCTAAATACCAGCAACAAGAGAAACGGCCAGCTCGCAACCACAGTCTGGTGTGCTGACTGTCACCTCAACAAAACCAATACCAATTACAAAGGCACCCTGTGGACCCAGGCCCCCCCGTTAATCACGGTCAACAACACAGGCAAAGCACGATGGGATAACCATAGCGGTTACTTTAGCAGCGGCTACAACGACAGCGTCTGCGAAGGCTGCCATGCCCAGAACATATCAGCAGCGGGAACCTCCCTGAACTACTCCCACAGCCTTGACGAAGGCGTAGCAGGCGGACCCGACTGTATAAGCTGCCATAACCTTGCAACAGGCTTAAGCGGCGGAGCCCCGAGCGGCATTAACTTCACATCCTTCAACCAGAGCACACACTTCGGCATGAACTCCGCAAACAGCAGTGCCAACGGTGCGTGCTGGGCATGCCACGATACCGACGGGAACGTAACAAGCGGTCACGGCGACAAACAGAAGACACCCAAGAGCTGCGATGTGTGCCACCTTGCCTCCGGCACTTACTACACCCAGTCCCAGAGCTGGGGCGGTCTCAGAGTAGACGAACACTACTATTCCGGCAACCAGATAAAAGCCGGGAACTCAAGCTCGAACCTTACCTCATGCATCAACTGCCATGAGAACATAAGCGAAATGATTCTGTACAACAACGATACCGACACAGGCACAACATTTACAGGCGACGGGATAAGGCTAAACGGCGGCAACAGGAGTGCGTATCACTATGGAAAGAATAGAACCGACCTCCGTACCTGGAATGGCAGCAACACCGCCAACTGCAGCTACTGCCACCAGAACAGCAATACTTTCTTCAACATAACCATGGTCAATGCCGCAGACAACAGCACAATCCAGAACCACAGCACAGGCAGTTCACCAAATTGTTACAATTCCACCTGCCATTCAAGCGGCTGGCTCCATAACTCAACACTCACACGCCCCTCCCTGCCATTACCCAACACCACCTACTGCCAGACCTGCCATGCAGGAAAGCAGGAACACAACGGCACGCAGCAGTGCAGCAAATGCCATATCAATACCAGCAGCAGCGATACCATCCACCCCATAAAATACATCCAGACAACAGGACTATTCAGCACAAATAATATCACAGCAGCCAACTGCACCAACTGTCACCAGTCCGTGTTATCCTCCAACTTCTCCACAGCCCCGCAAATCCCAGCCACTTTAAAACACAGTTCCAACCTATCCAACGGTTCAATATGGAACAGTACCACCACTCCATACTGGACAACCGAAGAAACCGCCTGCTACTACTGCCATAACGATACCAAACACAATTCAACCGCCCTGGGCAAGATAAGTGCGTTGCTAAATACCAGCAACAAGAGAAACGGCCAGCTCGCAACCACAGTCTGGTGTGCTGACTGTCACCTCAACAAAACCAATACCAATTACAAAGGCACCCTGTGGACCCAGGCCCCCCCGTTAATCACGGTCAACAACACAGGCAAAGCACGATGGGATAACCATAGCGGTTACTTTAGCAGCGGCTACAACGACAGCGTCTGCGAAGGCTGCCATGCCCAGAACATATCAGCAGCGGGAACCTCCCTGAACTACTCCCACAGCCTTGACGAAGGCGTAGCAGGCGGACCCAACTGTATAAGCTGCCATAACCTTGCAACAGGCTTGCAGAACGGAGCACCAAGCGGAATAGACTACACAGCCTTCAACCAGAGCAAACACATTAACATGAACTCGGCAAACAGCACAACCAATGGAGCCTGCTGGGCATGCCACGACACAGACGGTAACGTCACAAGCGGTCATCCCGACAAGAAAGATACGCCCAAGGTATGCGACGAGTGCCACCTTGACACAGGAGCCTATTATTCGCAGTCACTGGGCTGGGGTCTATTAGTCACGGTAAAGCAGCATTACTATAGCAGCACTAAGATAAAGGCTGGAAACTCGACCTCAGTCATCGCTTCCTGCATCAACTGCCACGAGAACGTAAGCGAGATGCTCCTGGACAACATCGATACAGACACCGGTTCATTCACAGGCGATGGTATAAGACAGAATGGCGGCAACAAGAGTTTCTACCATTACGGCAGCGATAGGCAGGATTTACGCGTAGACGTATCAAATGAAAATTGCTACTACTGCCACCAGAATTCAAGCACAGCCTTTGCAGTAGCAATGCGAAACGCCTCAGCCAACAGCTCTATCTTCAACCATACCGACAACCAGGTTGTTGAATGCACGAACGGCAACTGTCACTCCACCGGGTTAATACACGACGACACCCTGAACAAGCCGTCATTCACCAATGGCCAGTGCACAGGCTGCCACTCGCTCCTGTCGCCCTCCATCTCAAACACGCACAACAGGAGCACGATCAACTGCTGGAACTGCCACCAGGACCCCAACAGCAGCACATACAGGACAAAAGCCCACGGAATGATGTATCCACAAACCAACGGAACTTACAGCAGGTTCGATAAAGGCACGCCAGCAAACTGCACCACATGCCACGTTTACAATCTTGTAAACACCTCCACTGCCAGGGCAATCCAGGTGCCCGGGTTAAACCACTCCACAGACCTGTATTCAGGCAGCAAGTGGAACGGCAGCCAGTCAGGATACTGGGACAACACCTCAAAAGCAACCGCGTGCTATTACTGCCACCAGAACGGGATGCATAAACTCTATTCACCATTGCTGGGCAACGTCTCAACCATCCAGGGCACGAACAAGGTTAAAAACTCCAACCTTTCAAGCTCTAGATGGTGTGCAGCCTGCCACTACAACGACAGCACATCGAATTATAAAGGGAATCTTCTCAATCCGCAACCGCCCGAGATACTGAACAAGAGCGGAAAAGTACCCACGGCAGCGAGCGATGGCACTGCTTTCTACAACCACTCCAGCGACCTGGCAACAAACAAGAACGACAGCAAATGCAAGGAATGCCACGGAGTTGTTTTACAGCAGTATACGGAAACCACGCTCAACTTCTCGCACGCCGTAGGCGAAGGGGGTGGAGGACCCGACTGCGTATCCTCAGGCTGCCACGGCACGACAGGTTCGCCCTCATCGCCGTACATGAACTGGACCTCCTTAAAGTCAGGAATGCATGCAGGGCTTAACAGTGGAGCCACCAATACCACATCGCTCACCGACCCCATAGATAAAGCCTGCTGGGCATGCCACGGCGACGGTACAGAGCCTTCAGGTCACCCCTCGAAATACAAGCAGCCCTATTATTGTGCGGACTGCCACGTTGCCTCGGGCAGCATAGCAGGAAAATACCAGGCAAAGAACGCAACCGAGCACCAGCACGTAGATGCCCGGATACTTACCAATTCGACCTATGCACGATGTGAGAACTGCCACAACAACAGCCTTGTAACCTATCTGGATAACGAAACCAATTCATTAACCAATTACACCGTTGGCAACGTATCTCACTACGGAGCCAACAAGACAGCAGGGAAACTCATGGAGCCGGCTGTCAATTCCACCAACTGCGTCTACTGTCACCTCAACAATTCCAACAGACAGAAATGGGCAAACGCTACAAATTCATCAGCCACGAAACCCGACATTCACGGCACCTTCAATGACACCACAGTGAGCAGCAAATGCTGGGAATGCCATGTGGATGGAGGCATTTCGAGTGTAACCTCTGGCTTCACTTTGCACAACGCCTCGCTAAATCAGGGTGCAAGCGAGTTCTGTCTCACCTGCCACGTCGCAGGAGGAAGTGCACAAAGGGTCAATGTCAGCAGCGGAGACCTTGGCATGCATGTTGACCTGAACCTGAGCGATGGAGCGGGCAATCTCTCCAACGGTGACTGCTGGGTCTGCCACTTCGGCTACCCGCAGCCGGGCGGAGGCACACACTCATATAACGTAAGCAGGCAGAATACCTATTACTGCGAGGACTGCCATGGACCTGTAAAGAACGCGACAGCCATACCCAACGCAACGACTAAAGTGCTCACCAACTTCTACCATGGGAAATCATACTTCGATTCAGCACCCAGATACAAGGATTGCACGATATGCCATGCAGCCAATGACAGTCGAAAAGATTCGAACGGGAATCGGTTAAAGATATACCACAACCAGACACCGTTAGGGAAAGTTGCCAATCCTGGCTGGGCTGGATGGAGTGTAGGCAGTGTACCGGGCTGCAATGACTGCCACCAGACAAAAAACTCTAACGATGCACCCTTCCATGCCCCGGGTAAAGACCATTATGTCTCAGCCTCAGGCGGGTGTACAAAGAACTGTCATAAAGATAACATTATCGGCAACGTTCATCGACAGTATCTGTTTGGAGATATCCAGAAACTCTACGGCATTACCCCGCCTGTGATACCCTCTGTAACAATAAACAGTCCAGTGTTTGCGGGCGTAGATGTCAACATAACTGTCCATGGACAGGATAACGGCAACCAGATAGAGGCAGCCAGATACAGTGTCGTAAATAGCAGCGGAGCAGAAGTTATTGGCTGGACATATATGACTCCCCAGGATAATAAATTCAAATCGCGGTCAGAAATAGCGAAAGGAAGCATCAACACCTCTAGCTTGCAGTCAGGAAATTATACTGTGTACATTCAGGTTATGGCATCCGGACCGAGAGCTGACCAGACAAAACGTGCGTATCCATATAACGGAGCGTGGTCTAGTGTCGCCAGCACAGGATTTATGGTGATATGATGAACAGGAAAATGGTCATTATATTGGGAATAATACTCCTTGGTTTTACCGCAGCAGCCCTTGGTTCAGGTTCCGATGTAAAGGAATCAAGGGCAATAGCTTCGGGAATTGGGATTACCTTAGAGGCACTGAAAGGTACAGAAAATACAGAACTATATATTTTCTATTCCGATGCCGCTCTTTCCAGTGCAGACAGGGTAAAAGTCAGTGTCTACAATGTAAACGGTTCGAAAAAATATACCGAAGTTTACAGAGTTGTTGCAATCCGCAACGGTGTCTCTACAATACCTTTAGCGAATCTTAACCAGCACGAGACAGTAGAAGTTGAAGTCACAATCGGGAGCGGCAGCAGTAGAGTAGAGATGCTCGGGAAGACAGATGTCAGGCTGAGACCCGACTTAACAATTCAGAGCATCAGTGCACCCTCGAGTGCTCTCTCCACAGGTTATTTTAATGCAGACATAACCGTGGTTGAGCTGAATAAAGATAAGGGAGCAAACTTCAATGTTGTCATTAAAGAGGGCAGCACCATACTTGCATCAGGTGCAGGGATTATAGCGCCTGGAGGAAGTGTAACAGTCTCCCTCCCCCTGCTCATTAATCAGGCTGGATTACATGATTTATCAGCAATAATTGAAAATTCAACTCCTTCAGAATATTCGACATTAAACAACGAACAGAGATTTTCAGTTAAAATATTGCAGAAACCGGATTTAACCATTCAGAGCATCAGTGCCCCAGCGACAGCACTTAACACGAGTAATTTCAGTGTAAATCTGAACATAGCCGAGCTGAACAAAGACACGGGAGCAAGCTTTATTGTTGTCATTAAAGAGGGCAGCACCATTCTCTCGTCAGGTGCAGCAAGCATAACAGCGGGAGGAAATACACTAATTTCAATCCCCGTACGGATAACCGAAGTCGGAATTCATACTCTGGCAGCGGTAATTGAAAATTCCACTCCTGCCGAGGATAATCTTGAAAACAACAGACAGGACTTTTCAATAGAAATACAGAGACCCCTGTCGAACCCTGACTTAACCATTCAGAGCATCAGTGCCCCCGCGACAGCACTCAACACAAGTAATTTCAGTGTAAATCTGAACATAGCCGAGCTGAACAAAGATACGGGAGCAAACTTCACCGTAGTTATCAAAGAAGGCGTTAATATCCTGGCTTCAACCTCTTCAACAGTATCAGCGGGTGGGAATGTATCCATTTCGCTCTCCTTGCAGATAAATCAGGTCGGAATACATAATTTATCTGCAGTAATTGAAGATTCAACTCCTGCAGATGATAATACCGGGAATAACCAGCAGGACTTTAACGTTGAAATAACCAAGCTTTCGTTGAACCAGGCTGACTATACAACAATGTATTATTCCCAGGACGATGACTATCACAACAGCAAGAACCTAAATTCAGCAGATGGAGGAGGAACACACATAGAAGTTTCGGATTATACAGAGAAGAGAATAGTTGAGAAATTCTATTATAAACTGACCATAAACAAAGAAATCATCTTTCCAGTAGATTCCCTGCATATCCATGTCTCCAACGACTCAGGTATCGTAGAGGAGCATGAGTATGCCAATCTAAAGAACAAAACCGTGTATTATCCCGATACAGAAAGCACTCTTACAATAACCTCAGCGGGCGGATTAACGGAAATTAAACTCGAAAGGAGTGTTAAATATCAGGAGACTGTATCCTCAGGCTACAATTATTATTCAGCCTCCGACAACACCAGCTGGAATTCGGGTTCTGTCGATCAAAAAGGCGTGATAATGGCACCGCGAATAAAAACAGGTGTATATATAGAATTAATCGATGATGGTGCCGGGTACGGCGGGCTCGGGATAATGAATTTGACAGCCCCTGCTTATTTAAGTTCGACCTGGAATAATGGCGGGGTTACTGGATACCGGAATATCACAACATATTATACAAAACAGGAAGGGAAAACTTCAATTTAATACTTATGGATAGAAGCGCAAGCGGACCTGGAAAAACAGTTTTGTTAACAATAGCTCTGCTAGCCGTTGGTATGTATTTCTTGCCAGCTACCCTGTCCATATTTTCAGGACAGCACACTTTCGTTAACGGCAGCGAGGTAAATTGCATGAAATGCCATAATGATATTTATAATGAAATATATCCTTCCGGCGGGGGTACGCAGCCACCGCACTGGTCGTTTGGGCAGACATGCAATGCCTGCCACAGGACAGGCGCTGTACCACCGTTCTGGGACGTCGGAATTTCGGCATATACGGAAACAAATGTGACCTCCAATCCTAACGCCCATGCTGCAGTTACTGTTGAATGTGTGTTTTGCCATGATTTAATTGTTGATGAAATCACAGGTTCCCAGGAAGCGCATGGGAGTTATTATAATGCTTCGAACCAGACCAGCCTGTTAAAAGGCGGGAATGAAGCATGCGTGGGATGCCATACCCATACAATGATCAATGTTACCTGGAGAAGGCCAGGCGGCTATGGTATTAACGCAAATCTTACGGGCGGCTCATGGAATTTATCGTTCTCACTAAACCAGACATTGGTAAATACCACATCCGCTGGCGAATAATCAAGGCATAAATTAAAATGAATCTTTTTTCAAAAACTCTGTACATAATTATTTTTGTAATCATTATAATACTATCCGGAATTTATTTAATCGGGCAAAAAGAAGTTGTAGCTGCGAAAGTTACTGTTGAATTAACCGGGGATGCGCCGTTTACTGCTTCACGTTTTAATGCATCGGAACGCGATGTGTTGATAGGGGATGTATCTCTTGATAAACTATATTTGAAAAAACTCGCTGCACCGAAAGGCAATGATATGTATTTGCCCGGAATTAGTGTGGGATTGTTCAGGAATAAAATGATGATCAGTGAATGGACTTCGGTTCCTATTCATGATAAGGGAATGTACGAATTAATTGTGGGTCTGGGTCAACCTGTTAATGAAGGGGATGTTATTAGCATTGCGGTGTATGTTAATGATGATAAGGGAAATGTGGTGATCGGGAAGAGGAAGGATGTGGTGTGGGGATAAATTCGGGAGCGCATCATTTATACTCTTTTATTATTTCATAATTCGTAGTTCTTTCCACCGGAATCCTGCCCGCATTTTTTATTAAATAAATCAGTCTCTCCTTCGGCATGTATTCAGGCGTTGCGCCCCCTGCTGCATGAGTGATACGCTCTTCCATTACAGTGCCGTCAATGTCGTTTGCGCCATAATGCAGCGCAACCTGCGCGAGCTTCTCGCCCACCATAACCCAGTATGTCTTGATATTATTAACATAACCGTCCAATAAAAGGCGGGATACTGCAATTGTTTTCAGGTCATCAAATCCTGTGGGACCTTTCACGCCGTTTTTCTGAAGCTCTGTATTGTCAGGATGGAAACTCAACGGTATAAATGCCTGGAAGCCGCGTGTTTTTTTCTGCAGTTTTCTTATCCTGAGAATATGGTCAACAATATCGGCGTTAGTCTCGATGTGACCGTAGAGCATCGTGGCGTTGCTTTTTATGCCCAGCTTGTGGGCGGTTTCCATAACTTTTAGCCATTGTTCACCGCTTATTTTGTTCGGGCAGAGCTTTTTCCGTATCTCTTCATTGAATATTTCCCCGCCGCCTCCAGGAAGACCTGTAAGTCCCGCTTTTTTCAGGCGCAAAAGTATCTCTTTTACACTCATCCCCGAAGTTTGAGAAAGATGCGCAATTTCGACTGCGGTGTAAGCCTTTAATGACATTGAAGGATACTTTTCATGAAGCCTGCTGAGTACTTTCTCATAATATTCAAAAGGGAGTTTTGGGTTAAGAGAGCCCACGATATGAAGTTCAGTTGCGCCCATGCTTCGGGCTTTTTCAGCCTTTTCCAATATCTCATCAATAGTAAGGGTAAACGCTCCTTTCTGCCCTTCTTCCCTGAAATACGCGCAGAAACTGCATTTTGAAGTGCAGACGTTTGTGTAATTTATATGGCAGTTGGTTACAAACATGACCCTGTCGCCGACGGTTCTTCTGCGTACGTAATCCGCAAGCGCTCCTATGAGCGGGAGGTTTCTGGACTCCATGAGGAGCATGCCGTCCTCAAAATCAAGTTCAGAAGATGCATGTATTTTTTCTATTATCGGTGAAAGTTCTTCCATTTATGCCGTCTTAGATACAGATAGTAAATAAGGGCATCGTTTTTAGAAACCGGAAATCATACAAGTAAGTCTTCAAGCCCCGACTCTTTTACGACATCAAGAGCCTGCTGGATTTCTTCTCTTGTAAGGCACCTGTTAATCTCAGGGTATTCGTAAGCCCTGTAATCAGGTCGGTACTGGAACATCAGGTTGAACCTGACCTTCGGGATATGCTCTTTAGTCCACTTAACTATGGGTCTTGTGCAGCATTCGATATGTCCCGGAAGAACAAGCTGTCGCAGGAGGAGCTCACCGTTTGAGTAGGCTTCTATAAAATTCCTGGTCACCACTGAAAGATAATCAGGCGCTTTTGAATATTTTTTTGCGCATTCATCGTTCCCGTACCTGAAATCTCCGAGATATACATCAACAACGCCCTCAAGCAAATGAGCAATCTCCAACGAGTAATACATGTTGGAGTTCCACACAACAGGTACATTGACTTTCAGCGCATTCAGGATTTTCAGGATGGTATGGGTATGGGGAGTCGGGGTCACAAAATTCACATTCCTTGAGCCATAAGCGCGCCGAAGCGTGATTATTCTGGCAAGTTCTTCAGGTAATATGGAAATACCGCTTTGCGGAGCCGTGGAAATCTGCCAGTTCTGGCAGTAAACACAGGAAAAATTACAGCCAGTAAAGAAAATCGTATGCGATGGAACAAGTTCCGGCTCCTCGCCGCGATGCAGGAACTCGGCTGAATAGCGCGAGACAGCATCCAGCCTGCAATAACCTATTTCTTTCTTTTTACGGTTTATCCCGCATCGCCTCTGGCAAAAATGACAGCTCTGGAGTATTTTATCCGCGATAGCAACCTTCAGGTCAAGAAGCGATGGGCTGGCGCGGGGTGTGAGTTCTTCGATAGATGCAATACTATCGAATATCTCATGAAAAGAGCGCATCGCAGTATCGTGTATTTTCCAGAGTTCAGGAAGTGTGGAATCCTTATTGAAATCAACACTCACTGATTGGGAAATCAAGAACTGTGATGGAAGTTTATCCTTCATCACTTCAAAATATCTTGGAAGATAAAGCGGGCTGCTTGAGGTCATTATTCTGTTTTAATGCGCCCTTACCCTTATTAAGGGTGTTGAAAACTTCTTCTCAACTGCCACCCGATGTATCGTGTTATAGGTACAGAACGGTATGATTCTCCCATCCGGAGTGGCATAATGGACGCCACATCGCTTTATCCTTTCAAGGTCGATATTATATAAATCCATAAAATGCATGGCGCCTATGAAAAGGGTATGACGGTGGAATTCTTTAGTAGCTTCTCCTGTCCCTTCCCTGAGAACGTCAATGAAAAGTTTTGTTACATCTACGGATTTTGGCGCTTTTGCCATATCGATATACTTTGGCAATGCCGAAATCAGGCTGCCTATCCTTTTTATTTTTCCAAGGGACTTGCCAAGCCACTTGTCGCCGTTCAATGCCAGTTCATTGATTTGTTCAAGAAGTCCTTCCACGTCTATAAAACGGGTTATAGGTATCATTTTACCGTTTTCCACATAGACGTATGTGCCCGTACCGCAGTGGGGATGAACCGTGAATTCAATATTGGGGATACCCTCTTCCGCAGCAACGAAATGTGATATGGGCACAACAAAAGGAACAGGATAGAAATCATCTGCTGTAATTGCCCCGTCTGTCTGGGTTTCTATCAAATTAAATAAATCGGGAATAGTGATTCTTTTTTTCATCCTCTCTTTCTTATTTATCCTTCCTGCAAAAGAAATAGGCTGGAAATTAATTCCTTTCACCGCATCCATGTTGGCAACAGCAAACCTGATAATATCCCCTACCTGCATATCGTTCACGCCTTTTGCAAGCGTGGGCACAAGAGAAATACTCGTCAGTCCGCCCATTCTGCAGTTTTCAATGGCTTTGAGTTTATGCGGCAGCGCATTATAACCCCTGTTTATTATGTATGGTTCCCTGGTTACACCATCAAACTGCAAATAAACAGTATGAAGACCCGCTGCATTCAGTTCTTCGCACAGTTTCGGGCTCTTTGCCAGTTTAATACCGTTGGTTGCCATCTGTATCTGGGTAAACTTAAATTCGTGAGCCATCCTGACAATCTGGACAATGTCATCGCGCATCGTTGGTTCACCCCCTGAAAACTGGACGGCGGGGCAGGGCACCGGTTTTTCGTTCCGGAGCATCTGCATCATCTCCCTTATTTGTGCAAGGGTTGGTTCGTACAGATATCCGGAAGCCGAGGCATTCGCAAAGCATACAGGGCATGCCTGGTTGCACCTGTTGGTGACATCAATATTAGCAAGGATGGTACTTGTCTTATGAGAAGAACATATCCCGCATGACTGAGGGCAATTTCCATCTAAACCGATCGGATTTGATATACCGTCCCCGTCATGCCAGAACCTTTCAAAACGTTTAAACTGCTTTGAACTTGACCAATAAATATCTTTGAAATACCCGTGTTTGCTGCATGTTTTTTCAAGAATGATTTTTCCATTCTCTTCGAGTATTGAAGCATCAATAACAGCAAGGCATTCAGGGCACAACGATTTCGTTGATTCCATAGATATACACCCTTGATTATTTTCGGGAGACTACGTATTTATTATATTTGAAATTTTCCTTCACGCTCCATTCATTAACTATTGCAGAAATTTCAAAATCGCGCTGTGAACAAAGCTTTTTTAGTATTAAAGCATATCTCAACTAAAAAACCAGAATTCGACAATTAAAAAGGAAGTGATTAATTTGGTAATCGGAGTAACGCTTGTGAATGTTGTGCCGGGACAGGAAAAAGCAGCTTATAATGAGCTTGTAAAGATAAAAGGAATAAAGGATGTATATCATGTGTTCGGAGAATACGATTTTGTAGTGATAAGCAATGTTGAGGGATTAAGCGCGCTCAATAAGCTTGTGGATACAATCAGGGAAAGCGAGAATGTCACTGCGACACAAACAATAGTAGGAGCGGAGCTTTAACTTAATGGTCATTGCCGAAGAACTTGCGAAAAAGCAAAAGGCAATCAGTATCGCTGAATTTTTTGAGAAAAACAGGCAAATACTTGGATTCGATTCAAGTACGCGAAGCCTGTTGACATCGGTTAAAGAAGCGGTAGACAATTCTCTTGACGCATGCGAGGAAGCAGGAATACTTCCGGATATTTTAATTAAACTTGAAAATGCGTCCAAAAACAACCTGACGCTTATCGTGGAAGATAACGGGCCTGGAATTGTGAAAGAACAAATCCCCAGGGTTTTTGCCAAATTGCTCTACGGTTCACGTTTCCATGCAGTCAAACAAAGCCGCGGGCAGCAGGGGATAGGTATCTCGGCGACCGTATTGTATTCGCAGCTCACGTCGGGACGCCCTGCAAAAATCGTATCAAAAATTGACAGGGATGCGCCTGCTCATTATTTTGAACTGCTCATAAACACCCAGACGAATGAGCCTGAAATCCTTGTCGATAAGATAACCGACTGGGACAGGCTGCGGGGCACGCGCATCGAGCTTGAGATGGAAGCCTCGTATATCAAGGGACGAAGGCAATCTGTTTATGAATACCTGAAGGATACGGCGATAGTAAATCCCCATGCCCGCATTACACTTATTGAACCTGATAATAACCAGATAATATTTGAAAGGGCGACCGACAAACAGCCTGTGCAGGCTGTGGAAATACTCCCGCACCCTCATGGCATAGAGCTTGGAACCCTGATGAAGATGCTGCGGTATTGCGAAACAGACACACTTGATTCATTTTTGCGAAGCTCATTTTCAAGAATTGGCGCCCAGACAGCCAAGGAGATTTGCAGTAAAGCAGGAATTGACCCCGAAACCGACCCGAAGGCGATAAAACTTGATGAAGCGAAAAGGCTTCATGAGGCATTCAAGAAAGCAAAGATACTGGCGCCATCTACCGATTGCCTTTCTCCAATTACGGAGGAGCTTATCAGAAAAGGTGTCGGGAAAGAGCATACAGTGGATTTTATTGAGACCACAACGCGTCCTGCGGCTGTGCACAGCGGTCACCCATTCCAGGTTGAGGCGGGAATCGCTTACGGCGGGAACCTCCCAAAAGAGGACAAAGTGGAGATACTCAGGTTTGCCAACCGCGTGCCGCTTCTTTACCAGCAGGGAGCCTGTGCCATAACCCATGCTATCGAGAATATAAGCTGGAGAAACTATTCTCTTGACCAGCCTGGCGGCTCGCTTCCAATTGGTCCTGCTATAATTTTAGTGCATGTTGCATCGACCCATATCCCTTTTACCTCGGAATCAAAAGAAGCGATAGCAGACGTCCCTGAAATCATGGGAGAGGTGGAACTTGCGCTCAAGGATGTGGCGCGGCGGCTCAAGCTCTATTTGTCAAGGCAGGATAATCTTGAAAAACGCAGGGAAAAAGAAGAAATCATCTATTCCATACTGCCGCGCATAGCCAAAAAAGTGGGCGAGATTCTTGATAGACCCACGCCTGATATTACGCCTATCGTTGCGAAAATCATGGGGAATGTATTTTGCCAGCGCGTGGTGAAGCAGAACGGGAAAGGATGCGATGTGGAGATACGCTTTAAGAATCACGGTGATTCGGTGCATCATTTTGCTCTTCATGAGACGCTTCCTTATTCCATCGAATCGCCAAGCCCTGAACCCAAGAAAATCCCTGTTGGGAAGCAGATTGATTATGTGTGGAAGGTATCACTCAAGCCGGGTGAGCAGAAAGCCATTATCTACAGGCTGGATATCGCTCTTGAAGAGGCGGGAAAACTGCCCCAGCTTGTGGTTGAGGGCATCGAGAGCGAACTTATAACAGGCGCAAAGGCGGTTAATGTATGAATGAAACGCAGATGAGCAATAAGCAGATACGAGATTCCCTCTCAAAGACGACTTTAAAGAAACTCATCCAGGATTTCTATGAGCAATTCGAGAGCGAGACCATTCCTCATATCACGCTGCCCTCACGCACCAAGAAGAACATCGAATTGAACGTGGACAGCGATGTATGGGTCTATGGAGACAGCGAGAGCATGCGCAGCGCGAAAACCGTGAAGGGCGCAACGCAGCTTCTTAAGACCTCGCATGTGGTGGAACTTTTAATGAAAGGACATCTTGACCTGAACAAGAGTTCGACCCTGAGAGAATTGTATTACATCAGCGAGAACTGGGATATCGCAAAATTCAACGAACAGTCTGAAAGCGACCGGCTGATTGAAGACCTTGAGATAATAACAGGATTGCAGCGCGAGGATTTCCATGTGCGCCCTGAGGAGAATGGCGCGACTCTATATGGGCCGATCAAAATCAAGGAATTAACAAAGCGCGGCGACCGTACCATGCACTGCCAGGACGAGGTTGGCGAAGCAGGATACCAGATACCTTACAACGTGGAGACAATAAAGTTCGTGGAGCATGATGCGAAGTTCATTATCGCTATCGAGACAGGCGGTATGCAGGACAGGCTTATCGAGAACGGATTTGACGAGAAATTCGATGCCATCCTTGTGCACTTGAAGGGTCAACCTGCGCGCAGCACCCGGCGCATCATAAAGCGCATGAACGAGGAACTCAAGCTGCCGGTCGTGGTGTTCACTGACGGCGACCCATGGAGCTTCCGCATATACGCAAGCGTAGCCTACGGCGCCATCAAGAGCGCGCATCTCTCCGAGTTCATGGCTACGCCTGCGGCAAAGTTCATTGGCGTGCAGTCAACTGATATCGTGGAGTACGAGCTTTCCACGGACAAGCTGAACGACCAGGATGTCAAGGCGCTGCAAAGCGAGCTTACAGACCCGAGGTTTGATACGCCGTACTGGAAAGACCAGATAAATTTGATGCTGAAGATTGGGAAGAAGGCTGAGCAGCAGGCTTTTGCGGGGAAGGGGCTGGATTATGTTACGGATAAGTATCTGCCGGAGAGGTTGGGGGAGATGGGGATTATATGAGGGGTTGAAACCGGATAATTGAAATTGAATAGAATGATCATGTGTATTTTTTGATTGGGTTATATATGGAATTAAATATTTTAAAAATAATATCAAATGGTATCGGTTTCATAAACAAACGAATGTTTAGGAATGAAAATATTGAAACCCGGCTATTCCAAAAAACAGATTTTAGTTTCATAATTGAAAGTGATATTGAACTGATAAATGATATTTTACTAACTAATGACATTAAAAAAATAGATTATAAATTATTGTGCAACTTCTTTAAGTATCCCGATATTGAAGATATTATTGAGAAAATATATGCTCCAAATCAATCAGATACACTAGGTTTTTTAGATATAAACAAGATAGATTCTGAATTTGAACAGCTAGTTATAGAATATTTTAAGTTAGAAGAATATAAAGCTCGCAATTTTTCTACAAAACTTTTTGATATATTGATTGAAGGATGTAATGAAACATTAACAAAATTAATTAATGATGGAGATATCCAATCTCTGAAAGCTTCAGCCAGTTATGATAATTTTATAATACAGTATAGAAAAATACGAGAATTTTATGAATCTTTGAGTGATTATAAACGTATTCCTGATTACTTACCAAGAAAAGTATGTTCTGTAGAAGATTACAATTCTTTGACTGTACACTTTTTAAACAATGATTCAGAAAGTATTTTTCAAGCTATCGAGAAAAATAAGCATATTTCACTTCTTAGTGATGGTGGAATGGGAAAAACTACGGAATTAAAGCAAATCGCTTATCATTATTCTCAATCCAACGATTCTTACCGCCCAATTTTTGTCTCTCTGAATAAATATACAAGTAAAAACATTTCCGAATATTTTCCAAGTTACTGGGAACTCATTCCCGAAAATAAATTGCTTGTTATTCTGGATGGATTTGATGAAATTCAAAGCAAGAACAAACTGGATGCTATTCGTGAAATCGAGCAATTTGCAGATAAGTATCCTGATATACATGTTATTGTTTCATGTAGAAATAATTTTTATAATATTGAAACTGGAAATCGCACGGCTTTGTTGAGTGATTTCAAATCCTACATACTTGTTGAGTTAGAACATGGCGAAATAAAAGGTTATGTAGAAAACAAATTGAATTCAAACTCAACTGAGTTTTTTGCTTCAATAGAGCGTCATAATTTATATAATCTTCTAAAGGTTCCCTTTTATTTAATTCATTTAACTGAATTGTTTAAAAAAAATCACAATCTGCCAACTAGCAAAGCTGAAATATTTAAAGCTATTTTAGATTCAAGAATTCAACGTGATGTTGCACACTATCGGAAAACGAAGGAATTGAATCCAGACAAAGACAAAATAATTGAAAATCTGGAATACATTGCTCTATCAATGGAATGCTTAAGTCGCAATTATATAAAAGACGATGAGTTTAAGCAATTATTGCCAGAGACCTCTTCACGGGAATTAATGCAATATTGTACAGTATGGAAAAAACAAGAAAAAGATATAGTGATGTGGCAATTTGAGCACAATAATTTTCAGGAATATCTAGCTGCAAAAAAATTATCAACTCTACCACTTGAAATAATTAAAAAATATATCGCTTTTGAACCCGATTACCATAAAATCATTCCATCTTGGATAAACACAATTTCTTTTCTCATTAGTCTCTATGATAATCAAGATTTATTAGATTGGATTTTAATGATAGATCCTAAACTTTGTGTAAAGTTTGAATCTGATAAAATTGATGTGTCGAAAAGAATCCAAATATTCAAGGAAATATTTAGTGAATATAAAGCAAAGAGGATTTTGATTGGGGGTGTCTGGTTCGAATCTCATGAACTTGCCAGATTTGGACAATCTGATGAAGTTACTGGTTTCTTGTTGAATGAAGCTGAAAATAGTGAACATTATACTACCATTATAAACTCAATTGAATTGCTGTGTAATTTAGAGATTCCATTCACTGAAAGGGATAAAGTAAAGGAGTTTTTGGTAAAGTATGCTTTAGATAATAATTATCTTGAATTGGTCCAAAATTATGCCATGAGATGTTTATCAATTCATAAATTTGATACGAAAGAAACAATTAATCAAATTATACCAATATTGAAACTATCCGACAATGAAAGAATCAGATCAGGCCTATATTTTCTATTATGCAATAGCGATTATCTTGATGAAAACATAGATGTTTTCCTGTATGGTATCAATCTTGCACTAGATAGAGATGTTTTCTCTTCTTCAGAATTTATGTATTTATTAAAAGGGCTTAATACGACTAAATCTTCAGAATCATTAATGAAGATATTGACATTTTTTATAAAACATACAAAATATCTAGATGAATTATATCATGATGATGAAATTGGATTTATAAGTAATTCGGCTGATGCATATTTAGAGGATTCATCAATTTTAGATTTATGCTTAGAATTGCTTAAAGCGTTATTACTAGAATATCACATAGACCAGGCTAAGCATTTTATATATTTCTTTGAAAAAACGGGTACAAAGCTGCAAGCTTTTCAAAAAATCTATTCAAATAAGAAGGAAGGGGGGAGTTCATTTTTGGTCATGGCAACTTTAGCTGACTTAAGTTGTATTGAATTCATAATTAAAGAACATAAAGATAAAAAAATCACAGAAAGTGAAATGTGGGAATTCAAGCACGAATTAAAATTTATAAATGAGAAAATGAGCATACTATTTAATAATTTAATCAATGAAAACTTCGGAAATAGATTTATACCACCTCAAGAGGGAAATTATGATGATGAAAAACACAGGATGTCGAAAGATGTTGATTTACTTTTTGATAAAAAATCATTTTCTAAAGAAATCGAGAGGGTATTTGAAATAAATTCAGGAAAAGAATTCACACGTAAAGAACTTATATTACTCAAAATTAAGAAGCATGATTATTATTTTTCAGAATTGGTGATTCATACATTATGCAAAATTGCAGGTGATCAGACAGTATCACTAAGGAGAGCTATTGAATATATCAATAATTTGAATTGGGATTTATTTTGTATTAATAATATATATGATAAATTACAACGTAGTGAAGAAATTAATCTTTCAGAAAAACAAAAAAAGGTCGTATCTGATTGGTGCATTTCAAATCTTGCTAATGTAGATTTTAAACAATCCATCACCGAAAAAGATCAAAAAACAAGTGCAAATCCTACGGCCATCATTTTATGGTATTTTTTGAGAAAATTCGATATCCACTATCCTAAAAGCACTTTGCTTGATTTGATTTCATTTGATTGGTTTGAAAAAAGTGATTTAGTTGGAATTGAATATCTTGAGTTGAAATTAGATTTTCAAGATATGAAAAAACGAGTTTTAGAGAATTTATATGAAGGAATTGAATGTAATTTTATTTTGAAAAATCACCTTACATGGTGCAAAAAACACAACATTAGAGATATTTTACAATACTGTAGTGGAATTATTGTTGATATAAATCGAGGTTATGATACACGAAAACTAGCACTCGATACTATTAGTGAAATGTCAGGTACATTGTCAGAACTAGAAGAGATATTGCCAAAAATTCAAGACAAGTTTAAGTGGAGTGTTGTAAGAGAACTTATAGATAATAATGCTAATTCTTGTGAATCTTATCTTTTGAATATTATTGACAATGGAAGTGAAGAAGACCAATTGAAAGCTGCGGAGTATTTAATGGAACTCCAAAATTTGAAAGGAATAGAATTTTATGTGACTTATATGAAGAAACATAATAAATATCCATATTATATCAACGAAAATTCACTAAGAAAATTGTATATTTCTGAATCTATTCCTTATCTTTTAGAATTGCTCAAAATAAGCTATAGAGAAGATTTAATTCAAGACCACTTTCACTCTCTCCATAGGGATGTTTTGGAAGCATTTTCCAATGTGGCATTGCGTTCTGAGGGTGACTTTATCTTTGATTACTATACCCCGCAGCTCTGCTGCGGTTGGGACAAACCATAGTACGAACTTTTTTTAAGCGTGGGTACATATTAACATAGATGGTAGAGTTAGAACATGCAAGCCATT
>JAHFCV010000011.1 GCA_023249275.1 Candidatus Methanoperedens sp.
ACGGTTTTTGATAAACCTTTCCTAAAGGTTTACGTATGGCAAAGCCATACGTGTATGCGCCCATAAACAGGCGCAACGGTTTTTGGTAAAGCTTTCCCAAAGGTTTTCGGGAGGGCGTGTTCGGGTATGGCGTCCCATACCCGTCGTTTGATAAAACGTTCTTAAAGTTTTTCATATTACACCCTTTTCAGGAGCTTTGCAGCACCCAGCCATAATAAAATTATAGCTGCAAACCCGATAACGATAGCAGCAACTCTTCCTTCCACTCCCATACCTGGAATGGAATAATTCGGGAATAGAGGCGTTATTGGAGCTATTACGCTGTTTAATTCATTTTTTATAACCATGTCGGCAGTCTGCTGGAGTCCGTCTGGGTTGCTGGACGCCAGGAACGGCGCGGCTATTGCAAGACCAAAGACAGCGATAATACCTGCGGCAGCCACCTTCAGTGTACTGACTTTCGTGTAGGCATCTTCGGCAATAATATCCGGTCTCGCTTTTATTATGGCGCCGAATACGATTACAGTTATAAGCCCTTCTCCAATTCCAGCCACGCCCTGGAATGTGCCCATGAGGAGAACACCCTGCTTCAGCGGGAATGTGCCTGCAAACCATAGTTCAAAGGCGAGGGCGATAGCGGGTAAAATCATGCTGAGCCACGCGCCTGCGAACAGGGCAATCTCCCTCTTTACCGATAATTTGCTTATACCGATGAAACTGTAATATCCCAGGAAACCGCCAATAATTCCCATGTTCATTATGTTCGCTCCCATGGCTGTTATCCCGCCGTCCCCGAAAAGCGATTGCACTGCAAGCACAAGCGTCATGAGCAGCACCGCAGCCCAGGGACTTGCGAATATTATTGCGGTGAGCGCTGCTCCCACCACATGCCAGCTTACGCCGCCCAGCATGGGTATGGGTATGAGCAGGTTGGCTGCGATGTTTATTGTCTGGAGCACGAACATGCCAGCCGCGAGCACTCCGAAGAGCGGTATCATGTTTTCGTTTAAGTCTTTGCGCGCCCATTTTACAGAGCGTGCGATGAAAATTATGGCGATGAGCCAGTAGATTGCAGCCTGTGATAGCGGGATGTATCCGTCTGGAATGTGCAAATTTTATACCTCCTTAATTGAAAATTAATACACTTCTCTAAATATTTACAAATATTGTATTACGAATTTACAATTTTGTAATATCCAGATAATGCACAATAAATCATTATAGTATATTAGATTTTGCACAATAGTAGACAGCAGGGGGTCATCCTGAATATCGTTTGTAATGTTGATTGGAAAATAAGTTTGCGATTGGGAAAAATAGGAGGTGGGGGAATTATCCCCCCGATAAGATTTCTTTTTACCAGTCCATGGCATCGCCGCACGGTATCCGCATAGCGAGGAGCTTTTGTTCCCTGGGTGCAAGTTTCGGGTACATGACATCCAGGATCGCCAGAGAATGGTAGCCTTCCCCGTGCTGGTCTTTTATCTGACCGACTGCCCAGTTGAAGGCATCCAGGACCTTCTGACCCTGCTTGTATATCCTATTCACTGCCTCGTTCACAATCGATTCGACCTCGTTTTTTATGTTTTCAGTGCTTCCATTTGCCATCTTTTTATCACCTCTTTTGACATACTAATATGAAGTATTTTCATATTTAGTAATACAATATATCATAAAAGTATTACTTATTTATATAGTTTTTCTATCTAAGTTTATAAAAAATGCAAAAGATTATACTGTACAACTTCAATTGTTGATAAGGAGACTTAATATGGAGCAAGACCTGTCAAGAATCGGCGTTTCTCTTCCGGAGAACCTGCTTGAAAAATTCGATAAAATCATAACAAAAAGAGGCTATTCATCGCGTTCTGAGGGCATACGCGACGCAATAAGAAGCTATATCCGTTATTATGATTGGATGAGCGAGGTCGAAGGTGAGAGAATTGGTATTTTATCCATGACGTATGATCATTCCCAGCGCGGGCTTGTTACCTCGCTACTGGACATAGAGCATGAGTTTTCTGGTATTACAAGGTCGGCTGTACATGTTCATATAAGCCATGACGAATGTATGGAAGTTGTCATACTGCGCGGAGAGGGAAAGGATGTAAAATATATAGCTGAACGGGTCATGGCGCTGAAGGGCGTAAAGAACGTGAAGCTGACCACGATAAAGCCCGGGCAGGAAGTATAAAATAGCACTGGTACTTGGACCTCGGATGTGATTTTTGGTTGAAGCGTTATAGTTAAAAAGGTAGATCAAACCAACTATAATGATGCCTGGATAGCCAGTGATGAAAATTTAATTTCCTGCCCACTATGCTTATTGTTGTTTTCTATTGTCTGAATAAAACGATCAACCATACCGCCAGTGGCAAATACCATAACATTCAGTCCTCTCAGGGCAGCAAGTATGCTTGACTGGATTACATCCACCTCAAAATCGCAATGAATACCTGCTTTTCTAACCACTACTTTTGCAGAGGTTCCCATAGCCCCTATTTTATGTGGGCTGCGCTCGGCTATTATTGTACGTATCGTTTCCAGGTCGACTGCCCTTGAGCCCCCTTCTATTACACGCGGGATGGGCACTATATGGATATCCCCGGTTTTTGGTGTAATTGTTCCTGTTATTTCGCTAACCACAATATCCTCGCCAGCTTTTGCATTATGCATTACTCTGCCGAAGGCAGTAGTCTTAGCGTTCAAATCAGCATCAACTCTGATTGTGCAGAGTGTACCGTTTTTCATAATCAGACCCACATTTTCCCCAACACATACATCTGCGCCCGCTATCGCGCATCTCATTTTAAGAATATCAAAAGGTTTCGATACCGACTCTACAAAATTCAGCATGGTTAGCGGTGAATCTCCTCCGGATATGCCTCTCACCTTTAACTCACGAAAAGTCTGAATAAAGGTTGGAAGTTTAAGACCGGTCTCGGAAATCATGGTATGGTCAGCAAATATTTGAGGTGGAGCACCACGCTTTTTAATTTTCCCTTCATGAAGGACATATATTTCATCTGCCCATTTCGCCGCCAGGTCAACATCATGAGTAGAGAAAATGAGCGTCCTTCCCTCAGCGTTTAATTCATCCAGAATCTCGATAATTTCGGCGCAACCCTGCGGATCCAGCCCGGCGGTTGGTTCATCCAGCACCATGATTTCAGGCTGCATCGCGATCACACCTGCAATAGCCACTCGCTTTTTCTGTCCACCGCTCAGGAAATGCGGCGGTTTATCGGCATAAGCTTCCATCCCCACAAGGCGGAGGGCTTCATTCACCCTGTGTTTTATTTCCGCATCTGTAAGTTTCAGGTTTTTAGGACCGAATGCTACATCTTGCAAAACAGTGGGTGCAAGGAGCTGGTCGTCAGGGTTCTGGAACACCATTCCGACGGTGCGACGAATGTGGTGTAAGCCCTTTTTATCGTAGGCGAAAGGTTCGCCTTTCAGATACACAGTACCATTTGTGGGCTTCAAGGTGGCATTCAGGTGAAGAAGAAGAGTGGATTTGCCAGCGCCATTTTGGCCGAGGATTGCTGTGATGCTTCCTTTTTCAAATGAGAAATCAATATCATCCAGGGCTTTTGTACCATCGGGATACTGGTAGGTCACGTTTTGTGCATCGATGATATTCATAATTTTTCTTCCAATCAGATCAATACCGCGTTTTGTGTCAGGATTGTTACGAAAGCGAGAACCGCCTCAAATAATAAAATTGCAAAGAGTGCTGTGATGCTTATTTTTGTTTTGTTTTCCTGATAGGCAAGGCTATTTGTTTCACCGTCGTAGCAGCGGGAATTCATGGCTACAAAGAGTTTTTCACCCTGATGTATGGTACGCAGGAAAAGCGTGCCGATAAGCATTGAAAACACGTCGATTTTTGTGCGAAAATTACTCTCGCCCCTCATTTGAGAGGCAAGCCACATGCGTTCTGCTTCCTCTAAGAACATAAAAATGTAGCGGTATATCATCATGGCAAGTTCGATTACAACCTCTGGTATTCTGAGCCATCTTAATCCAGTAAACAGTTCTGTCATTGGCGTGGTAAGCGCCAGAAATAAAAGACACGCTGAGCCTGCAAGGGTTCTTGATGCCACAAGCAGTCCCATATTAACTCCCTCTCTCTGCACTACAAAAGTGTGTGACAGTATTTCAAAAGAATATAAAGGGCTGTCGCTATATCCGAAAAACAACGACATCAGCAGCAGGCCGGTCAGTCCAAAAAAAAGCGGCGTTAACAGAAGAAAAAAATACGTCCTGAATTTTATTTTTGCAGCAAACAGAATAAGGATATTTGCTGTGATGAAAGCTAAAAGGGGTGGGATAGGGGATGTTGATGCCACAGTAATTAGCAATGTTGCGATGGCAAAGATGACTTTCAATCGCGTATCAATATGTCTCAACCTGTTTGTGTGGGCTATGGTGTCTATAGTCGAGTGGCTCATGGATTGTCTCTCGTTTTCTCTTTTCTGCCGGTGTACAGGCCTGCCACGTATCCGATAATACCTGCGCCGATAGCTGCCTGCAATGAGAATAAAAGAGTTTCTATTTCCCCGCTCGGCGGCTTCCAGATGGGTGAAAACCAGGGCTTATAACCACTGTTCATCTCACCTATTTTATTCGATGCAGCATCGTCAGACCCCCCCCATTCCGGAGTGAGCCCTATCATACGCGGCACAAAAGCTGTTAACAGCACAATAACGGCAATCAAAAGCACCACGATTAATGTGAGTTTTTTCAGTTCAGACATTTTTTGCCTCCTCTAATGCTGCTTTATCACTGACGTGGAATGCTCTGAACACGTCGGGTTTTAATTCTAAAAGATACTTGAAAAGCAGCATGGTGACAAGTCCCTCTATTATTGCCAGTGGCACCTGTGTAATTGCAAAGATGCCTGCGAATCCCAGGAAAGATTTCATAATTCCTCCCACAGGAGCGGGAAAAGCAAGAGCCAGTTGGATAGAGGTAGTAACATAGGTTGCCCAATCTCCAAGGGTAGCCGCTGCGAATATCGCAATATTGAATCCTGCTATGCCGCGGAGAACTTTATAAACTATATATGCTACGATAGGTCCCACAATTCCCATGGAAAAGGTGTTGGCGCCAAGAGTGGTGATACCCCCGTGAGCCAGCAGCAGCGCCTGGAATAGCAGCACGATTACACTCATTACAGAGATGACAGCCGGCCCAAATACGATAGCTCCAAAGCCTGTGCCTGTGGGATGAGAACAACTGCCCGTAACCGAGGGTATCTTGAGCGACGACAGCACGAAGGCAAAAGCGCCTGCAACCGCAAGCATGGGCTTTGATTCAGGATGGTCGCTAACAACTTTTTTCAGTTTCCACACGCCATAGACTACAAAGGGAGCTGAGACGGCGTACCAGAAAATTACCCATATCAGGGGCAGAAATCCTTCCATTATGTGCATAGTTAATCAGACGCTTCATGCAGTCAATGACAAAAGAATCTGTGTTTTTGGGTAATAATTATTACCTGAATGGGTAATGATGGACTACGTTTCAATTTTAACGAATATTCTCTTTGTGTTTATTTATTATTTAAGATTGTAACTTACTGCGTGTATCCTATCACTCATATTATTCCAATAATTGTACAGCCCGCATGAGATCAGTCCTTGAGACTATACCTGAAATTTTTTCGCCTTTTTTAACTATTATACGACCGATGTTATTCACTGTCATAAGTTTTAATGCGTTTACTGCATCATCATCTTCCTGGAGACCGATAATATTTTTGCTCATTACCTGTGACACTTTAACGACTTTCCTTTCTTCCCTGGGGACTTTTTGCATGTCTGTAAATGTTACCATGCCCTTTAACTGCCCATCATCCACGACCGGATACCCCATATGTTTGAACCTGAATATATATTCCACAAGCTCTTCAACAGACATTCCTGAAGTTACAGTATGAACTTCTTTTGACATAATGTCTTTTATTTTAACGCCCTCAAGTATCACATTTATTTCTGTGGATTTTTCTTCTTCCGAAGCGCCTATGTAAATAAAGAATGCGATGAGAAGAAACCAGAAGTTGTAGAATAATCCGAAAATCCCCATAAAGATGGCAAACATCTTTCCTATACCTGCTGCTTCCCGCGTCGCCCTGATATAAGACATCCGCTCTGCAAGCCATGCCCTGAGCACCCTGCCGCCATCCATGGGAAATGCCGGAAGGAGATTAAAGATGCCCAGCATAATATTTATGATTGATATCATCCAGACAAGGCGAAGATAAGGATCGTTTATTGGCTTTAAAAATAAATAATCTACAAACGATTCACCAGGGGGTTTAAAAAATAGGTATATAATTATCAATATTAAAGCAATCAAAAAACTGACACCCGGGCCTGCCAGAGCCATTTTCAATTCAGTCTTTGGATTTCTTGGAATCTCTTCCAGGGATGAAACCCCGCCAAAAAGGAAAAGTGTTATATTCTTGATGTTGGTTCCGTGTTTTTTGGCTATGTAAGAATGCCCCAGCTCATGCAATACTACACAAACAAAAAGCGAAACTGCTGCAGCCAGCGACAGGACATATCGAAGTGGTAACTCCTGATCGCTGAAACCCAACCTTGGTGGGGTGACTGCAAAACTCCATGCAAAGAATGGCAGAATCAGAAGAAATGTTATGTGCAGTTTAATCGGTATACCCATTATTTTCCCTATTTGAAACGAAGTTTTCATAAGATTCCTCCATCCGTCGCAATCAATATCTCTCTGTATAATTTACTTACCATAAATTTCCTCATTTAACCTGAAAGATTCATTATGGAACCTGTTAACGCTGCAAAGATGGCGCCTTTTCAAGCACTGTCTTGAGCTTCACTTTCTCGTGTCCTCTGAAGAATTCCATAGTTACTTTGTCACCGACTTTATGTTTACTGAGCACTTTGATAAGGTCTCTAACGTTATTTATCTCTGTCTCATCCATCCGGATCAAGATATCTGCCACCTCTATCCCTGATTTATCAGCTTCGCTTCCTTTCACTACATCAGTAACAACTACCCCCTTAGTAGTGGGCAGGTTATAATATGCCACCAGTTTGGGATTGACGTCCACAGCATTGATACTTATCCACGGTCTTACGATTTCGCCGTGCTTTATTAACTGGTCTGCAATTTCTACGGCAGGCTGTATAGGTATGGCGAACCCTATGCCCTGTGCAAATGGTATGACTGCACTGTTCATTCCTATCACCATACCCTTGCTGTTTATCAATGGCCCTCCGCTGTTGCCTGGATTAATGGCAGCATCTGTCTGTATCAATCCTTCCATGAATGTTGCCTCAGTCTGGATTGAACGGTTCAAAGCGCTTATGACACCTGCAGTGACAGTGGGTCCTCCCACTAGGCCAAGAGGACTGCCAATAGCAATTGCCATCTGACCGATTTTTAGATCGTTGTCTTTTGCCATCTTCGGAACTGGCAGATCGCTCTCTTTGATCTTGATAACTGCCAGGTCCTTTATGGCATCAATGCCCCTTATCTCACCCGGGAATATCCTCCCGTCTTCCAAAGCCACTTTTATCTCCTGGGAACCCAGCACCACATGGGCATTGGTGAGTATAAAACCATCCTTAGTTATTATGAAGCCAGAACCCACGCCCGGAACCGGGTGGACATGCAGATATGCATCTTTCATTAGCTTTACTTCACTAATGTTCACAACGCTTGGTATTACCTTTTCTACAGCATTAATAACCATTTCATCGAAATCTACCATATTTATATCTCCTATAATCTTTGATTGAAATCTCTATTAAAAAAACCTGTCCACAATTTCCACTGCTCGGGCAACGAGTTTAGCACAGTTTTCAAGATCCCCCATACTCAATACAGATACAGGCGTATGGATGTAACGTGAAGGTGGGCTTATAACGCCTGAAGGTATCCCTTCTCGTGACAGGTGTATGGCAGCTGCGTCTGTTATCCCGCCGATACCCACATCGAACTGGTAGGGGATATTATTTGATTCTGCCGCATCTTTTAGCCATTTCAGCACGCTTTCAGGAACTATTATTCCCCTGCCCTCAGCATCGCTCACGGTTACTGCGGGTCCTTTCCCCATCTCGATGGCGGAATCCTTCTTTTCGATACCCGGATGGTCACCCGTGATGGTCACGTCGGTCGCAACTGCTACATCCGGGTTCAATCCGAAAGAAGATGTTTTAGCCCCTTTTAACCCCACCTCTTCCTGCACAGTGAAAACAGCATGTACTGTAGCCTTTACATCCTTCATCTGCCTAAGTGCCTCAATGAGCATCGTGCAGCCTGCACGATTATCAAAAGCTTTACCAGTGACACGATCGTTGCCTAAGGATTTGAACTCCATATCAGGGGTTATCGGCGTTCCTGCTCTCACACCTATTTTTTCTGCATCTTCCTTGCTTGTCGCGCCCACATCAATGAACATTTCATCGGCTTTAACTGGTTTCTTCAAATCCTCTTCTTTCATGACATGCGGGGGTTTTGAACCGATGACACCGTAAATTTTCCCATTTTCCGTATGCAGTATCATTCGCTGGTTTAGAAGCGTCTGGTCAAACCATCCCCCGGTTTTCGTAAAATGAATAAAACCTTTATCATCGACATATTTTGCCATAAGGCCAACCTCGTCCATATGAGCGGCGAGCATGACCACAGGCGAGCCTCCGCGTTTAGTGGTGATCAAATTTCCCATCCTATCTGTTCTGATCTCATCCACATACGGTTTTACTTCATCTTCAATAATCTGCCTTACGCTTCCTTCATACCCTGAAACACCATGGGCATTCGAAAGTCGTTCCAAAAGATTCTGCATATCATTCATCCTTATCACTCCGTTACTAAGAATTGTCCAGGAAGATAATTAAACTACCTCTCAGGATAGCTATATCAATTGACGAGCAAATTTGAATAGTACTGAGAAGAATGGCTGAACTGAAAAGACACCTTGGTTTGTGGGGGGCCGCGAGCATCGGGATCGGTGCAATAATCGGTGCGGGAATTTTTGTCCTGAGTGGAGTTGCATCCGGGTTTGCAGGACCGGCGGTCATACTGTCATTTCTGATTGCCGGAATCGTTGCATTACTAACAGCACTGAGCTCTGCTGAACTATCCTCATTTATCACCGAGGCTGGAGGTTCCTATATTTATACCCATAAAGCATTCGGAAAATTCTGGGGATTCGTTGTGGGCTGGATGCAATCCTTTGACTATATCGTAGGTGCAAGCGCGATCAGTGTTGGGTTTGCAGGGTACTTTGTGTACTTTGCCGGAATCCCGCCGACCGCTCAAAATGTAACAATAATAGTTGCTGTTGCGATGCCCCTTGTCCTCACGCTCATAAACCTGAGAGGCATAAAAGAAGCATCGGGCACAAATAACCTGCTTGTTGGCATTAAAGTTACCGCACTTTCACTTTTCATAATCGTAGGATTGGTTTTTCTTTTCTCGCATGGAAATTTTTCCAATTATCATCCATTTTTCCCTAAAGGTTTTGCAGGAATGCTCTCAGGCGCAGCATTGATATTTTTCGCATTCATAGGCTTCAATACCATCACTATGATCGCCGAAGAAGTGAAAGATCCTGAAAAAAACGTGCCCAGGTCATTAATATTTGCATTTTTGATCTGCACCGTCCTTTACATCGGTGTCTCGGTCGTTGAGGTGGGACTTGTGGATTGGAAGATAATAGGGACTTCAGACGCTCCTCTTGAACTCGCCCTTGGGGTGGCAACCAGCAATATTTTCTTGCTAAAATTCGTTTCTATCTCAGCACTATTCGCGACAGCATCCGCGACTATGGCTTCCATTCTCGGCGGATCAAGAGCGGTTTTTTCGATGGCGAGACAGCGTGTGATCCCTGATATTCTTGCAAGGATCTCAAAGAATGGTGTTCCTATCAATGCAGTATTGATCAATGGTGTTGCGATCGCGTTGATCATCATCGTTACAAAAGGGGATCTGCAATTGATCGCTTCAATTTTCAACTTTGGGACATTGATGACGTTCTTCTTCATCAATATGAGCCTGCTGCAGTTGAGAAAAAAAATGCCTGAGGCAAAACGTACCTTCAAAGTGCCGTTTTATCCAATTACACCAATACTTGGCTTGATCAGTTGCTTTGCACTTGTTTTTTACCTGAAGACAAATGCAATTATTGCCGCAGGCGTATGGATTGCATTAGGTATGATTGCGTATGAATACAACAAAAGGCGATATCGTGAATCTTAGAAAGTTGCATAATATAGTTCCTTTTTTGATGTTGATGCTTGGAATTTATGTAATATCCCTGGGGATAGTATCAGTAATATTTGGTAGAAAGCTACTTGAAAATCTATCCCTATCCCTTTTTCAACTTCATGCTGGTGGAACTGCCTCGATTATTATTGGTATATTCATGGTACTCGTAGGAAAAGGATTAAAAGCAAGAACAAGAATAAGCTGGTATTTTGCAGTATTTCTGATATTGACATCTTTATTTTCAATACTTGTTCGTATTCGAGGGCTCAGCCTGATATATTTTGATATACTTGGAGTAAGTGCGAATATTTTGATGCTGTCCTTATTGTTAAGATACAGGAAAGAGTACATTTTTCCATCAAGTATAATATTATCGGCAGAAGGGAAGCTGGCACTGGGTGCAATATCAGTATCTATTATTTACGGAATAACTGGAACGTTGTTTCTGGGAAATCAATTCAACCCCCCCATACATGATTTTTATACTGCCGTCTATTACACTCTTGCGGTGCTGACTACGACGGGGTTCGGAGATATTTTACCGATAACTAATACAGCGCGACTATTTACGGTATCTGTTGCTGTGCTGGGAATTGCTTCGTTTCTGGGAGCAATCACAACATTTATAGGCCCAGTGTTGCAGCAAAGAGTTAATAAAGTGGTGAACGTTATGGAAAGTATGGAGTTTACAGGATTGGGAGAACATTCTATTGTATGTGGATATACTCCACTGTGTTCAGAATTATTGAAAAGCTTGAAATCAATGAATGTTCCAATAGTGGCAATCGTCAGAGATCTGGAAATTGCAACTGCTTTGAAAAATGAAGGGTATATAGTATTTCGGGAGCATGCAGACAATATAGAGGCATTGCGAAAGGCAGGATTGAAAAAGGCAAAAAATGTCTATATCTGTTCTCCGGATGATGGGTATAATCTACTGGTCGCCTTAACAATTCAAAAATTCAAAAAGGTAGAACACTTGAATTGTAAAATTACTGTTATTGTTAACTCTTCTAAGAACGCAGAAAAGTTCGAAGAATTCTGTGATGAAATAATAAACGTTTCTAAAGTATTGAACGATTATGTGTTGAAAAATGATAATGTTTGCAAGTAATCGATAATCGACCGCAAGCATGGGCTTTGATTCAGGATGTTCATTTACAACTTTTTTCAATCTCCACACGCCATAGACAATAAAGGGAGCGCTGACGGCGTACCAGAAAATTACCCATATCAGAGGCAGGAATCCTTCCATTACCTGAACGGGTAATGATGACTACGTTTCAATTTTTACGAATATTCTCTTCCGCGTCACGGGTACCAGTTTTTTCCATTCTATTGTAGAATCTTTTTCAATCTTGAATTCTTCGACAGTAGTATCAGGCGGCTTTCCATTGACTTCATATATATAGAAGCCCTGCTCGCCGTCGATCGATATGACAAACTCTTTGTCGCGGACTTCCTTTACCTCCACCCCTCCGACCTTTTTCAAAGCTTCAAGAATACTTGCTCCCTTTGGCACATTAACTTCGCAGGTGTCGGCAAGCGCATTGAGCAGATTGTCCATATTCTCTATTTTACTCTTCAGCACATGAGTTTTGCCAAATTTCTTTCTCCGGATTAACCCGGCAGTTTCTAAAATTTCAACATGCCTTGCCACAACAGGAGCTGAAAGATTTAGCTCCCTTGCAAGCCCTGAGATGTGCATTTCTTTTTTCGCCAGTGTTTTAAGCATTTTCAAGCGAGTGGTGCTGCTCAGTGCCTTGAATAAATCATTGCTCATATAGGTAATAGTTATTGTCTAAAAAGTTAAATATTTATCTGTTTGTGAGGTAGAGGAACTGAATCTATCTGTTCATAACATTTAAAGTGGATGAAATCTAATAAGTTATAGGAGGTTAGATAATGGGGAAAAATAAAGTTGTATTTGCTTTAGTCATAATTGTTGTGTTCGCCATAGTCGGGGCGGGTATATCTCTTATTTGCAGTAAATTCATCAAGTTCGGTGATGTCAAGATTGTTGAGACATCTGCACAAGGCAGCGCTGCAGCAAAACCAATGGTGGGTACTATTGTTTTTGATCCCCCTCTGCCGCAGGATGCTCCGGCAGACATTAAAGATGCCGCGATGCTTGGTTACAATATTTTGATGGATACGCAGAAATATGCACCCGGATATGTCGGCAACAAGCTCAACTGCCAAAGCTGCCACTTTAAGGGCGGGATTACACAGGGCGGGAAAAACGGCGGTCTTTCACTCGTTGGGGTGGCGGCAACATATCCGAGATACAGGAAGGGATTAAACTATGCCGAGGATCTCGTTACACGGACTAACGATTGTTTTGAAAAGAGCATGAACGGGAAGCTGTTGCCTCCTGACAGCAAGGAAATGACAGCCATTGTTACCTACTTTCAATGGATATCCAAAGGCTTGCCGATCTACGGTAATATCACATGGTTGGGCATAAAACATATTCAAAGTAATCACAAGCCAGACCCTCAAAATGGCATACAGATTTTCACTCAAAAGTGCGCAATATGCCATGGTGATAACGGAGCTGGAACCGATATTGCGCCTCCATTATGGGGTAATAATTCCTTCAATGATGGAGCAGGTATGGCAAATCCGGAAAATTTAGCCGCTTTTGCTCACTTAAATATGCCTTTTAAGAATCCCGATCTGACCGTTGAAGAGGCTCTGGATGTGGCGGCATTTGTTACAGGTCAACCCAGACTCCATTTTGCACAAAAAAAATAGGAGAAACGAAAATGGAATTTCCAATCTTTCAGGTTCCGTATCTTGGGAATGCCATGACAATAGCATTAGACGCCGTGCTACATGTGATTATTGGCCATGGGCTGGCTATTGGTGCTCTGACAATGGTGGTAATTAGTGAATATTTCGGATTTAAGAAGTCTTCCAGGGACTGGGAAATTTTTGCAAAAGAATATCTAAAATTTTTGATTATAATTATCACGGGAGTTGGAGCTGTAACCGGGGTCGGAATATGGTTTATTACCAGCGCCCTGGCACCGAGGGGTATAGGGTCTTTGCTTCGGGTTTTCTTCTGGCCATGGTTTATAGAATGGATAGTCTTTACTTCAGAAGTGGTTGTTATTCTTATATATTATTTCACATGGGATAAATGGACGGGCGAAAGAAAGAAAAAACATATTTATATTGGCTTAAGCTATATTTTTTTCGCCCTCACTTCTGCTTTTTTGATTACAGGGATACTGGGCTTTATGCTTACCCCGGATGGCTGGCCATGGGATGAAAGTTTCTGGTCTGCTTTCTTTAATCCAAGCTTTCTGCCGCAATTGTTATTAAGAATAAGCGGTTCCTTTGCACTTGGCGCCATATTCTCTGTGGGATTCCTTTTTGCTACAAGCAGGGAAGCGGTTTTCCGCAAAGAGGCACTGCGCTTTTTTGGAAAAGTTGCACTGTTTTCATTTTCTGCTGCGGTTATATTCGCCTGGTGGTATTTTAGCGTTATTCCTTCAACATTCAAAACCTTCGCGATTTTTGCCGTCCTGAGACGATTTTCTCAGCAACCTGAAATCTTCTATATTATTACTGCAATAAGTGTATTTATATTCGTCTTGTTTGTCCTGTCTGCTTTGCGAGGTTCAACTTTTCTTTCAAGAGTCTTAATAATACCTGTGCTTTTAATATCTATAGGCTATGTAGCAGAATACGAAGGGGTGAGGGAGTTCATAAGGGGACCGTATATTATGCCTGGTTATATGTATGCCAATCAAGTCTTGCTAAAGGAAAGCCCTTTTTTAGACCAGGCGGGTACACTGGAAAATAGCTACTGGTATGGGATTACTACCAATAGCCCCAATTACATAAATCAGGGTGCATATTTGTTTGCCCAGGATTGTTCTATGTGCCATACAATAGGTGGCATCAATGATATTAAAAAGCGGATAAAAGGAAGAACAGAGGATGGAATTCTTGTTATCCTCAATCATACCCATGAAATGGTTCCATTTATGCCTCCCTTTTCCGGGACTGACCAGGAAAGGAAAATTATGGCTCACTTTCTCTATCAACTGTCAAATGAAAATATCAAATTAGGAGAGCCTTCTCGTTTTGCACCAATAAAGGGAGGTAAAGATGAGTAGTCTCTTTGATATCTTGCTTGAGAAACCGCTTTCCGATGAATGGCTAAAGGGTCTGCTATTTGCGTCGTTTACTCTTCATATGATTTTCGTTCTATTGACCATAGGCACAGCGATCCTTTCTATTTATTATTTTATCCATACATGGTGGGGAGGAAAGTTAGGGGAATTGCGATGGGATAAAGAGATTTTACGAACTTTTATGGCACACAAAAGTCTGGCAGTAGTTTTGGGCGTGGCTGCATTACTTTTAATCCAGCTTGGTTCGTCTGTGCCGTTTTTCACCGGTGTTAATCTTCTTGCCCCTTTCTGGATGTTAATTATCGTATTTCTGGTGATTGCGTTTCTCTCGTTTGATGCCCTGGGACACAAAATAGATGTCCATCATTATCTACATCTGGTCTTTGGCATCATTGCTCTCATTTTTCTTCTTGCAGTTCCTGCTATATTTGTTGCGGTATTGGTGACAGCGGAAAATTCTGATAAGTGGTTGACAATAATCGCTAACGGCTATCAATTAGGTGGTCCATTAGCTATACATTGGTTATTCAGGTACTTGCATGTTCTTGGCGCTGCTATTGTATTTGGTGCAGCGTTTCATTATTTCTTCTCGACAAGGGAGGAAATAGAGAAAAAGAAATCAATTCTAAAATGGATTGTTGCCGGGCTATTGCTTCAATTTATACTTGGTATAATGCTTTACAGTTCCTTGCCAGAAAAGCCTGATTATATCATCAATATTTCCTTATTTGTTGGTGTCACTGCTGCTGCGGTTTTGTTATGGGTAATTTTTACCATAAATAAAGATAGTGCATTAAATATAAAAAAAGTATTACCCATAGTAATGCTCATACTTGTGTCAATGCTATTAGCAAGACAATTTATTCAAGATACAACGTTTGTGCCAATCGAGAAACAATTACAAGTAAATGCTAAAGCTTATCAAAAAGAACTGCAGCCATACCACCAGGAAGCCCTTAATAAATATCAATCTGATATAAATATTGTTTATGACAGCGGAGGAACGATCTATCTAAAAAGTTGTACTTTCTGTCATGGAGAAAATGCGGATGGCAATGGATCAGAAGCAAAAAACCTTGCCATACCTCCAGAGGACATATCTGCCATAAGAACCACAAGACCGTATCTTCACAAAATATTAGTAGAAGGTATTCCAGGGTCTGCCATGCCATATTTTACTTTTTTTGATAGATATAAAATAGAGGCTCTAATTAATTATCTTGATAGTAAATATTATGTCTTAAGTTTGCCTGAACCTGTTCCCGTTAAAATTCCAGAAGCAGCATTACAACAGGCTCAAAAAATTTTCAATGAAACTTGTTTTAAATGTCATGGAATGGATGGCAGAGGTTCAGCGCTTTCAAAAGGTTTTCAGCCTCCACCGCCGGATTTTACCCTGTTTAGTTTATCCCCTGAACGGACATTTGATGTAATAACAAAGGGTTATCCAGGGACTGTGATGCCTCCATTTAGTAACCTGCCGGAAGATGTCCGCTGGGGACTGGTGAAGATTGTCAATGAAAAGAGAAAACCCTGAGATAATAGAGCTGTCCAAATGTCACATTATACGAGGAAAACTCGAACGGAATGAGGGAGAGAAAAATATGCCAGGGATAATTGATGAAGATAAGAAATCTGTAAGAGTTCGTAATCGCCGTGTTCACATGGCAAATGAAAGAACATTTCTTGCATGGATAAGAACAAGCATAGGGATCATGGCATTCGGTTTTGTTGTTGAGAAGTTTGCGTTGTTCATAAAACAAATATCATATGTTTTGGGGAAATCAGGCTTACCAGGAACCCCTGTCCCTCCTCCTTCCTTTGGATATTCGTCAATCTTTGGAATATTTCTTGTGGGTCTTGGCGCTTTGATGGGGGTGCTTGCATTTATCAGGTATAAGAAGGTCGAGAGACAAATAGACGAGGATACGTATCAACCATCGTTGATACTTGACCTGCTGCTCATCATATCAGTCCTTGCAGTCGGAATCTTCCTTGTAATTTATTTGATTCATAGCACTTAAAGTAGATGCTGATGGCAATGGAAAAGAAGCAAAAACCCAAAGAACACCATGAACCAACGGGAGGGAGGAGAGAAGAAAATGTGGGGCAGAAAAAAAATTACAAACATGGATTTAAAAGCCAGAAGTACATCCGAATATAAAAATATCTCCATGGATGAGGCGCTTAAATTCTTAGAGGCAACTGCAGACGGTCTTGCCGAGCCTGAAGTCATGAAGCGCCTTGAGATGTTCGGGTATAACGAAATAACAGAGAAAAAGAAGAACCCCTTTCTTGAATTTCTGCTGCGCTACTGGGGTCCCATGCCGTGGCTGCTGGAGCTTGCAATGGGACTTTCCTTCGTATTGAAACATTATCTTGAAGGGATAATCATTCTTGTACTGCTCACGGTAAACGCCGTCATAGGCTACCTCCACTCACGGGGTTCGCAAAAAGCGGTCGAGCTTCTGAAGAAAAAGCTGGCGATAAAGGCAAAGGTATTGCGGGGCGGGAAATGGGCGATGAAAGAGGCTAAAGAGATCGTGCCCGGAGATTTCATCGCCGTCGGACTCGGGGATATAGTGCCGGCAGATGCCAGGATGGTGAGCGGCGAACTTTCCGTTGATCAGTCAGCCCTGACCGGAGAATCCCTACCTGTAGAGACACATTCATCGGACATCATCTACTCGGGCTCTATAGTGAGACGGGGAGAAGGCAGGTGTGTGGTGGTCAATACCGGAGCGAATACTTACTTCGGTAAAACGGCGGAACTGGTCAAAATAGCCAGGCCGAAATCCCATCAGGAAGAAGTGATGATGGCTATAGTCAAATATATGATGTATCTGGGTATAGCCGCATCGATCTTAGTTTCAATATATGCACTGGTGATACATGCAAGCATAATATTAATACTGACGTTCGCTTTGATATTTCTCATGGGAGCGGTCCCCGTAGCCCTTCCTGCCGTTCTCACCATAGTCCAGTCTGTCGGAGCAATGGAGCTTGCAAAAAAGGGAGCGCTTGTGACCAGACTCGCTTCCATCGAGGATGCGGCTTCAATAGATGTCCTTTGCCTCGATAAGACGGGGACGATAACTCAGAATAGATTATCGGTTACCGACAGCATACCCTTTTACGAATATAAGAAAGAGGATGTTTTTGCCATAGCCGCTTTAGCATCAGAGGAGGAGGGCATGGACATCATAGACCTTGCGGTTATTGAATATGCCAAAACAAAGGGAGTCGATTTTCATGGATACCGGCAGATAGAATATACCCCCTTTAATCCATCGGTTAAGAGAACAGAGGCGATTATCGAAGCCGGTGGAAAGCGCTTCAGGGCCGTTAAAGGCGCAGCCCAGGTAGTCGTATCCTTGTGCCGGGGAATAGATAAAGATGTCCTGGAGAAGGCAGACAGGACAATAGAAGAGTTTTCCCTGAAAGGGTACAGAACGATAGCAGTGGCACGATCGGAAGGCGATGACCCGGATGATCTCAAACTTGTGGGACTGCTGCCGCTGGCTGACCCGCCCAGGCCGGATTCAAAAAGCATGATAGAGGAAGCAAGAAAGCTGGGAATAAAGCCGATGATGCTTACCGGTGACAATATCGCCATAGCTAAAGAGATAGCTTATCAGGCAGGGATCGGCAGTAACATTATCAGGCTGGCGGATATCGAGGGTTTAAGCGAGGATGAGCAGGTAAGAGTTGTCGGAGAAAGCAACGGGTTTGCCGAGATATATCCTGAGGACAAGTACAGAATCGTGAAGCTTTTGCAATCCAGAGGGCACATGGTGGGAATGACCGGAGACGGGGTGAACGATGCACCGGCGCTGAAGCAGGCAGAGATGGGAATAGCGATGAGCAATTCAACCGATGTGGCAAAGGCGTCTGCAAGCGTGGTCCTGACCGAACCGGGTATGGGTGTCATCATTGATGCGGTAACAATAAGCAGGCAGACGTATCAGCGGATGCTGACATGGGTCTTAAACAAGGTCACCAAGGTTATAGAAGTTGTCGGTTTACTTACCTTGAGCTTCTTCTGGTTCCATGAAATCGTGCTTTCCCTCCTGGGCATGTCACTGCTCGTATTTGCGAATGATTTCGTAACCATGTCCCTGGCAACCGACAATGTAAAGCATACACCCAATCCGAACAAGTGGAATGTGAAGAATATTACGCTTGCATCACTCATCCCGGGGATGCTGTTTGTCGTGGAAGGCACGATTGTAATCCTGATTGGTTTAAATTATTTTCATCTGGAATGGGACAAACTACGCACCCTGGTAATGCTGAACTTTGTATTCAACAGTCAGTTCAGGGTATTGATCGTAAGGGAGAGGAGGCACTTCTGGTACTCACGTCCGAGCGGGGAATTACTTATCATGAGCGCAGCAACCATAACCGGATTTGCCCTGTTAGGCGTATATGGTATCTTTGTTCCATCCCTCTCCCTGTATCAGGTCCTTGCTGTTCTGGGATTCTCGGCACTCTTTATACTCGGCATCGATTTCCCTAAATACTATCTGTTCAGAAAATTCGGATTATAAAAGGAGGAAAGAAGAAAATGAACGGCAGCAAAAAACTTACAATCGTTCAAATGAACGATAGCCACGCCTACATGGACATACACCAGGAGATGTTCTGGCGGGGCGACCAGGCGGTATATCGCCCTGCGGGGGGTTATGCCCGCATCGCCACGATAGTAAAGCAGATTCGGGCTAAGAGCCAGGGGAGTTGCCTTTTTTGCGACTGCGGCGATACCCTGCATGGGACTTATCCTGCTCTAAACACCCAAGGACAGGCTTTGATTCCTATTTTGAATTCATTGGGTCTTGATGCCATGACAGCACACTGGGAATTTGCGTACGGTCCAAAAGTATTCCAGCAACGGGTTTCTGAACTGAATTATCCAATGCTGGCAATCAATGTTTACAATAAAGGAACCGGAGAACTGGTTTTCCCATCGTATATCATGAAAGAGATTGGCGGGTTGCGGATTGGTCTTGTGGGTATAGCCTCTAATATAGTGGATAAGAGTATGCCACCCGTCTACAGCGAAGGCATGCACTTCACTCTGGGTCGAGAAAAACTCCCTCAAATCATAGATAACTTGCGCTCCCAAGAGAAAGCAGACCTCATCGTTCTCATATCGCATCTCGGTTTTCCCCATGACATGAAACTCTTATCCGAGGTAAAGGGGATAGACGTTTGCCTCAGTGGTCACACTCATAACCGCCTTTATAAGCCAGTTTTACAAGGGAAAACTATTGTTATACAGTCCGGTTGTCACGGTTCCTTCTTAGGTCGACTAGATGTAACGGTGGAGGGGGGCAAAATAGTAGATTATCAGCACCAGTTGATCGAAGTTGGAACAAGTATAAAACCCGACCCGGCAGTTGATGACCTGGTTAAGCAAGCGCTTGCCCCTTACAAGGATAATCTCTCAGAGGTTGTAGGTGAAACTGCCACAGCCCTCAATCGGGGAACTATCCTGGAGTCGACCATGGATAATTTTCTTCTTCAAGCCTTGATTGACAGTACCGGAGCACAATTAGCTTTTTCTAACGGCTGGCGCTACGGCGCACCGATAGTTCCGGGGAAGATAACCTTAAATGACCTTTACAACATTATTCCCATGAATCCGCCTGTCTCAACAGTGGAATTGACGGGAGAAGAGCTTCGGGTGATGCTGGAGGAGAACCTCGAAAGGACGTTTTCATGCGATCCGTATCAGCAGATGGGAGGGTATGTCAAACGCTGTCTTGGTCTTAATGTCTATTTCAAGATAGAAAATCCTCAGGGGCACCGTATTCAAAAACTATTTGCAGGCAATGAAGAGGTGCAGCCCGGCCGATACTACACCGCGGCATTCGTTACTCCTCAAGGGATACCTCAGAAATATGGCCGCAATCGCGAAAACCGGTCAGAACATATCATAGATGCGATGCGGACGTATCTGGTCAGCCATCGCCCCTTTAGCGCAGAACTCAGGGGCACCTTTGTTGCGGTGTAAGAGGGAGTAACATTAATAACCAGAAAGGAGAGACTAAAATGAGTAAAAACAAAATTATTGTTGAGATTCCTGTAGCCCTGGAAAAGGCAAACGTAGTATTTAATATGAATCATCTGGCGTTTGCCGGTGACCTACCTGTGGGTATCAATTACATGCACCTGGTGGCCAACCGTTTCAAGGAATTTGGTACCATAGGGCAGATTATCGGCGTGTTTCATGGGGATGCAGCATATATGACGTTGAATGACAAGGCTTACAACGCGTATCGCAATGTCAGCACCGGCAACCCTTACAAGAATCTTATTGCCGAACTGATAAAACAGGGAGTTCAGATAGAAGAGTGTGCGGTTTCCATGGAAAACCATCGTTGGCTTAACGATGATCTGTTGCCGGGTGTCAAAGTTCACAGCGGAGCAATTGGACGCTTGATCCAACTGGTCCAGGAAGGTTATGTGCAGATTCAGCCTTAAATCCCGGAGGAAATCGCAAAAACCTGTCCGTGCGAACCATAGATGCTTTGCGAAGGCAGCCACGGTAATGATTACGGCGGGAATGATAGCAAGTGCAGTACCTGCCACGGCAATCTGGATACGAAGCCATCAAAATTCTCAGAGATCACGGTCAACAACGGTTTTTGCTTCAGGTGCCACTACGGTAAAGGTGGTTCTGAGAAGGGGTTCGTGGTAGATACAACCGCACTTGGGATCCAAACACCGGCAGCACCAACATCCACAGCAGCAGTGCCGGAAGCTAAAATCGTCACATCCGCTGATGATAATAAGACAATCACGCTACAGGTCAATGAAACCTTCCTGCTCAAACTGGGAGAAGGTTATTATTGGAACATCACAATAGATGACCAAACCATCATCAGCCGCGTTCCGAACGTGCTGGTTGTTAGGGGTGCCCAGGGCATATACAGAGCGCACGAACCAGGTCGTGCCACACTCACCGCCTTTGGTAAGCCTATCTGTCCTCCAGGGCAGCCATGTCCTGAACTGGTGCGCGTGTTTCGGCTCTATATAATTGTCACTGGCGTCCCAACCGCAACACCAAAAGCGCCGGCTTTTGAAGTGCTTTTCGCAATTTCGGCACTGATGATAGCGCTGCTGGTTAGAAGAAGGTAAAATCAAAAACCTTCTTTTCTTATTTTTAAAGGGGTTGCCAGGAATTTAATTTTTTTCTATTTTTCTATAATAGTATATCACGCCAGATAAAAGAGCTATACTTCCTATTATCCATGCATCCCGCGCAAGGAAAAACAGCAGCAAGACACACAGGAAAAAACAGTTCAGGACTGATATTGGTATTATTAACCAACTACAACTTTCTTCGATGAAAAGAGCTGGAATGTTCAATGAGCTAAAACCAACACTCCTTGAACGATTTATGGCTTTTATACCTTTTATAAATTATTGAAATGGATTTTGGTAATTTTTATGATGTGGTAGTAGTGCCTCTCGATTTCTGTCGATTATACGACATCACAGTACTTCCATTTTTGATTATTCTCATCTTTTACTTCAAAAATGATGTACTTCTTGGTGATCGTCTTTTTATGAAGAAGGATTTGTTACCAGGTCAGATGCTTTTTGATCGGAGAAATTAACAAATCACTGGATCATAGGACTGTGCCGCGAAGATTTAAGATTTTATATTAATTGAACAATTAATAGGCTGAATAGACCACAAGTTATTTAAACCATAATGATTATTCATACTTTTACTACAAAAGTTAATATTCGTAGCACTAATGATATATTGTATTATAAAATTGTGATACTATATACTAATTAAAATAGAATCGTTGCGAAAGATTAATAAGGAGGTAAAAAACTTGCATATTCCGGATGGATACTTGGGACCAATAACGTGGATCGCTTTATGGATAGTAATGATACCATTATGGATCATCGCTTCACGCAAACTCAAGAAAGACCTGAAAACAAAAAACGTTCCCCTGCTTGCAATGGGAGCGGCATTTTCATTTGTGATAATGATGTTTAATGTTCCTATATTTGGAGGCTCGACCGGCCATGCTGTCGGAGGCACATTAATAGCCATAGTCTTAGGACCATGGGCGGCTCTCATAGCAGTCTCTGTTGCACTTATCATTCAGGCACTTTTCTTTGGAGATGGGGGGATAACCGCAATCGCTGCTAATTGTTTTAATATGGGAGTTGTACTGCCTTTTGTTGGATACTATATTTACAGATTGATAAGCGTCAATGCGGATATAAATTCATCAAGACACTGGATAGGTGCAGGAATTGGAAGCTATATAGGTTTGAATGTTGCTGCCATATTCACAGGATTTGAATTCGGTATACAGACTATTCTTTATCCAGCAGTTAACGGAAAATTCCAGTATTTCATGTATCCTCTCAACGTTTCAGTACCTGCAATGGCTTTCGAACATCTTTTAGTATTCGGTTTTGTTGAAGCTATCGTAACTTTAATGGTCGTCAGATACCTGCAGCAGACTGACCCATCGCTATTGGGATTATCTGCAAGGACAACTTCAACAGAAAGAATTCCCGCCGGGGTGAGCGTATGAACAAAAATACTGAAAAGAAACTGTGGATCGGACTGGCAATACTCATTGTTCTGACCCCTCTTGGACTTCTTGCAGAAGGAACCGCATTCGGTGAATGGGGCCCTGAAGAATTACTGAAGGAGGTGGGTTATGTCCCAACGGGTGTTGAACAAGGTGGGAACCTGTGGCATTCTATGTTCCCTGATTACACTGTGGCAGGTTTTGAGGGCAGCTTCCTGCACTCAAGCATCGGCTACATACTTTCCGCTGTTATAGGAATTGCCCTGATCTATATAATAACAATTGGACTTGGAAAAATCATCGCGAAAAGGGAAGAAGAGACGAGAAATGAAAATTCCTGATTGGCTTTCCCAGAGCACTCCCTGCCCATGCTGCGCAATCAGCGTGGGCGGGAAGAAAAATTATGTCGAGAAAACTCTGGTAGAGATAGCCGGCATGATGGAGCACTCCATATTTTCTGAAAAATATTCGTCTGCCAAAGGCTTTCTCCAGAGCATTGATCCAAGGGTCAAATTAATTACCATATTGCTTTTAATAGTAACAACCAGTTTTATCAAGAAAACAGAGCTCATTCTTGGGATATATGCGGTGACATTGTTCTTTGCGTATCTTTCTAAAGTAGATCTATTTTTCTTTATCAAGAGAGTCTGGCTTTTTATCCCGATTTTTTCCGGGATGGTAGTTTTTCCAGCCATGTTCAATATCGTAACGCCAGGCGAACCGCTTGTCACTTTCGTGCATTTTGATAAGATCGTTCACTTCTGGGTATTTCAATTTACAGAGATATCGATCACAAAAGAAGGAGCACTTGGAGCACTTTTGTTCATTTCCAGAGTAGCTACATCAGTCTCATTAATAGTTCTACTGACTCTCACAACACGGTGGGCTGACGTCATGAAATCATTAAGGACATTAGGTGTGCCTCAGATATTTGTGCTGGTGCTCAGTATGACATATCAGTACATCTTCCTCCTTGTCAGGATAGTACAGGAAATGCATCTTGCTAAAAAGAGCAGGACAATTAAAACTAACAGGACAAGGGAGGGAACGAAGAAAGAGCAGAACTGGGTAGCTTCGCGGATAGGAACAGTTCTTATGAAATCATATAAAATGAGTGAAGAGATACACTCAGCTATGGTATCAAGGGGTTTTCATGAAGAGATCAAATCCCATGAAACCTTCAAAATAAAAAATATCGACCGCGTCTGGACTGTTTTCTCACTGGCATTTATCACAGGAGTTATCTGGCTGAACTATCTGGTATGAGGAAATATGCCTATATTTGAACTCAAAAACGTAAATTACCTGTACTTAAACAGGATACCTGCGCTCAATGACATTAATCTCTCGATAGAAGAGGGTGAACAGGTAGCAATACTCGGCGCAAATGGTAGTGGTAAATCCACACTTCTAAAGCTGCTCGATGGTCTGATTTTCCCTTCATCCGGGGTTGTAAAAGCCTTCGGCAAAACACTTACTGAGAATATTCTGGATGGAGCTGGTGGGGATTTTCCTCAGTTTTTCAGGAAAAAAGTGGGATTGATATTCCAGAACTCGGAAGCGCAGCTTTTCTGCCCGACAGTTTTGGACGAGATCAAATTTGGTCCGTTACAACTGGATATCCCAGAGAAGGATATTCATCAAAGGGTCAACGATGTAATTGAGATGCTGAAAATAGAAAATCTCAAAGATCGTGCCCCTTACACGCTAAGCGGTGGGGAGAAAAAGAAGGTGGCTATAGCTTCGGTATTATCTATAAATCCTGATATACTACTGCTGGATGAACCCACCAACGGTCTTGACCCGCGAACCCAGAGATGGCTTGTGGAACTGTTACTTGAGCTTAGAAAAAGCGGGAAGACGATTATAATTGCAACACACGATTTGGGTATCGTGGAAGAGGTTTCAGAGCATGCTGTCGTTTTCAGTGAAGACCACAGAATTGTTGCAAATGGTGAGACACAGGCAATACTGAATGATACGGCGCTACTGATGAAAGTGAATCTTATTCATGAACATTCCCACAAACACAAAGAAACCATACATAAACATAAGCATGCACACACTTTGGAACATAATCATGACCATGTTTTATAATAAAAAAACCCTGTTTATCTCCCAAGCGCAGCATGAGCCTTTGCCAGATGCCGGGCTGCAAGGGCGGCAACGAGTGAAATCTCACCAGCCAGGATAGCGGCAGCGGTTATCTCTGCCAATTTCTTTGCGTTCGTGCCAGGCGGGTCGCCCGCACCCGCTACACCCAGCATGCCCAGACATTCCTGCTGCGCACCGATGCCAGTCCCGCCGCCCACGGTCCCCACAGGAAGCGAGGGCAGCGTTACAGAACAGTAAAGCCCCTCATCAGTAAGTTCCATCGTGGTTATGGCATAGCTTGCTTCTACAACGTGCGCCGCATCCTGCCCGCATGCGATAAAGAGCGCGGCTGCGATATTGGCTGCATGGGCGTTAAACCCGAGCGACCCTGCGCGCGCCGAACCTATGAGATTTTTCCTGTAATTCACTTCAGCCATTTTATCAGGCGTCGTTTTGAGTTTTTCAAGAATTATTTCCCTGCTGAGAATTACATCGGCAGACACGGTTTTTCCCCTGCCCAGGATAGCGTTAATGGCAGCAGGCTTCTTGTCAGTGCACATATTGCCTGATAGCGCAATGAGTTCAACCTCGTTCTCGGCGAGAATAATATCAACAGCGGCATCTGTTGCAATGGTGACCATGTTCATGCCCATGGCGTCCTTGGTGTCGTATGAAAAACGAAGGAAAACGCTCCTGCCTGTAATGAATGGTTCAACTGAAAGGAGCCTGCCAAACCGGGTAGTTTCCCCGGCTTTCTCCTTCAGCCGCTGAAAATTCGCATTTACCCAATCCACAAGTCGTTTCGCACCGATAATGTCATTCGCCCTGAAAACAGGCGCACGTGTCATCCCGTCCTTGAAGAGCCTGGCATTTGCGCCGCCGCAGGCTCTGATTGCCGAACATCCCCTGTCGGCGCTCGCAACCAGTGCGCCTTCTGTTGTTGCAAGAGGAATATAGAAGTCACCATTTGCATATTCTCCGTTTACGCGCAGCGGTCCAGCGATGCCAAGAGGAACCTGCACCGCGCCTATCATGTTCTCTATGTTGCGCTTTGTAACGTTTTCAACATCAAATGAAAATTTGTCGATATGCTTAAATTGTTTTCCGGTAAGTTCAGAAACCGCCATTCTCCGAAGTTCGATTGCAGCCTTTGACTCAACTGTTTTATCAATCTCGTGAAAACTGACCTCATGATTTTTGAGTTTAAGAAGGAGTTCCCTGTCCATAATAGTCGCTAATTCATTTTAGTAGTTAAAAAGATACATGCTCAAAGCGTAATCACAAGCTGTCCTTCTTTGCAATACTCAAGCATCAGGTCAGCCACTTCAAAAGCATGTATCATTTCCACGCCCTCGATCAGTTCGCCGGGCTCAAAACCTATCATTGAAGACGCCAGTTCACAGCATTTGAACTTTACTCCCATGTCCATACACTCCTGAACCCGTTCATCATACGGCGGCGTACCGTGCTTCCCTTTTTTAGCAAGAATCACGCCCATCGGACCCCAGAGAACCACAACCACGTCCAGTCCCTGTTTGCGATAGTACTTTGCGAAGCGCAGTGTTTCCATAGGGCTTGTGCTCTCATATACCATATTCTTAAGGAATAGCAGGACTCTTGAGACTTTCTTTGCTGGCATCAATGTAATATTTCGAATAGGGGATAATTAACTTATCCCTCGTATGTATTTCATACTATTTCATTCGATACAGCTACTATTGTTTTTAAACCTATCAAATCAACTAATAATATACTGACCCTCACCAGAACCGAGAAAGCCAGACCCGTTGCAGGGGAGATCCCAAATAATGAAAATATCACGATTACTCCGCCTTCCATCAGTCCAAGACCTGCTGGCGATACTGGCACGAACATCAATATAGTGATCAACGGATGCAGCAAAAAAAAAGCAAAAAAAGAAAGCGGAATTCCCAGAGCTTTACCAAGATAAAACCACTGCAAGCCTGCAAAAATCCACCCGATCATATATAATATTAAAATGGCATTAATGCTGCCTTTAAACTGGATACTTCGTTCTTTGAAAGAAGAAAGGTTTTCCGCGAATTTATTGAAAAATGGCAGCCTGCGAAAAAATTTTAACGTCACACTTTCGTTCTGCCATGAAATAATCAGCATTATAATCCCTACA
>JAHFCV010000136.1 GCA_023249275.1 Candidatus Methanoperedens sp.
TTCGCTCCTGGGAGGTATTATCGTTCTCACATTATTGCAGCTTCCTATTATGATTCGCGCTATGGAAGAAGTAATAAAAATGGTGCCTGTGGAATTGAAAGAGGCATCTTATTCACTGGGAGCGACTAAGCTTGAGACAACCTTCGGAGTTGTAGTGAAACAGGCGCTGCCAGGGATTGTTACCGCTGTGCTTCTTGCTTTTGGCAGGGGCATCGGGGATGCTGCTTCCGTATTGTTCACCGCAGGTTATACAGACAGCCTGCCGCGCTCCCTCTTTGATCCTGTGGCTTCGCTGCCGCTTGCTGTGTTCTTCCAGCTCGGCACGCCATTTCCTGAAGTGCAGGCTCGTGCTTATGCAAGCGCGCTGATACTTCTCATAATTGTGCTCGTGATCAGCTTGACCTCGCGATATTTATCAAAAAGATTTCTAAAGAACATTATCAGGTGATCTAATGAATAATTTAAATCATATCAGTATTGAAAAAGTTAATGCATTTTATGGTGACAATCAGGTTCTAAAGGATGTAACTGTGGGTTTTCCGAGAAAGCAGATCACTGCCATAATAGGTCCCAGCGGATGTGGGAAAAGCACCTTGCTCAAATGCTTCAACAGGTTAATTGACCTTACAGAAGGGGCAAGTGTTTCAGGAAAAATAATTGTGGATGGAATGGATGTTCTTAGCGGCAATATTGATGTTACAGATGTACGACGAAAGATGGGGCTACTTCCACAAAAGCCAAACCCGCTTCCAATGTCGATATATGATAATATCGCATACGGGCCGAAGCTGCATGGAAAACCGGATAAAAAAGAACTGGATGAGATAGTGGAAAAATACCTGAAGATTGCAGGTTTGTGGGATGAGGTGAAAGACAGATTGAAGTCTTCCGCTAACAAACTCTCAATAGGACAGCAGCAGAGGCTCTGCCTTGCAAGAGGGCTGGCAGTGGAGCCGGAGATAATCCTGTGCGATGAGCCTACATCTGCTCTTGACCCTGTCTCGTCGCAGCATATCGAGCAGCAGCTTCTGAAATTAAAGAAAGACTATACCATCGTGATAGTCACGCACAACATCCACCAGGCAATGAGGCTTGCGGATTACGTTGTGCATCTCTATCTCGGCGAGCTTGTGGAGCATGGCGCTGCGAATGAAGTGTTTGAAAATCCCAAGGAAGAGAGGACGCGGGCTTATATTAACGGCACTTTCCTGACTGAGCTAAAAATAGACAGCGAGATTAACCTGAAAGGAAATGTGTGCCCCTTTAATTTTGTATATGCCAAGCAGGCTTTGCATGCCCTGGAGAAGGGGAAAATCCTGAAGTTGATCGTGGATGACCCGCTTGCGGTAACCGAGGTGCCAAGAGGTATGGAAGCCGACGGGCATGAGGTGTTGAGCGTGAAGCAGATTAACAAGACGGACTGGGAGATAGTTATACAGAAGGAGAGATAATTTAAATAGCTTCTAAGGCAGCCGCTATCACCGGAGCCACGCTCACAACACTCACGCCTTTATCTATGGTATCCGTGGCTATAATCCCCCTGACGCCTGCTTTGAACAGCTTAAGGACTGCGTTATTTGAAAAAACCGGGTGCACGCAGGCGGCAAACACCCCATGCGCCCCCTGGTTCTTAAGCATCGCTATAGTTTCCGCCATCGTCCCGCCGGTTGAAATAATATCATCGATGATGATAACATCCCTCCCCTCGACGGCGATATTCTTGGGCTGGATTGTTACACTCTCACCGCTTAAGCGGGTTTTTTCAAGGAAATCATAATCAATGCCAAGGTCACTGGCTGCATTCCTTGCAAGCCCAATGGCTCCGTCGTCAGGTGCTATAACAACAGGATTTTTGAATTCCATGTTTTTTATGTACTTGCCAATCATCGGGGTTGCATCAAGATTCACGGCTTTAGCATCGAAATAATCAAGAATGCTTTCGTCATGGATATTGACTGTGAAAACATTATCAGCTTTTATTGCTCTTGCAATCGCGCGGGCGCTTATGGGTTCGCCCTTCTTGAACCGCTTATCCTGGCGCGCATAGCCCATATAAGGGATGACCACATTAATCCTGGCGGCTTCGCTGCATGCGTCGAGCAACTGGAGCAGGGCAACAAAATCAGAATCGTTCACTGTGCTCTGGATTATTGTAACGTTATCCCCGGCAAAATCATCAAGAATGCGTGTATATAACTCCCCATCAGGAAATCTCTTAAATTCACTGACCAGCAGATTGGATCCCATAGCTCCTGCGACTCTTCCTGCAAGCAGTTGTGAAGCCAGACCTCCAATAATGTTCAAGATTATTCCTCACGCCTGTAATAGACAGAAAGAATATAAAGAATTGGGATTGAACACTGTAATTTGGTTAATAATGTAATGTATTATCGTTATATTTATGTACTGCCTCAGCCATTTTAAATCGCCGCAAGGTTTGGTTAAGCCAGGTGGCTGGATATCAGAAACTGTAATAATAACGGTTATGCGAGTAATAATGCAAAAACTTATGATAAAGCGGATAATAAGTCACATAATTAACACATGGAGAACAACAACATGACCCTATTTATCGAAATTAAAAATCTTCGTGTCGGCTTTGATGGAGTAGATGTTCTTAAGGATATAAACATAGATATCAAGGAAGGAGAAATCCTCGGGATATTAGGAAAAAGCAGCGCAGGGAAATCAATTCTCATGCATGTAATGCGAGGAGTGGAAGCGTTTGACGATATCTCAGGAAGCGTAATCTACCATCTTTCCAGGTGCAGCAAATGCGGGTTGATAGACCTTCCCAGTAAGGTGGGAACTGCCTGCCCCAGGTGTAAATCCAATCTTGAGAGTATCGAAGTCGATTTCGTAAAATTACCAATCCACGACCCGTTAAGAAGAGACATAACCAGAAGAATTGCAATCATGCTGCAGAGGACGTTTGCATTATACGGCGATGAGAGGGTTATCGTGAATGTGATGAATGCACTCCAGGAAATAGATGAAATGGGACCAAATGCGATTCACAGGGCTGCTGATTTGCTTGACCAGGTCAACCTCTCTAACAGGATGATGCATATTGCAAGAGAACTCTCAGGCGGTGAAAAACAGCGCGTTGTTCTTGCAAGGCAGCTTGTTAAAAATCCCATCCTGCTGCTTGCAGATGAGCCGACAGGGACTCTTGACCCCAAAACAGCAGACCTTGTTCATGAAAGCATATTGAATGCAACAAAGAAATTCAACATGTCTCTCGTTATCACATCTCACTGGCCCAAAGTAATTGAGGAGCTTTCTCACCGGGCGATATGGCTTGATGAAGGAAAAATCGTAATGCAAGGCGATCCTTCGGAAGTAGCTTCGGCTTTTATGAAAGAAGTCGGGACGATTGGCGAGCAGGAAGAGGTAAAAATCGGCGAAACCATTATTCGTGCACGCAATCTCCAGATGACTTATTTCTCTCTTGACAGGGGCATCGTCAGGGCTGTCAATGATATCAGTTTTGATATAAATGAGGGTGAAATATTCGGGATAATCGGAGTAAGCGGCGCCGGCAAAACTACGACCTCCAAGATAGTTTCAGGATTGCTTAAGCCAACCTCAGGTTCAATTGACGTCAGGATAGGGGACGAATGGATAGACCTGACACAGCTTGGTCCGGATAAGAAGGGGCGCGCTACAAAATATATAGGTGTATTGCATCAGGAATACAGTCTTTATCCACACAGGAATGTTATTGATAACCTGACAGAATCAATCGGGCTTGATTTACCATTTGAACTGGGTGAAAGAAAGGCAATACAGACTTTGACTACTGCTGGTTTTGCAGAGAAAAAAGCAAAAGAGATTCTTAACAAAATGCCTGATGAATTGAGCGAGGGAGAAATGCACAGGGTGGCAATGGCCCAGGTGCTTATCAAAGAGCCAAGGATTCTTGTATTCGACGAACCGACCGGGACTATGGACCCCGTTACGAAAATAGAAGTTTCAAAGTCAATACTCCATGCCAGGAGAGAACTGGGAGAAACGTTTGTCATAGTATCGCATGATATGGATTTTGTTTCTGAAGTTTGCGACAGGGCAGCATTGATGCGTCTTGGTAAAATAGTGGATATCGGGGATACTGATGCTGTTTTATCAAAACTTTCCAGTAAAGAGCGGGAGGAAGCCCTGGAAGGGATAGTTAAAGAGTTGAAATAAAATTGTTGACGAACCAGAGAGAAGGCAAATGATCTCGATTTGCTCCCTCGCCGGGAAATTATGGAGGATAAGTGCTCTCAATAGAGATTAATGGTAAAAAATTAGAAATAAAAGAGGGTTCAAGCCTGAAAGACGCCATTGAACTTGCAAAAGCATTCTATATTCCCGGTGCTACAGTGGGAATTATAAAAACCGGGGCGCAAAAAGAGCAGGCTACTTCCGAGTATAAGATAATCACCAATAAAGGCGAGTTCAGGATTGAACTCTCTGGCGATTCTACGTTGTGGAATAAATTCAATCATAGTTTTCTTGACAAAAATGCGCACTGGGAAACAGCGAATTCCATAGCTTTCGGTCCGGTTGAAACCGATATTATCCCCCAGAGAATAGAACAAAAATACAACCGCTTTGACGTTTTTTTTGGTACAGGCGGTTATGACGCAAAGAATACCTACCTCATGTTTGCAAAAAATAAACATATTTCAGATTATGGCAGCCCGAAAGACGCTGTTTTTGCAAAGATCATAAGCGGGAAGAATATTATTACAAATCTCAAACAGGGCGACACCATATTAAAAATCGAACCAGTTATACAATGGGAAACTCTTCTTGATAAAATCTCTACTTCGGATATGAATGTCAAACTTGAAGACGGGATGAAAATTTTTACTTATTTTAAAGTGGATCTTGTTAACGAATCCCCTGAAGGGGCAGAGCATTTCCTGGCGCTAATAAGGAAAAAATTGTTCATTGTGGACACGTTCTCACACTCATTCATTTCTGATGACGCGCTAAAAGGGGAAGGTTGCCAGTATGAACACTGGGATGCGCGTTCCGAAGGCGCAGTTGCAGTACGCACTGACGGTCTGGGGAACGGGCGTGTGTACATCTATAAAGAAGACAGGACATCAAGCGCGGTACACAGCGTGGTTGGTCATGTTTCAGCGGGAATCGAACTTATTAAGACAGCCGATGCAGGCAGCAAGCTTTGCGTTCTTTCCAATCCGGAGCGGGTCATGATACTGGGGATGAGTTTTAAGGATGCGGAAAAAATGTTAGCTGAGCGCGGGTTGAAACTGGAAAAGAGCGGATACACAGGCGAAGACGCTATAATTGTTGAACAGGACCCTGATACCACTATTGAAATCATAAGTGCGGGTGTGGTCACGGGTCTTGGCGTGAGCTCAGATAAAATAATAAATGTCAGTTTTTATGATGACCTCGCCCCCATAACGCTTGATTTCTTCAGGCATTCCCTGCGCCTGAAGGATAGACCCCTTGGTCCGCTTCCTGTTGTATATACATACGAGAATACATATTTGTTCAAGTCTGAAAAGGAAGCAGAAGCATACAAAGAGATAAATCCGGAAAATGTTCCCAGGACAAAAGTCAAAGCAGGTGAAATTGGCGTGACAAACCAGGCTGCAAGACGCTACGGTATGGTTGGCGTCAGGCTTACCGATGACGAAAAATATGGTCCCACTGGAGAAAAGTTCGAATGTACCAATATCATCGGAAAGGTCATTGAACCAGAGAGGCTCAAGGGAATAAAAGTCGGCGATATAATTTACATAAGAGAGGTTTCATAATGGATACCATCACTAAAATGGTAGTTATCAATTCATCAAAAGTGCTTCCCAGCGATGTGGTCATAAAGCTTTACGAATCCAATGCAGATGTTTTGATCAAGGAAACCTGTTTCGGGGTCATGGTATCCGGGGAACGCCAGGTAGTGGATAATCTTCTTTCCATCATTCGCAAAATGGACCCCTATGGCATTTTCGTTAAAGAGCGGGGCTTTGCGCCGGGTGAACCATACAGATGCAGGGCGACAAGACGCGGCGGGGCAAGACCGGGATTCCATAATCTTGAGAGCGAGGACAAGTTGTTGCCGTACATCGCTTCGGCGCTTCGGGCGCTGGATAAAGGTGAAATTCCCAGACTAAAACAAAAAAAGGAAAAACTCGATATAGAGAAACTTAAAAGTATTATAAAAGGAACAGAGGTATCGCAATGAAGGTTTTTATTTACCCAACAAACAGTCTTATTCTTTCAGACCTTGTTGAACGCTTTGGTCATG
>JAHFCV010000137.1 GCA_023249275.1 Candidatus Methanoperedens sp.
ATGTTCCTGAATACCATGGGAACAGCAACATATTCATTTCATGCAAAGGAAGTGGCAAAAACCCTGAGAGCCACAGCCCTTGGAAAAACACCTTTCCAGATTAAGGACGAGGCAAAACTCCGAAGTCTTGCAGAGAAGCTGGGAATAAAAACAGGGCAGAGCATCAGTATTATCGCTCCAGCGGTGGCTGATGCCATGCTGGAAAGCATCAATGCGGATTCGGATGAAGAGCTTGCCAATGTTCTCCTCTTTGCTCCCAAGTCAAGGATAGAGCTGTGGCGAAAACTCGGCATCCTTCCGGGGGGACCTCTTCATGAAGTAATGGATGCTGTTTCAAGCACGATGACAAATATCGACGGGGATTATGTTTCTCTGGCAAAAAAAGCCCTGCGCCTTGGTATTTCCTGCATATACGGCTCGCAGATACCGCTTGAAATGGGACAGGACATACTTTTCGGGACTCCCCAGCCCCATGCTGTCAATGTAGACCTCGGGATCATAGACCCTACCTATGTTAATATTGCTGCCAACGGTCATGAACCTTTTATCGGCGCAGCTCTCATAAAAGCCGCCCATGAGGCAAAGAACCAGGAAAATGCAAAGAAAGCAGGCGCTAAAGGCCTGCACATCATCGGCTCCATAGAGACAGGGCAGGAGCTTGTACAGAGATTCCAGATAGATGACGTATTTGTGGGAATGACTGGTAACTGGCTGTCTATCGAACCCGCGCTTGCAACAGGCGGAATAGACGTCTTTGCAATGGATATGAACTGCTCACCTCCTGGAATGGGGTCATATCAGGAGAAATATAATACCACCCTTATCTCTGTTTCAAAACTTGTTAACGTCCCGGGAATGAAAGACCAGATAGTGTACAAGCCGGAAAAAGTGGCAGAACAGGCACAGAAGCTTATAGACATTGCTATCGAGAACTTCAAGAAGAGGAAGGGGAAAGTCACGAACAAGTCAAACAGGAAGCAAAATGCTGTAATCGGTTTCTCGGCAGAAGCATGCCTTGGCGCTCTTGGCGGCACTCTTGACCCCTTGCTTGATGTCATAAAGAAAGGAACCCTAAAAGGCGTGGTGGCTCTTGTGAGCTGCACAACGCTGCGTGACGGCGGTCAGGATATCAACACATTGAAGATGGCTCGTGAACTTATCAAGCGCGATATACTTGTCATAAGCGCAGGATGCGGCAATGCAGCCCTCCAGGTAGGAGGTCTTACCACGCTTGAGGCAAAGCAGGAAGCAGGTCCCGGACTTAAAGCGGTATGCGAATTGCTTAAAATCCCGCCAGTGCTCAGCTTCGGCACATGCACAGATACGGGAAGAATCACTCTTCTTGTCACCGCTGTTGCAGATGCTCTCGGAGTCGACCCGTCGCAGCTTCCAGTTGCAGTAACAGCACCTGAGTACATGGAGCAGAAGGCAACCATAGACGCCATCTTTGCCCTGGCTTTTGGTCTGTATACCCATGTGGCACCAATGCCTCCGGTGGGCGGAGCGCCCCGTCTTGTGAAACTCCTCACAGAGGATATTGAAGGGTTGACTGGCGGAAAGCTCGCTGTCCAGACCGATATGGTTGAGGCAGCAAACGGCATCGAGGCGCATATCAACAAAAAGAGAAAGGCGCTTGGACTGCCGGTATAACCGGTGTGCTGGCTCAAAAAAACGATGCGGGAAAACCCCGCATCTATATTATACCGATGAGATATAAAAGGGAATTAGACAGGTTATGTAACAATTACTTTCCCGCGCATACTCGGATGGATATGGCACTGATACTCAAATGACCCTGCTTCGTTAAATGTAAAGCTATATGTCTGTCCCTGATTCAAGGTTTCTGAACTGAAAACATCGCCTGTTACGGTGTGCGGTGCGCTATCTTTATTTGTCCAGGTCACGGCTGTTCCTTTTGCGATTGTTATGGTTGCGGGATTAAACGCAAAACCTTTTATCTCTATTGTATTGGTTGTTTGTGGCACCTGAGCCGGTTGCGTCTCTGGTTTGGGTCCATAAGTACATCCGCTAATTAACACCACCAATACCAACAGTCCGATAATCCATGTCTTTTTCATTTTTAACCTTCGTTAATAATCTTGTATATCTTCACTATATATTCCTTTTGGCTCTGGTAATGTGACATTATAAATCATGTTATTTTTTGAAATTTATTAGAAAATTATAAATAATAGACACTGTTATATGCATAATCAAATAAATGTGACATAACATATAACATATTTATTTAGGAGAATTGCTTGAAAATACCATCAAAACCATTGCTGTACATTCCCGGCTGGCTGGTCAGTTTTGAGAAAGATGCTGCGGGAGAGATACTCCTGACCCAGGATACAGGAGAAGTGATACGTGAATACAGGACGAGATATGGCATGTCTCAGGAAGAACTCGGGGATTTAATGAACCTGCGCCGTGAGTCAATTTCCCGCATTGAAAACGGTAGTGTGACTCCCACGCTTGATTTCGTTAAGAAATTTATCAATACCGCGGCTTTGATTGAGGCAATCCGCGTTGAGAGGGCGCAGCATAAGGAAATCGATGTTTATTTTCTTGAGAATCTCGCAAAAGAGCTTGGTTTTAGCCGTGAAATGGCACTGAGCCTGATGAAAATTGCAGTTGAAAGTTACGATAAAAAACTCATTAAAATTCAAAAATCTTTAAAGGAGAAAAAATTATGACAGAGGATTCGGTTGTATGGCTTGAAGAGGTCGGGAAAGAAGATATAGCGATTGTAGGCGGAAAGGGCGCAAGCCTTGGCGAGATGCTGCGGGCTGAACTGCCCGTCCCCACTGGATTTGCAGTAACGGCGCAGGCTTTTAGAAGGTTCATAGATGAAAACGGGATTAGCGATGAGCTTTTCAGCTCGCTTGAAGTGGATGTTGATAACGCTGAAATTCTCAGGGAAGCTGAGAAAAATGCAAAAAAAATTATCATGGGAGCAAAAATTCCGGTAGATATTGAAAAGAGCGTCAGGTCAAAATATAAAGAACTGTGCAAAAGAGAGGGGAACGAGGCTTTCGTGGCAGTGCGTTCAAGCGCCACAGCCGAAGATTTACCCGATGCCAGTTTCGCAGGTCAACAGGATACCTTCCTGAATGTTAAAGGAGAGAAAAACGTAATGGAAGCCGTCAAGAAATGCTGGGCGTCGCTTTACGGCGCGCGGGCTATCTATTACCGCGTGAAGCAGGGATTCGACCATCGCAAAGTCAATCTCTGCGCCGTTGTGCAGTTGATGGTGGATGCCGAAAAAGCAGGCGTCATGTTCTCATCCCATCCTTCCACAGGCGAGCCGGTCACCATAATCGAAGGCGCATGGGGGCTTGGTGAAACAGTGGTATCAGGGGCGGTTTCTCCTGATTATTATGTTGTGGATAATAAGTCAAGGAACATAACAGAGCGCAAGGTTGCCACCAAAAACGTAATGCACACAAAAGACCCCAAAACCGGAAAAACCATCGATCTTCCTGTGCCTGCAGATAAGAAAAATGCAAAAGTGCTTGACGATGATGAGATATTGAAACTGGTTGAATTTGGAGAGGTCTTAGAAGAGCTTTACGGCATCCCGCAGGACATAGAGTGGGCGATTAAGAATAAAGAGATATTCATTCTCCAGTCAAGACCAATTACTACAATAAAGAAGAAAAAAGAATCAAAAGAAAAGGTCGCTACATCTGCAATACTGGAAGGGCTGGGAGCATCGCCGGGAATCGCATACGGTGAAGCAAAGCTCGTTTCTGACGCCAGTGAACTTGGAAAGGTCAAGAACGGCGATATACTTGTGGCTGTGATGACCACCCCAGATATGGTGCCGGCGATGAAACGCGCAGCAGCTATCGTAACAGACGAGGGCGGGCTGACCTGCCATGCCGCCATCGTGTCGCGCGAGCTGGGCTGCCCTGCGGTTGTGGGAACACGGAAAGCAACCCAATTATTGACCGACGGCATGAAGATAACCGTGGACGGCGAAAAAGGGCTTGTGTTTGAAGGGAAAAAAGAGGCTGTGGCTCCTGCGGCAGTGCATCCTGAAAAGACGCATGTTTCTTTTGCCAAACCAAAACCCATAACCGCAACCGAGGTGAAGGTGAATGTCTCTATTCCCGAAGCAACAGCGCGCGCAGTTGAAACGCAGGCTGACGGCGTTGGGCTTCTTCGCATCGAACACATGATACTTGGTCTTCCCAAGCATCCCAAGCAGTACATAAAGGAAGGAAAAGCTGACGAATATGTCAATGAACTTGTCTCGCGCATCCAGACTGTGGTAGATGCGTTTTACCCGAAGCCTGTGTGGGTCAGGACGCTGGATGCGCCCACGGATGAGTTCAGGGCTATGGAGGGCGGCGAGGGCGAACCGATTGAGCCGAACCCGATGCTTGGTTACCGCGGAATACGGAGAGACCTTATTGACACGGAGCATTTCGAGCTTGAGGTAAGGGCGTTCAAGGAATTAATCAAGCGCGGCTACAATAACATGGGCATCATGATTCCTCTGGTGCAGCATCCTTCGGAGCTTCGCCGCGCAAAGGAGTTCATGCGCGAAAGAGGAATAGATTTTGGCAAAACCGAGATAGGGATAATGGTGGAAATACCAGCAGCGGCGCTCATAATCGACCAGTTCATAGCCGAGGGGCTGGATTTCGTGAGCTTCGGGACGAACGATTTAACGCAGTACACGCTTGCTGTGGACAGGAACAACGAGCATGTGGCGCATCTTTACAACGAATTGCACCCTGCAATCATGAAGCTCATCGAGCATGTGATTATCGAGTGCAATAAGGCTGGCGTGAAGACGAGCATCTGCGGGCAGGCTGGGAGCAACCCGAAGGTTGCGAAGCGGCTTGTGGAGCTTGGGATTACGAGTATCTCTGCGAATATAGATGCTGTGGAGGCTGTGCGCGATATGGTGGCGAGGACTGAGCTGCAGTTGTTGCTGAAGGGGGCGAGGGAGAGGAAAAATTAAGCGAAATTGAAGAGAATATTCTTATGAATGAAAATGTAGTGCAGGCTATTCTTTCCTACGGTGATAGATATTGCAAAGAAATTCAGAACCAATATAACAAAGATTACCTTAAGGAAAATTGGTGGGAGGCATTAAAGTTCTTTTTTGGAAGAGCCTTCTATCAAGGCAGACAAGAAGGCATGTCTGAGAAGGTCGATAAAGCTGCTGTTGATGTGCTTGAGATTGAAGTATCTATTTTAAAAACGTGTTTTGAGAATAAAAACTGGGAACTCCTGAAAGAAAAACTTAAAGAAAAGATTGGAAGAGGTAAAGTTGGAAAAGCTAGGGATGTGGAAATGGTTATCAGCACATTAAAGTACGTAAGTAGGCTCCCAAACAGGAACATGATTGTTCACTCAGTTGAACGTATCAACTCAGGTAAAATTGAGGATCATTATAAAGAGCTTCAATATCAGTATAACCAAGCCAATGGCATTTTCCAAGTCGGTCCAAAGATCGCATCTTTATATCTTCGTGACGTTGTTTCGCTGTTCCAACTTGAAGATAAATTATCCGACTACGACTATATTTATTTGCAACCAATTGATACATCGGTCAGAAAAGTTGCTATTAAAATGGGTTTAGTAACAAATGCTGAGACTGATGTAAACGATGACGAAATAAGAGTAAATATTGTAAAACTGTGTCAAAAATTCCGATGTTCTCCGTTACAATTTAATCATGGTGCATGGTATACTGGAAACTATGCCTTTGACCTTCTATTTGAAAATCTGGCGAAACAACGTGTATGAATAGAGTTACCCCGAAATTCTTAATACCCTGAAACGGCATGGAATAATTATGAAAGTGTTAAACTATCGTATCCTGCTCAGGAATGAGCCTGAGGGAGGCTATATAACGATGTATAAATGCATAAGGTGATGGTATGGAAACACAAGTAATCAAATCAAAATTAGATCAATTGCCTGAGGACTTGAAAAAAGAGGTTTTGGATTATATAGATTTTTTATTGCAGAGAGGTTATGGAACATATAAAATAAGAGCCAAAAAAAGTAAGTTTAAGTTTGATTGGGAGGGCGGGTTGTCGAACTTAAAAGATAAATATACCTCTGTAGAGCTTCAACATAAAGCCTTGGAGTGGAGGTAATGTATCTCGTCGATACAAATGTTTTTTTGGAAGTTCTGCTGACTCAAGAAAGACGAGAAAGCTGTAAAAAATTTCTTGAAAAGAACATTGGAAATCTATACATTTCTGACTTTTCATTACAT
>JAHFCV010000138.1 GCA_023249275.1 Candidatus Methanoperedens sp.
TAAAAGACGGAGACTAAACAGATGGCTGTACTGAATTTCAAAGGGAAGACTTTTGTTCAAAATCATCATCTGGCAGTAAAGTATCATCAGCTTGTACCCCAGAAAGATAAAAGCCTGACAGATAAGGTCAGCCTGAATGATAATCTTATAATTCACGGGGACAACCTTAAAGCTCTGAAAGCTCTCCTTCCAACGTATGCAGGCAAAATAAAGTGTATTTATATTGATCCTCCTTATAATACGGGAAATGAAAATTGGGTTTATAACGATAATGTCAACAGCCCGATGATGCAGGAGTGGCTGGGGAAGGTTGTTGATAAAGAGGACTTTACACGGCATGACAAATGGCTGTGCATGATGATGCCGAGATTGAAACTTTTAAGAGAATTATTAAGAGAAGACGGGGTTATTTTTGTAAGTATTGATGATAATGAGCAACATCGATTAAGAATTTTAATGGATGAGGTATTCGGAGAGGTGAATTTTATTGCCAATATTATCTGGCAAAAAAAATTTTCACCCCAAAATGATGCAAAGTATTTTTCCGACAACCACGATTTTATTGTTTGCTATGCAAAGAACAAAATTGAAGGGGAACAGAAATCTGGATGGATAATAAATTTATTGCCGAGAACCGAGGATATGGCGGAACGCTATAAAAATCCTGACAATGATAGTCGTGGTGTTTGGACTTCTGGAGATGTATCAGTTAAAACTTATTCTAAAGAATATGATTATCCAATAACCACACCTTCTGGAAAAGAAGTTAAACCGCCAAGAGGTGCATGTTGGAGGTTTTCAAAAGAAAAATTTCAGGAATTAGTTAATGATAATAGAATTTGGTTTGGAGAAAAAGGAGATAATGTCCCACGCATTAAAAGATTTCTGTCCGAAGTACAGTCTGGGTTAGTTCCTGTTACAATATGGTTACATCAAGATGTAGGGCATAATCAACAAGCACGGCAAGAATTAAAAGAAATATTTTCAGATGCCGACTTTCCATTTGAAACGCCAAAACCAATATCTCTTATAAAACGAATAATTCAACTCTCCACAGATAAAAATTCGTTAATTCTCGATTCTTTCGCAGGCTCAGGCACGACAGCCCATGCTGTTATGGAATTAAATAAAGAAGATGGCGGCAATCGTAGGTTTATTTTAGTTGAATGTGAGGATTATGCAGATAAGATTACTGCTGAACGAGCAAGAAGGGTTATAAAAGGTGTTCCGAATGCAAAGGATGATAAATTAAAAGAAGGATTAGGTGGCACATTCAGTTATTTTGAACTTGGCGACCCTATTGAGATGGAAAGCATTCTGGAAGGAGATAAGCTTCCAGGTTATCTTGAACTTGCCCGCTATGTTTTTTATACAGCTACAGGTGAAGAATTTGATCCGGGGAAAGTTGATGAAGAACGCAATTTTATTGGTGAATCCAAAGATTATGAAGTATATTTATTCTATAAGCCTGATATTGAATACTTAAGAACTACGGCGCTCACTCTTGATAAGGCAAGAAATTTGGGAGAGTATAAAAACAAAAAGCGGTTAGTTTTTGCACCAAGCAAGTATTTAGACCATGACTATCTTCTGGAATACCGCATAGACTATTGTCAGTTGCCTTTTGAGATATATAAACTAAAAGGTTAGGTATGGAGCTTAAAGAATATCAGAAAAAGACATTGGAAACAGTAAAACTTTACCTCGATGCACTGGCTGATTTTAAAGCAAAAAATGACAAGGCTGTTGAAATAGACCCCGAACTCTCTATCAATTTTCCATTGAAAGCATGGGAAAAAATTATTGGAAAAACATATTATTCTAAAAAAAATGGTCTGGGCGAAGAACTGCCGGATTTTTACATCAAGATTCCCACAGGAGGCGGTAAAACGGTACTTGCCTGCCATACAATAGACCTGATTAATAAAATCTACCTTAAAAAACAAACAGGAATCATTTTATGGATTGTTCCAACTACCCAGATTTACAGGCAGACGCTTGACAATTTAAAAAATCGTGAGCATCCATATCGTCAGGTATTGGATATTTCAAGCGGCGGCAGAGCGGTAATTCTGGAAAAAACAGATAAATTCACCGCTTTGGATATAAAAGAAAATCTTGTTGTAATGCTACTGATGTTACCCTCTGCAAGCAGGCAAAACAAAGAAGTGTTAAAAGTATTCAAAGATAGCGGGAGTTTTACGGACTTTTTCCCACAGGAAGATGACAGGGATGGAAATGAGAAACTCCTAAAACAATATCCCAATTTACATTATTTTGGCGATGAAAGTGGATTTTTTGGAAAAGTTGTGAAAACATCCCTCGGGAATACGCTGAGGATTTTAAAACCCATAATAATTATTGACGAAGGACATAAAGCCTACAGCGAAATTGCACAAAAAACAATCCGGGATTTTAACCCTTCCATAGTTGTTGAGTTATCAGCAACTCCTCCTCAAAACAGCAATAATTTAGTTAATATCAGCGGACAGGAACTTAATTTGGAGGAGATGATAAAACTTGATTTGCATATTACGAATAAAGCAGAACTAGAATGGCAAAATACAATGCTTGCAAGTGTAGAAAAAAGAAACTTTCTGGAACTAAAGTCCAAAGAATACGAAGCTAATACAGGTGAATTTATCCGCCCGATATGTCTTATACAGGTCGAACGAACAGGTAAAGACCAAAAAGGTACGAGATACATTCATGCAGAGGATGTTAAAGATTATTTAATCAAACAATGCGGTATCCCAATTGAGCAGATAGCAATAAAAAGCAGCGAAAAAGATGATATTGAAGGAATCGAGCTTTTAGCAAAAGATTGTCAGATTCGTTATATTATCACTAAACACGCTTTACAGGAGGGCTGGGACTGTGCATTTGCATATATCCTCACAATTTTGAATAATCCGAGTTCAGAGCTTAGCATTACTCAATTGGTTGGAAGGATTCTAAGGCAGCCAAAAGCAAGAAAGACTAAAGTTAGGGAACTTGACGAGAGTTACGTTTTCTGTTTTAGACCACGGGCAACAGAAATCTTAGAAAATATAAGGAAAGGATTTGCAGGGGAAGGACTTGGGGATTTGGCGGGCAAAGTTATAGTCGAAGAAGGCGAACCTGAAATTGTGGATGCTACAAAAGAAAAAATTGTAGGTTATAGAGACAAATTTAAAAAATTTGAAGGGAAAATATATCTCCCCAAGTTTGTTATTCAGGAAAACGGCGGTTGGCGGGATATAAATTATGAAATGGACATATTAAGTAGAATCGATTGGAGCAGGGTTAATTTTGACGGGTTGATGGATATCTCACTTTCTGAGATAAGGGCTAAAGAAGAAAACGTCACAATAGGAATCAGTAAAGATACAAAGAAATTAATTGAAACAAAAGAAATTCTTTTTGGGGAAGGTGGTTTGGAAATCGACAATGTTTTTATAACACGGCAGATTTTAGACCTGGTGCCAAATCCCTGGATAGCGTTCGATATAGCCAAAAAGACCATTGGCATATTCCTTAAAAAATATGATGAACAGACATTAGCCAATAATCTTGTTTTTATTATTGATGAATTAAGAAAGCTTCTTGAAAAGGAACGAGATAAACTGGCAGAGTCTATTTTCAGAGAACAAATATCTAAAAAAACCATGTTCTTTTTCTTACTTTATGGTAAAGGTAGCTATAAATTACCAAGCAGAATCAAGATAAAAAATAATTCAAAGGCTCTTGTTAGAAATGATAATACTCCTTTACAGAGAAGTCTATTTGAGTTTGTGGAAGAGGAAAAGTTTAATGATACTGAGAAAGCGGTGGCGATTTATCTCGATGAGCAGGAAAAACTCTTATGGTGGTATAGAAACTTAGCAAGAGTGGATTATTATTTACAGGGCTGGAAGAAAAATAGAATTTATCCTGATTTTATTTTCTCTGAGATAGATACTACGGTACATGATGAATACAATAAAATATACGTTGTAGAAACAAAAGGAACACATCTAAAAAATGAAGATACTGATTACAAAAAAGATATTTTTGAATTTTGTAACAAACTTGGAATACAAAAAAATTGGACAGAGTTGAACACAGAATTTGACCAGAAGATAGAGTTTCAAGTAATTTTCGGAGACGAATGGAAAGTAAAATTAAATGAAATATTTGGTATTTAAAATATAAGAAATGAGACGCAAGAAATTTTTATTTTATCTATTGTTAATTGAAAAATATACTGAACCACTTGATGTTGTATCTGCGTTTATCCGCGTTCATCTGCGGTTAATAAATCAAGGAGTCGCTTTATGAAAGGCTTGGATGCTGTAGTTTGTGGGCTTCTGGACAGCGGCGTTAAAATGGTAACGGGCGTCCCCGGATTTCCGATAACCGAGCTGATGGAAGCCCTCGGAGACCCCGCATCAGACCCCGTATTTAAATACGGGGTTCTGAGGCATGAATGGTCTGTCAATGAAAAAGTGGCGCTTGAGCTCGCGCTGGGTTCGTCGGTATGCGGGGAACGAAGCGCCGTGATTACAAAGCATGTGGGAATGAATATCCTTGCAGACCCGCTTGTAACATCAGCAACACATACCATAGGCGCAGGCGTGGTGATAATTGCAGGTGACGACCCGGGAGTGCAGAAATCCCAGAACGAGCAGGATTCGCGATTTTACGGGGTTATTGCCGAGGTTCCTGTTTTTGACCCATCTTCTCCCCAGGCTGCTTATAAGAGTATCAGGGAAGCGTTCGAATTATCAGAAAAGGTCAGCGCCCCTGCAATAATCAGGATTACGGACAGGCTGCTGAAAAGCGAGGGGAAATTTACCAGGAAGAAAGAGTCAATTGTGCCGCCATACATTGATAAAAAAATCTGGTATTTTACAATGCTCGGGAAACACCAGCTATTTCATGGGAAGTCGTTTCTTGAAATGTGCGAGTATGCAGAAAGCTCTATTTTGAATGTCTATACAAAAAGAAGCAGGCTGGGAATAATATCGTCAGGTTTCCCTTCATCGCTGGTAGATTCCATCATTCCTCCCGATTATTCCCATTTATCCCTCGGAATAGTAAATCCCCTGCCGGCAGATTTAATCGAACGCTTCATACGCGAGCACGACCGCGTGCTGGTTGTTGAGGAAACCGAACCTGTTATTGAAAAACAACTCTCAAAAAGAGTGCTTGGGAAACTGACAGGTCACATGCATTATGGAATTGTTGAGGTTGGGGATATACAAAAAGCAATTGGAAGTATTCATAAAGATACTGTAATGGAAGAGATTATCCCCCAGACCATAGAGGAAAGAGGCGCCAGACCGATTTGCGAGGACTGCCCGTACCTGCCTCTTTTTAAGGCGATAAAAGAACTGGACGTGCCTGTTGCGGGCGACCTTGGCTGCTCAATAATGACCGCATCGCCACCGCTATCGCTTCTTGACGCTGCGTTTTCCCTTGGCTCATCCATTGCCACCGCATCGGGATTTAACAGGAAGGGGATTGCGATAATCGGGGACTTCGGGCTTGCTCATTCGGGAGTTGCCGGACTTATCAATGCAGTCCAAAATAAGCATGAGCTTGTTGTCGTGGTGCTGCAGAATGAGGTGGCGGCGATGACCGGGGGGCAGGATGTTCCTGATTTGACCGGGCTTGTGAGTTCTTATGTAAGGGATACCGAGATAATAGACCCGCAGGATAATGATTTAAAAGACAAGCTTTTGAAAAAACTCAAGAAAAAAGGAATATCTGTGCTGCTGGCGCGAGGACTATGTCCAAGGTACTGATATGTTTTATATATTATTAGGAATAAAATATAAGTAATACCATGACCGAAAAAATAATGATGCGTGTTGCAGAAGCCCACCACAGGGATGCCGGGCGGGATATCGCGAGAATAAATCGTGACCTGATGGAGAAACTGGGCATCCTGAGCGGGGATACTATTCTCGTGGTCGGCAAGGAAAAAGCGTGCGCTACCGCAGGACCCGGTTACCCTGAGGATGAGGGGGCGGATCTGATAAGAATAGACGGGAACATCAGGACGAACGCGCGTGTGGGAATCGATGATACAATCTACATACAGAAATCAGCGCCCCAGCCTGCAAAAAGAGTAGTTCTTGCGCCCACCCAGCAGATCCGTTTAGTTGGAGGTCCGCAGTATTTGCTCCGCCTGCTTGAGGGAAGACCGCTATTGAAAGGGCAGCGCCTCAGGGTTGAGACCGTGAGCAATCCCCTGTCATTCATAGTCATATCAACA
>JAHFCV010000139.1 GCA_023249275.1 Candidatus Methanoperedens sp.
GAGATAATCGTGAATGATGGAAAGATAAAATCAAATGTAAATGATAAAGAGGTATGCACATGGAAATGAGTTTTGAGGAATCGCTTTTAGAGCTTGAAGGTATAGTGGAAAAACTTGAGAAAGGGCAGCTTTCCCTTGACGAGAGCCTGATGCTTTTTGAGAAGGGGATAAAGCTTGTGAGGGAATGCAACGATAAGTTGAAAAATGCACAGCAGAAGGTGGAGCAGTTGATTGAAGAGAATGGTGAGATGAGGACGGAGAAGTTTGAGGCGGAGGAGTAAGCAGATAGTACTAAATAAGTAGTACTAAATTAGCACCACTATATATATTGGTGTCACAAACATCATCCTATGGTGGTTAGACAATGTCAAAAATCTTACAAATCCAGCCTGATAGCAATACTGTTTTGTTGGATAATTTTAACGGCACTACTAAAGGAACAGGTTTCGGCGCGTTGAATTATGGAGAAAGCTTACCTAATTTGGGACAGGCAGTTAATCTTCCGAAAGGCGCTTATATTAAGTATGCCTTCTCTCCCTGGTATCGCTGGAATGGTGCTCATAAGTTTGATATAAATGAGGTGGCTCCGGGGGTACTTACTGAAGGGACAGTAGAAATGTGGATAAAACCACGGCAATACCCAGCGTATATATTGGAATTTAATTGGAATGATCTAACCTCCCGTCCATCTGGCGGTACCATTTTAACTCTTGATATAAATGCCGATGGCAAACTGGCATATAATAGTTGGGGTGGGTACATGGATAAGAAGCCTGTTGGAAAAATGACAATCCCTTTAAACAAGTGGACGCATGTGGCAGTAAGCTGGAGCCCTAAAGGAACCAAGTTGTATGTTAATGGTTCAGTTGATGCATATGTGGATGTAAATGTCTGGCCTGCTTTTAGCGGTACTGTGTTTGCGTACCTGAACAGATTTTGGGGTGAAAGTGATTTTGGACTCATCGATGAATTCCATGTATCAAAAGTTGCAAGGACTGATGAGGAAATTCGATTGCATGCTAATATCCAACCCATGGAAAGTGTGATTTTTGATGACCAGTTTGAAGGCTCAACATTGAGTTCTGATTGGGTAATAAGCACGGGCAAGGGCAGCCACTCACTTACCGATAATCCGGGATACCTGCGTTACATAATTGATGCTTACGGCTGGCCGAGTGGTGGCGATGCAAAACCTCTACAGCTTATTCGTCCATTTTATGGAGACAGGTGGATTCTTAAAACAGCGATAACCTATAACATGCGTCCTGCGGAGCCAACAAACAACCGCACCATGCATTTCTTCATTAGGGTACCAGGTGCTACCGGGGCGACAATTATATACATAGGCCGTAGCGTGGGTGTAAACGATGCTAATCCAGGTTCGAACGCAATGTCCCTGTCTGCTGGCAGTAATAATGAACCCATATTCTTCCCCAATTCACCAAATCCCCTACCTACTGAGAGATGGTATTTGGAGATAGAGCGTAACAAGGATTACGTCGCCATCAGGGCAAGCACCGGCGGCGATGATTCAACCTTTAAATATGTACGTGAATATACATTCCCTCCAGGCTCTTTCGGAAATGAGCAGGAAATCAAAATATACGGTACTGGTTGGTATGGTTCAAATAATCCCCCAGGTTATGTCGACTTTGATTTTATCAAGGTAGTAGGAAATCCTCCACCACCGCCTGAAAATCTTCCAATCAGGGATATTGAGGGCGTAGGTGATGCCTATGCTGAGAGACTTGAAAGACAAGGAATTAAGACCATCAAAAACATGGCTTTAGCAAACGTGTTATCTCTCCATAAAAAAGTCGGTATCCCTTTGTTTAAACTTTACGTTATTAAAAGAAGGGCGACACTTGCATTGGATGTTAAAATAGATAAAGCATTATTTGGCAATATACTGCAAATGCAGTTGGGTGAAATTATAGCTATGCCAGACGAAGAATTGAGCCTGAAAGCAAACCAGCCTGTTGAGACGACATCCAACTTAAAGAGGGATATCTCAACACTTCTAATCTGCTTAGACAATGCGATTGTCAAAGCTTTGACGCTGGAGGATATCAGTCCAATTTAAAATTCAAAGATAGGCGCATTCGCCTGATAATCCCTCAGCGCCGTTTCCTTCTCCCTATCAAACACTTCCGCCCCTCCCCAATCAACTCCTCCTTTCCCGCCATCATCAGCCCTTCATACACAAACCCATAATTCCTATCGTCCTTATATTGCAACAAGGCGCGCTGTATCCTCTTCTCCCTTCCTTTCGCCACATGCACTTTTTCCAAGGTGAAAGGATTTATGCCCGTATAATACATGCACGTAGAAGCAGTCATGGGCGTGGGCGTGAAATCCTGCACCTGTTCTGTATAGAGGTTATTATCTCGTATGTACTCAGCAAGTTCAACCATGTCCACCACTGTGCATCCGGGGTGCCCCGACATGAAATATGGGAGGAGGAATTGTTTTTTACCAAGTTCCGTATTCAGATTTTCAAATTTCTTCTTGAATTCCTCAAACACTTTTTTTGCGGGCTTGTGCATGATATCCGTGACATGCTGCGTTACGTGCTCAGGTGCCACTTTGAGATGCCCGCTGACATGGTGCTCGCAAAGCTCCGGAAGATAACCGGATGAATCTGCCAGCACGAGGTCATAACGAATACCTGAGCCGATGAACACTTTTTTAACGCCAGGAATCTCACGAAGGCGCCGCAGGAGTTCAACCTGTTTTTCATGACCTGTATCAAGGCTCTTGCATAAAGGATAAATGCATATTTTATCAGCACATACGCCCTGTGTATCCCAGCGCGCGCAATGCAGCATGTACATATTGGCTGTCGGTCCTCCCACGTCCTGCACAATGCCTTTGAAATCAGGCATCTTTGTCATTCTTTTTACCTCGCGCACAATAGATTCGATACTTCGGCTCTGCACGAGCCTTCCCTGGTGATGCGTCAGGGCGCAAAAAGAGCATGCCGCAAAGCATCCTCGGTGGCTTACTATCGAAAACTTAACAGGAGCAAGCGCAGGTATGGGTTTTTTATACGAAGGATGCGCCATCCTTGTGAAGGGTAATTCATACACATGGTCTAATTCTTCAGACATTAAAGGCATGGAGGGCTTATTCTGGATGATTACGGTTTTCGGATGCGCCTGTGCCACAGGCTTTCCTCGAACAGGGTCCTGCTCCTGATAATGCAGGTTGAAGGCTTTTGAGTAAAGAGTTTTATCCTGTGAGACTTCAGTAAATGACGGTATCTCAACATAACCCTCATGCCCTATGGAGCGCCATTTGCTTATTTCCATTTTTACGGTTGTTCCGGGAATATCGGTGATATTTTTAATGTCTTCGCCTTTTGATAATCGTGCTGCAATCTCAACCACCTGCCTCTCGCCCATCCCGAACACAAGCATATCTGCCGGCGCATCCGCAAGAATGGACTGTCGCACCGAGTCCTGCCAGAAATCATAATGGGCAAACCGCCGCAGGCTTGCCTCGATGCCTCCAAGCACTATGGGAGTATCGGGGAAAATCGAATGCAATTTATCAGAATAGACTATTGCAGCGCGGTTTGGTCGCTTTGGAATACCGCCGGGTGAATAAACATCATCGCTGCGTATTTTCAGGTTGGCTGTATAATTATTCACCATGGAATCCACGTTGCCGGAAGTAACACCGAAGAACAATCTGGGTTTTCCAAGCTTCTTGAAATCAGCATCACTCTTCCAATCGGGCTGGGCTATGATGCCAACGCTGTAACCTGCATCCCATAGCACTCTGCCGATTACCGCAGCGCCGAATGAGGGATGGTCAACATAGGCATCGCCTGTTACGAGGATTATATCAAATTCCTTGATTCCAAGCTCTGCTGCTTCACGCAGGGACATGGGAAGGAAGTGAGGCTGGCTTTTCATATTGTTCGCTTATAATCACTTTCAGGATTTAACAATCATGCTTTTTGCATTCAAGGATCAAATCCTCAAAAGTATACTGTTCCGGCATCACTTTAACTTCTATCCCGAATCCAGATAAAATATCAGCCGTGGGTTTGCCTATCGCTGCAACGGTCTTTTCATTCATGACCCTGATAATTTCATCCTTCACTCCCATTTCCCCAGCAAGCCCCATAAAATTCCTCACCATCATTGAACTTGTAAATGCAAATATGTCCACTTCCCCAGCAAGCGCCCTCTTCATCAGCGCAGTGTGCCTCTCATCCCTCGGACTAATTATCTGGTACACCTGTGTCTCATGAACAACAGCGCCCTTTTCCAGGAGCCCCTCCACAAGCTCAGGCGCCCCGTGGCTGCTTCGGGCAATCTCGATAACCGCACCTTCGATTCCGCTAATGTGTTCCACAAGCCCCAGCGAACTATACGAGTCAGGTATAATACTTACACGAATTCCGATTTTTTGAAGGGCTTTTTTAGTCATCGGACCAATCGCAACCACATGGGCATTATTTAAATGTTTGATGAACTCATCAGGCTCATCAAGTTTTAAAAGTGTGAACTCAACCCCGTTTGCGCTTGTGAATATTACGTAATCCACTTCCCCTCTCATGACGCGCTCAACAAACCCCGAAAAATTAGCATCGGTCTTATCCACAACGTCAATCATGGGAGCGATAATCGTATCGAACCCCATTGATTTTGCGAGTTTGACAGACTCTGCCAGATATCCGGCAGGTCTCATAATTGCAATTACTTTCATCGCTATCTTTTCTTAACGAGCTAATTCATGGTGAAGTTTTACCACATCACCGATTACCGTTATAGCAGGCGCCTTCACCTTTCGCTGCTTACAGAGCCCAACTATGTCAGCCAGTGTCCCGATAGTGACTCTCTGGTCAGGGCGCGTGCCTCTCTCAATAACTGCCACAGGTGTGTCAATGGATTTACCATATTTTATTAATTCTTTCACATTGCGCGGAAGCATGCTGATGCCCATAAGAATAACAAGTGTTCCCTCAAAGCGTGCAAGAAGCTCCCAGTCAAGACCTGTTTCTTCTTTTGTCGGGTCTTCATGCCCGGTGATAAAAGTCACCATGGAAGCGTAATCCCGATGGGTAACCGGAATCCCTGCATAAGCAGGAACTGCAATTGCAGATGTTATTCCGGGTACGATTTCAACCTCCACACCTTCTTTTACAAGCACCTGCGCCTCTTCTCCCCCGCGCCCGAAAAGATAAGGGTCTCCGCCCTTGAGGCGCACCACGACTTTGCCTTCTTTTGCCCGCTTCACCAGCAGTTCATTTATCTGCCACTGGGAAAGCTTGTGATTCCCGGCATATTTGCCTACATCGATTTTTTCTGCAGATTTCGGCAGCATATTGAGAATTGCCTCTCCAGGAAGCTGGTCGTAAAGGATGACCTCAGCGCTCTCGATAAGCCGTTTTGCCTTTATTGTCAGAAGCTCGGGGTCACCAGGACCTGAGCCCACAAGATAAACTTTCCCTGTCATGTTTTCCTCTTTTTGCTGCGAACATTTTCACGGCTTCTTCAACGAGTTCTCCACCGCCTTTTCGTTTCAGCTCGTTCCCGATGCTCTCAGCTTCCTGCTCATATTCGGCGGGGTTTATAAATTCATCTATTTTTACGCAGCGTTTTCCATCTACAGAGAGAACCTCGCAGCGTATATGAATCTCATTACCCTCAGTTTGTGCAAAGGCGCCGATGGGCACAAGACAGCCCCCGCCAAGAATCCCGATAATAATGCGCTCGACCCTTGTTTCAATTCGTGTTTTTTCATCATCAAGCGTTTTTGCCGCCCGCTCAGCCCCAGAGCCCTTTTTTGTGACTATAACCACAGTCCCCTGGTTTGCAGACGGGACGAAATCATCTGGATTCAGGCGTTCGCCCGGAAGAGCCCATTTCATGCGTTCAAGACCCGCTTCTGCGAGGAATATGCCGTCGTACTGCCCTTCCTTGAGCTTTCGAAGGCGGGTATCGATATTTCCCCGCAGTTCCTTTATATTCAGGTCATTGCGGAATCGCAAAAGCTGCGCGCGCCGCCTGAGACTCGTGGTTCCCAGAGTTGCGCCCGGAGGTAAGTCTTTTAATTTTATCCCGTCGCGCGTGAGCAGAAAATCGTATGGTGAGTCGCGCTTCATCACGGCCGCAATCGTAAGTTCGGGAGGGCGTTCAGTGGGAACGTCTTTCATGCTGTGCACCGCGATATCGATATTACCTGCCAGCATTGAGTCATCGATCTCACGCACGAAAAC
>JAHFCV010000140.1 GCA_023249275.1 Candidatus Methanoperedens sp.
ACGGCATTTCTCATTCTGGCATACAACATTAATTTCTCCTCTTGGACGAACCATAGTAATCCCAAATATGGGATATGCGGTTCATCCTATATTAAGTATCGTATTTTAGGACAATGGGTAATTTTCAGCACCCATTTACTTTATTATCTTTACAAGGTTGGCATTATCTCAAAAAGCGATGGTCTGATTGCACTTGAGAAAATGCGATACAGGCGGTCATGGAAAGAGAATTTGATTTACCTTGCCGGAGTACAACTGTTCAAATAATCCCCATGTCTGGAGAAACGAATCTGATAGACGGGGCAAAGCAGGTTATATGTCCAGAAGGTATCAGGACTGGGCAAAAACAAGAACCCAATAGCAAAGTATTTACGTTAGAATATTGAAATATCATAATGATAGGACGAAATCGTCATATTGTCTGGAAAGCTCCAGGCTGAAACCTGAAAACGGGTCAAGCCGAAATCACGATTCTAAACCAGACAAAATAAAACAGGGAAAACGGGGAAAAAATGGCGTTTGAATACGAATAGTGGAACGAATAATCAATGATTATCACCAAACATATCTCACTTGACAAAGATTGCGTTGAGAAACTGCAACCATACGTGGATAAGCACAACAGTAATTTCAGCGCTGCTGTCAGGGAGATAATTGAAAAAGCCGGGAAATCCGGTTTCCCGATAAATTCAACAGCAATAGACAGTTCTTTATTCAAATGGATGCTGAACGAGATAGACGGCGTACTCATCCCTGATACCGTATTAGACGAAATAATCGATTGCAGGTTAATGAATTCAATCTGCCAGCTTGAAGAATCCCTAAACAGCAGGTTCAGGGAAATGGATTGGGATATTAGCGCCGCCATAAAATGCGATATTTACCCATTCCCTTCCCGGGTATTTGTTGAAATAAAAGGCAATCCCCAAAAAATAAAGTTAGCCGCTTGCCTCCTGTCCCAATTTATGGTGAAAAATTCACCCGACAATTCAAAGCTCAAGATAAAGTCTGTAACTAATTTTGATGAATGTATAAAAATTGAATTTTCAAGGTCGAATAAAGAAGAAGCAATTGATAGCCTGGTTAAATTTTTCGGCAGGCTTGATGAAGTGACAAAAGCCATAAAAAGCCGCCCTGATTTCTGGAAAGCCGTAATCAACAGGCATCTTTTAAGTAATTACAATATGGTCACGGTTCACAGGAATTATTTTGAGGAACTGCTTGCTGATAAGGTACCCCTTGGTGAAATATCGATTGAAAACCTTGCACGGAAACCCATCCAGGAAATACCCCTCAAAGAGATGCTCTCCCTGATAAAGGAAGTTTATGAAACTTCAAAGGTAGTGGACAGGGTGGAAATCGAGAGGGATAATATAATATTATTCCATAATTATAGAAATAAAGAAGCAATAGAAAAATTAAAAAAGATTCTTGTTTCGCTTTTAGAAACAAACGGGCATTTATATGACGCAAAACCAACTGCCAATATGCTTGTCCTGACCCACAGACCCGAGATAGGCATTAAAGTCAATGAAATAGTTGATAATTTAAAAACAAGCAACAACAGGGTTGACCAGGAATTAATAATGTTCATGGCTTTTCTTAAAGGGTTTAAGAACATGCCTGATATACCCTTATCCCTTGCATCACTGGGCAGGAGAATTGGCAGGTCGCTGATGCAGGAATACGAAACTGAAAACAATATAAAGAACTGGGATATGGAAACATTCAAGAAGGCATTTGAAATAATTGATTTCAAACTCCACAGGGAAAGTGAATGGAAGATAGAGGGAAAAAATCTCCTGTATACAATCAAAAAATGCAATATTGTTACACAGGGGGATACATTTGATTCGTATGTCTGCCATACAGCCAGGGAAACATTCAAGGGGGCGCTGGATTACGCATTTGGAAGCAGGGCAGAACTGGATATTAAGAAATTACTGACTCATGGGGATAATTTTTGCGAAGTGTTTATAAGAATACCTGAAAAATAGGGGTTGATTTTTCCCCATGTTCGCTTTGGAGCTTTAGCACCTTTTTGGAACTATATGTCATAACTATGTCCCAAATGCTATAATGTTGCCATAAATGCGCCATAATATGCCAATTCTTGCCATTATATGCTGGTTTTTTGCTTAACATTCCAAAATAATGCCAAATATACTTTTACCATTGTCATTTCATCATCTAAATTAGGTGATGTATATGAAAGATTTGATTAAGTATGTCGTGGCTGCTGTTGGAGGCGGTGGAGCAGTTGTGGGAATTGCATATCTTTTCCCTGAAAGAAGCTTCATCGCTTTCGTGGTAGGGTGGCTCTTCCTTATCCCGGCGGCTTTCGCTGCATATATGGTCTATGGGCTCTGGGGTCTTATGAACGACCGGAAGAACAGAATCACAGTGGATGTAAAGCCCAGCGAGGCTATGAAAGCACTTGCCCGCAAGGAAGCTGCGCTCATGAAGGAAAAAGAGATCCTGTATGAAGAAATTCACAAAGAAATAAAACATTGACTTCGGGCATCCGGGAGAAATTATGATTTTTACCAGGCACATCTCACTTAACAATGATTATGTTGAGAAGATGAAACCCTTCGTGGAAAAAAACGAAGGCAGTTTCAGCGCTGCAATAAGAGAGCTGATAGACCATGCAGGAAAATATAATTCTGCCAGGAATTCAACAGCAATAGACAGCACTTTGTTCAAATGGATGCTAAACGAAATAGACGGGAAACTTGTCCCTGATACCGTACTGGATGAAATAATCGATACCAGGCTAATAAATTCGATGGGAGAGCTTGAAGAATACTTTAACAAAAAGTTCGGGGAACTGGGATGGGATATCAATGTCGCTTTAAAATATGATAACAACCTGTCCCCATCCGAGGTATTGATAGAAATAAGCGGCAACCCCCAGAAAATAAAATTCATAGCATGCATGCTGTCCCAGTTCCTGGTAAAAAAATCACCTGAACATACGCCGCTTAAAGTAATATCTGTCATCAATTTTGACAGGTCTATAAAAGTTGAACTGGCAAGGTCTAACAAAGAAGAAGCCATCGACAGCGTAATTAAATTTTTCGGCGGGCTGGATGAAGTAATAAAAACCGTAAAGACCCGCCCTGATTTCTGGAAATCCATTATCAACAGGCATCTTTTAAGCAATTACAATATGGTCACGATACATAAGAATTACTTCGAGGAAGTGCTTGCGGATAAGGTTCCCGCAGGTGAAACTACAATAGAGAATCTTGTAAGGAAACCTATCGAGGAAATACCGCTAAAAGATATGCTTTCCCTGATAAAGGATGTTTATGAGACATCCAGGATAGCAGACAGGGTGGAAATTGACAGGGATAATTTAATATTATTCCATAATTATAGAAATAAAGAAGCAATAGATAAACTAAAAAAGATACTTGTCACGCTTTTAGAAACAAACGGGCATCTGTACGATGCAAAATCAACAGCCAACATGATTGTACTGACTCACAGACCCGAGATAGGTATAAAAGTCAATGAAATTGTGAATAATCTAAAAACAAGCAACAGCAGGGTTGACCAGGAATTAATAGTGTTCATGGCTTTTCTAAAGGGGCTCAAGGATATTCCTGATATACCATTATCACTGGTATCCCTGGGAAGGAGAATCGGGAAGTCCCTGATGGAGGAGTATGAAACTGAAAACAATATAAAGAACTGGGATATGGAAACGTTCAGGAAGGCTTTTGAAATAATTGATTTAAAACTCCACAGGGAAAGTGAATGGAGGATAGAAGGAAAAGCTCTCCTGTATACAATCAATAAATGCAACATTGCCATGCAGGGGAATACATTTGATTCGTATGTCTGCCGCGCTGCCAGGGAGACATTCAAGGGGGCGCTGAATTACGCGTTTGGGAACAGGGCGGAACTTGAAATTAAAAAACTGCTCACTCATGGAGACAAAATTTGCGAGGTGTTAATACAGGTATGAATGCGAAATATTTCAGGAATCAAAGGATGTATCGGCTGGGAACAGCTCAAAAAATGATGGATGGGGGGGAATAACATGGAAACCCTGTTGGAATATCTGACTTTTGTTAAAGGAATCGGATACCTTGTGGTTGTTGCGTTTCTGCTTGCCTTCATTACTTTCTGGCAACTGATACATACAAAGGAAAAAGGATTTGTAAAAGTTGTCCCGATGGTAGTCTTGATATGGCTGGCATTTGGCGCGGCGTCTATGTTTTTCCTGCCCGGTGAAAGTGTTGCTGCCACGAACCCGGAACCTGAACCCATGGTTTTGGAATCACCATTCCAGGAATATTACAGCAACGGAAGCCCTGCAACTATCACAGCCCACCGCCCTGAAAAATGGCTTGGGGTCAACACCTCGGAGTACCTCGCAATCAGCTACGGCTCGACAGTGAATTTCCACCAGGTGATGGGCACCAAAATGAGCTGCAAGGACTGCCATCACAATAGCGGGGATGAAATTCATGCATGCAAGGACTGCCATGATGTTCCTTTTAATCCAAAGGATATGGGCAAACCCGGGCTTAAGGCTGCAATCCATGGGCGGTGCATGTACTGCCATAAGGAAGTTTTCGGCGGTACTGAAGGCTGCAAGTTGTGCCATACCAGGGATGTTCCCGCATCCGGCGTCCAGGCTCCAGCCAGACCGCACCAGTTGACATGGGAATACTGCGCCAGATGCCACAAAGATGGGGTTCCCGGAGGACAGGACATAAAAATAGTATATCACGATTTCTGCATCAAGTGCCATACAAAAGGAGTTATTGGAGCGGCAAAGGTGCCTGCTGACCATGCAGGCAGGACAAGCGATACATGCAAGGGTTGTCACAGGCCCACAACAGGAGGATAAATATGAAGACAAACAGAAGGAACTTTCTGAAAATCGGAGGCTCTTTATTGGCATGGGGACTCGTTGGAAGCAGCGCGGCATCTGCCGGAGCACATAGCTTTACAGGCTATCCTGACCGCTATGGCATGCTCTCGGATTTGACCAGGTGCATCGGATGCAGGCGCTGCGAAGCTGCCTGCAATAAAGCCAATAACCTGCCCGAACCTAAAACTTCGTTCGAGGCTACATCGGTTTTCGAGGAAAAAAGAAAACCCTATGTTGCGGATGTGCAATCGTACACTGTGGTGAATCGTTACCAAGCAAACGGAAAGACCGTTTATCGCAAAGTACAGTGCATGCACTGCGAAGAACCCGCCTGTGCTTCTGCCTGCCTTGTAGGAGCCCTGACAAAGAGCCCCGAAGGTCCTGTTGTCTGGAACGAGAAGGTGTGTATAGGTTGCCGTTATTGTATCACAGCATGCCCGTTCTATGTACCCGCGTTTGAATATTCAAGCGCATTTGATCCGAGAATCCAGAAGTGCTTTATGTGCCACCAGAGGATTACAAAGGGTATTGTTCCCGCATGCGCTGAAGCCTGTCCGGTGGAAGCTATCACGTTTGGCAAGAGGAGCAGTTTGCTCAAACTTGCCTGGACAAGAATATGGGGCGAGCCTGACAAGTATATTGACCATGTGTATGGCGAACGGGAAGCCGGCGGGACAGGCTGGCTGTATATTAGCGGCGTTCCATTCTCACAGCTTGACTTCCAGATGGACATCGGGACAACGTCGTTCCCGGAATATACCAGGGACTTCCTCTCAATGGTGAACCTGACTCTCATCTCATGGCCTGCCATCTTTGGAGGAATGTATCTTATGACTAACAACCTTGTGAAGAAAAACCATGCTGAGGTTACTATACCGGAAAAGGAGGAAAACAAATTATGAGCATAATCGAGGTTGAAGACCTGAATAAACCGGAAACATCACAATCCTGGATAAACGAGAAATTGTTTATGGGACTTACTGTTAAAGAATATGTGAAGGGACTGATCACCCCTTTAAACATGATTGCCGGGCTCATTGTCATGGCAGGTTTATTCTTTATACTCCTGCGTTTTATATACGGTCTTGCCGAAGTAACAGACGCTTCAAATGAACAGCCATGGGGTCTATTCCTCGGGATTGGACTATTCACAGGCGTTCCTTTCTCAGCTTCTGGATTTGTCCTGGGGACGGCAGTGTATATTTTCGGGCAAAAACAGTATAAACCCGTACTCAAGAATGCCCTCCTTCTTGGTTTTCTTGGATACCTCTTCGCCGTTATATTTCTTATGATTGACCTGGGGCGCCCGTG
>JAHFCV010000141.1 GCA_023249275.1 Candidatus Methanoperedens sp.
CCTAATTATATGTCTTAGTTATTTTAAGAATAAAAAATCATTTCGTGAGCGGTTGGCATTATGAAAAGTTAAGAAAATTGCAGAAAGAGGGGGTTTGGCTCATAATGTGTCTAAGTCAGGGTCAATCGTGGGTGGATATTAATTTAAATATCATGCTAAAAATGATTTGGCACATAATTTCTTAGTGCCCCAAATTCATACTGGTCCCAAATTGTTGATTCTATTCTCTCGATGGATTCCGATGCTTTTGGAGAATACTATAAATTAAAAATAGAAGCGCGCTTAGTAAACGGCTGGAAGCTTCATGTTTGGGAACATGCGACACCGCTACTTCAAAGATATGCATATCATGTATCAAAAGGGTCTCAACTTGTCATCAGGTGGGATAATGCGCCGCACCACAGGCAAATCAGGACTTTTCCCCATCACAAACATCTCAAGGATGCTATTCTTGAATCGAAAGAAGTAACCATAGAGGAAATTCTGGAAGAACTGGAAAGACTGATTAAGGATGAGAATTAGATACCTGCGCCCTCTCACCTACATGCACATCACAGAGAACAGGGCGCGGATGTGGGGATAAGTTAATCGTCACGGCTTCCAGACTTTCAGAAAATCAACCCTATCGAAATCAGGGTCATTTGTGGCAATATGTTTTATTCCATAAACTTCGCATGATGCCGCATGAATAGCATCAGAAAATAAAAGATTATACTTATGCGACAATGTTTTTGCATGCTGCAAGACCTCTAACGTGAGGGGCAGAATAACAATAGGGGAGTCAAATATATCATCAAGCGCGCCGTATGCAACTTCACACTCAGAAATCACATTCGGATGCTCTTTAATGAACCGTATGACTTCAACATCCCCATATTTTAGCTTAACTCCCCCTATAAGCAACGTATGGAATAGCTCATTAATCACGGTTGAAGATATAAAACCAATCACGTCGCCCATATTTATTTTTGATAGAAGCGCATCGCAGGTATGTTTGTAGCGATGCTTCTTTGCTAAAGCGTAAACAAAAATATTGGTATCTACAAAAACCTCAGGCTCAGAAAATTCAACGAGACTCATTCTATCCACTGGGATATCTCATCGCTTAGTAGTTCATCAATTTCTTCCTCAGGAATATTCATTTCAACATGGAAGAAGCCTTTCTCTTTCTTTTTCGGGACGCTTATTAGCCTATTGCCAACTATTCTTATATCTCCATGCTTAATGAACGCTGTAACATCATGCTCGCTTATCGCCATTTTTCTCACTAATACCATTATCTGTTGTTTCGTATATATGCCTTTAGTTCCCAATGCAATCGGCAGGCATTAAACTTCCAGCATGTACATCGACTACTATGCCCCCGGCGGGCTGACCTGCCTGCACGCCACGGACAACAAGGCGGATGTGGGGATAAGCTAATCAAGGTGTTTTAATTTTATCCCATACTCATACCAAGCGACTTTTACTTTATCGCTGGCTCAAAAAAATATTACGAAAACAAAAAAAATTACATCGGCTCGGACAAGTCCGAGTCGAATTTTCCGGTATTGATAGCAGTAATGGCTTCCTTGGGTTTTAAGCCCTCAAAAGTCACGCCAAGCGGAACGCATGAACCTACAATCTCTTTTACTGCATTTTTCAATGACTTTGCAAGAGTATCGCTCTTTTTCATGCGCGCAATCTTGACCGCCTGTTTTGCGGTAATATTGCCAACAGTCTGTGTATTCGGGGTCCCTGAGCCAGTCTCGATACCTACCTCTTTCTTTATGAGCGCAGATGTCGGCGGGGTTCCCACCTGAATCGTGAACTGTTTTTTATCATCCACTATTACTTTGACAGGGACTTGCATCCCCTTGAAAGCTGCTGTTTGTTCATTGATCTTGTCTATAATTGCTTTTACATTTACGCCCAGCGGGCCAAGTGATGGACCCAATGGCGGACCCGGGGTGGCTGAACCGCCGGAAACTAATGCCTCTACAACGCTAACCATTTTTGATATCTCCTTAATGTCCCCGTATTTAAATACGGGGTATTATTTCTCTTGTTCTTCACGTTTTAATATTCTTACATTATCGCCGCGAACTGTAACAGGGATGGGTACCATCGCCTCAAACAGTTCAACTGTAATTTCTTCATGAGTAGAATCAACTCTTTTAACTCTCGCTTTCTCTCCTTTGAAAGGGCCTGAGATAAGTTCTACTATGCTTCCTTCGGTAATACCGGTTACTGTGAGTTTGGGTATCAGGAAATGTGCAATCTCGGCAAAACTGGACTGACCCTTAATCATCGCACGCGCATGCGGCACGTTCCCGACAACCTGATCCACAACTTCAGGGCATGTCGCTTCGACAAGGACATACCCCTTTAACTCATCGGGCGCGAGGACTGCAATAATACCAAGGTGTTCCTTTTTTGCCACCTTCTCGATTAGGTTCGCCACCGCTCTTTCCTGGTTCGCTGTTGTCTTGACAACATAGATGGCTGCGTCCGTATTCACTTCATTATTCATTTGAACCATCCCGGCATTACAGTTATTATTAAATATATGATAAAACCGATAAACCCGACTAAAAGTATACCTGCTCCGGCTACTTTTGCTATGATGGTAAATTCATCTCTTGTAGGTTTCCTTGTAAGCTTCAGCACACGCAGATATTCGCCGAATCTCAAAGGAATGTTACCAGGCGCTTCTTTATCTTCAAACAATATATTTCACATCCATGATATTAATGATAGTAATGATTTATATAAAAGCTATCCCAAAATAATAGCAGTCTATAATTATGCTCAACGTAAAAATAGTTTTCGATTACAGAGTCCAAATTCCGGATTTTTTTTGTATTGTGGCACAGCCAAAAATCCGGGGCTGTAAAAAAGTTTGGTTTTTGGCATAAAATATTAGCCGCGGAGGCGCAGAGACCACAGAGATTGGAGTTATGGGGGATGTTCATGAAGCTCATTGCAACGGTCTCTGTGCCTCTGGGTTTCTGTGGCTGATTACGAAAACTTGCCACTGAGGCACAGAGACCACAGAGAAATAATAGCTCTGTGCACTCCGTGTCTGGTATGAAAAAGTCCGTTACCGATGCTTTTTCATGTTCTTTTATGAACCGCAGTTCATAGCAGACTCGGTGGCTATTTTACTTTTTAATTTAACAACACCAAAAGATTTTACGCTCTCAAAAATCCAAAATACTTATATACAGTTATTCCCAATTAAATCAATGCTAAATTTTAATCACAGGTGAACAAAAATGGCTATACAGGTTCCTCCAATACTCCCGCTTGCGCCGGTTGAGCGCATTATCAGAAAGGCGGGAGCTGATAGGGTCAGTGAAGATGCGGGTGTTGAGCTTGCAAAAGTCCTTGAGGATTATGGAATTGAAGTTGCTCGCGAAGCCATAACGCTGGCAAAACACGCGAAAAGGACAACGGTTAAGGAAGAAGACATCAGGCTTGCGGTGGCAAGGATAAAAAAATCGGGATAAAGAGAACTTTCCCTGTGTTTTTGCGGTAATCCAATGACAATTGAAGATACGCTAGGCTATACGTTTTCCAACAAAAATTTATTAAATCGCGCCCTGACAAGAAAAGCCTACGCGAACGAGAAAAAACCGCAGAATAAAGAATGTGAAGACCAGGAAATATTCCGGACTCTTGGCGATGCGGTTTTAAAAACGGTACTGGTTGACCTGCTAATTGCATCGTGTTGTAAGACAAGAGAAGAGATAACAAACAGGAAAATGGAACTTGAGAGTGAAGAAGGGCTTGCAAAGATAAGTCGGGAGCTGCGTATCGGACCTTTTATTAAACTGGGTGCTGGAGAGATAAAACAGAAAGCGAATGAAAAGCAGTACGTTCTCGCTGAGACGCTTGAAGCATTGATAGGTGCGATTTATCTTGACGGGGGATTTGAGGCAGCCAGGGAAACGATTAATAAATGGTTCAAGATTTAATGGGCTTTAATATGATAAAGGTCATAGTAGTATCATGCAGTTGCGAAAGGTAATCCATATCGGTGGCGTCCTAATACCAATAATTGCCAATTCCATCGGAAAAAGCCAAACAATAGCTCTGGTATTATTGGGTTTTGTTATTTTTCTTTTGATCGAAGCTTTGAAACAAAAAATCCCTCAGGGGATTCTTTCCCTCGTTTACAGGGAAAATGAATTGAAAGGTTTTTCCATCGAGCCCCTATCGTATTTCATATCTGTTATTTCGCTTCTGTATCTTTCGTTTTTCATCGATGAAAAGATATGCTTTGCAGCTATAGCGATTCTGGCGGCGGGGGACGGTTTTGCAGGCGTCATCGGGAGAAGATACGGGCGGCACAGGTTCTCCTTTAATAAAAATAAATCGTGGGAAGGCACGCTCTCAGGTTTTATCGTAGCATCGTTATCAGGTTTTTATTTCGCAGGCGGGATAGCGCTTATAGGAAGCGTTTTCGGGATGATGGCGGGCGCGGTTAATAAGCATGATAATATCGCTGTTCCGTATGCGGCGCTGGTGGCGATGGTTTTAATCCAACATACAAGTTCATTCTTTGGATAATATCGATATTTTTCACACATCTTTTCATGGCGATATATGTAGGAAATAGGAATTTAATTAATACCAAAAAAATAAAAAATAGAATGAAAAGAAAGGAACTTTTACATTCTACCTGAAAGCTTTTGCTATATCGAGGATTGTCTGTTTGACTGGCGGAAATGCTGTTGCGACCAAAATTATGATCAACAACACTATAAGAGCCATCGCCAGTGGCGCAATGTAGGCATCCTCGTTGTGTTTTAAGTTTTTACCCATCGTTTTCACCTCGTCTGGGTTATTTTTTCTTCGGAATCTATGCTAACTCAGATGCCGCCTTGAAAAATGGAATTTTATATTGTATTATATATCGCTTAATCGGTTAATCGCTTAATCGATATGTATATATACACACATACATACATACAGTATATACAGTATACAGTATATACAGTACATGTACCAATGTATCGTTCCGTTATTTCATGGCGGAATGTCTGAATCGGTTAATATCGCAAACAAGGTCGTTACTCAAATTTGCGATATTAATCAACAGATTTTATTCTGCATTCTCTTATAATACACCAAGATATTAATAAGCTATTCTATGGCGACCTGAAAGTAATCTCTATTTATAAAAATACATCTATAAAAAGAAGCACTCGACAAATGTGCGTGCTTCACTCTCATTATACTTCCTTAATGGCACAATATCCGCTCCCGCAAAAAGGATCAGTTTTATCGAAGGTAATATGTAGAATCATCTTCCTCATGGACTGGTATGAAACTGGAACTTCCCGGCGCAGACGCTTACCTCATGGTCAGCGAAAGCGAGCACAACGCAGACATGTACTACGCGACTGGGTTTTTAGCTTATGATTCCTTCATATACCTTAATTCAGGAAGCGACAAGCTCCTTGTTTCTGATATGGAACTTGGGAGAGCCAGAAAAGAATCAAAAGTCCATGATGTGATTCCTGCATCCAGATACAACATTATGGATAAGCTCCGAAAAAACAAGGACGCTGATGCTGCGTACTGCGAGATGATTATCGAATTCCTGCGCTCGGGGAACATAAAACGTATCGCAGTGCCATATAATTTCCCGGTGCAGCTTGCGGATTGCCTGCGAAAAGCAAGTTTTAGGGTTACGCCTGTCAAAAGCCCGTTTCGGGAAATGCGCGAGGTTAAAACACAAACTGAAATCAAAGCCATCGTGAAGGCGCAGAGAGCGGGCGAGCAGGCGCTGGCAGAAGGCATCAGCGCCATAAAAAATGCATCAATAAAGCATGATGCGCTCTGGCATGATGGTTCGCCCCTTAAAACAGACGATGTAAGGGCAATAATCGAGCGGTCTCTTCTTTCAAACGGCTGCGAGGCGGCAGATATTATTCTCGCATGCGGTAAAGGCAGTGCTGACCCGCACTGGCAGGGAGAAGGCGAAATGCTTGCGAATGAACCCATCGTTATCGACATGGTGCCGCGCTCAAAAAAAGAGAGGTATTTTTCTGACATGACAAGGACTGTGATGCGCGGGGAACCTTCAGGGGAACTTCTGGATATGTACTCGGCAGTCAGGGATTCGCAGGCTGCCGCTATAAAAAAAATAAAAGCAGGGGTCAGCGGAAGCGATATTCACAACATCGTGTGCGATATTTTAGAGGAGAGG
>JAHFCV010000142.1 GCA_023249275.1 Candidatus Methanoperedens sp.
ATATCTCTTGTTCGAAGAAGCGCCGAAGATCTGCCTTCTGTTTTTCCTCAAGGTCGCTGAAACTATTGATGTGGATGCCTTTGTTTCTGAGCTTTGGCAGGAGTTCATACCAGCAGCGCTCATGGTCTGCTATAAGTGGAATTAACTCTTTGCGGATTGATTCTATCTGTTCCGGAGGCGACATCCTGTCAGGGCGTGCTTTGACCACTCCTGTGGCGAGTTGGCGCCGCAGGGATGAAACCCTGACCATGAAGAACTCATCGATGTTGCTTCCGCAAATAGCCAGAAACTTCACTCTTTCCAGGAGAGGCTGGCGCTCATCCATTGCCTCCTCGAGTATCCGCCGGTTGAATTTGAGCCAGCTTAGCTCACTGTTGATGAAGTTTTCAGGATGATCAAGAGATACGCTTTCTTCGGTACGGATCGTTGTCGGTTGTTCCATATCCATTATACAAGTTTCCTGTTAAAATCAGTAGAATATTGATTATTCTGAAGAGATATGCATCAGGCGCACGCACCCAGGATATCTGCTGCGCTTTGTGTCCCGGATTCATACTCTTCTCTTACAGACTCTTCTGAGGGCTCAAATAATTCGGAAAGCCATTTTTTACCATTATCCTGAAAAAGTATGGGAATCCTCGATTCCATCGGTTTAAGCTTGTTTAATAACTGTGGAACGGTCTCGCATTCAATCAGCAACTGGCAGAAGGGGTGCTCCGGATATGATACGCTGACCGCCTTAAGATAGACTAAAGGATCGCCGCTGTTCTCAATGAACCTGCACATCATCTTAATGGGAGTGCAATCCATAATTGGCGCTTTTTTGCCATTATCTCCATCGCTTTCCATTATTCTTACAAAGTCGTCCCAGCAGCTACCCTTCTCCCTTTTTTTAAACCTCTCTTCGATGAGTAATATGTCTCTTTTGCGAATCTCTTGAATGAGCTTCAGATCTTTCCTGTGTATCTCTGCTCTTAGCAGCTCGATATTATCGAATTTCATTATAGACGCCTCCATTCCAATTCGTTTATTTCGGTACGCGGTTCATATATTATATCTTTCATTTTGCAGGGTGAAAAACAACTGACTGCGAAGTATTTTGAAATCTTATGAAATATACCTTATCTCAATAATCTATATAGGACTATATAGAAAAAAAGTAGATTTGGTTCACTTTTTTCTTTTAATTTAATTCGATTAACCTTTCCGAGTAATAACAATCTTCTTCCGTCTTTGTGATAATCAAAGCCACCCCCGATTTGCCTGCGCATTCACCTCGTCCAGCACCAGGAGCGCACCCGATTCTCCGGTCCCGATGATGAACGTTTATTGCAGTTTTGGGGTTTCTATGAAAAAGTCGTTCAATTTTCTCTGCATCATGGAACTCCTGCATACCTTGAAACCCATGTTTGCCCAATGCTTCCCAAAAAAAAATTCATGTTCCATCTTTTTTCGGTCAAGAATATCATAAAAGACAAAAATCATACCTATTATCTTATGCCGGTCATCAAGAACAGGAGTGCCAATTATATCAACCGGAATCTCCATCCCATACCTGTTATGGAGGGCTGCGTGTTCAGAAAGGCCAAAAAATGCGCCTTCCCGCCAAACTTTTATCACAGGATTTTCTGCTTCTCTGCCTGTTTTGTCATTGATTATGTTAAAAATCACTTTCAATGGTTTTCCGACCGAATCATTCTTGCTCCACCCCGTTAAAGCCTCAGCAAAGGGGTTTATAAGTTTGATAATCCCTTTTTCATCCGTGGCAATAACTGCATCCCCTATGTTATTTAGTACGGCAGCCTGCCATTTTTCGCTTTCTCTTAATTTTCTTTCCATTATTGAAGAATAGCCATAACCTCTAAGCCTGTTCTGGCTGTCCCTGGCAATGACCATCTCATCATTCACAACGAGTATTTTTGTTTCTGCCATGATAATCAACCACCTGTTTTTACTGGCAAATATAAATGATGATATTCATGATTAAATATATAATCGACATAGAATATATAATCTATATAGATTTTCAGGTTATTGGATTCATCTACCCGGCTCACAGGAGAAATTTGGTTAACACAAACATCATATCGCCATAGAATACCGCCGTGAAAAATCCCAGGGTTATGGAAATCATAAACGGCATGCCAGGGGTCACCCATATCTCATCTTCAATTAAGCCCTTTTCTGACAGGGCTTTAAGCTCCCTGATTGTTTTCTCATTAATTTCTACACCGCCCAGCCTGAAACGGGATTGAACCCTGCCGTTTACTACTTCAAAAGCTTGAACCAACCGGATATGTTTATTGGCAAGCTCTGAAATTTTGGTTTTATAACCCATGAAAATATATAAGGGATTATCAATATGCCAGCCCATTTTCGTTAAATTAAATACAGCCAGCCCGATAGGAACAATAATCGTCAGCAGGGCTGCATTGCCAAATACGCTGAGGGCGAAAAGATCAACGAGAGGCTTATTCAATGGAAGAGCATAGCCGAAAGCCTGGAAACCCGGATAGGCAGGAAGGATTATCGACAGGACGATAAGTGATTTAGCGTCCGCCCCACCGAATGCGCCGATTTTAAACGGGATATACACAATTATGAATATGAATCCTGCTGAGATGAATAAGGTAAGGAGATATGATATGCCGTAGTTTGAGACATCATAAAGGATAAAAAAGATGCTGCCTGCGAGCATTATCAACCATACATCGTTGGTTACGCTGCGCTTTTTGATATCCGAATAACATGCGTAAAGCAAAAACGGCGCGCAGAATAAAATCTTTAAAATTTCGAGCATTATCTATTCCATCAGGTTTCTTCTCTAACAACTTCTCAACGCAATTTCCCTGTGCTGCACTACCCTTGTTTTGGGTGTTTCAAATTCGGCTCTGCATGACCAGCATCTGTATTTTTTTGTGGATTTGGAGCGGATGGATAGGCTCAGGCTGTTGCATTCAGGGCAGAGTTTGCGTAACCGTTCTTCTTTGGTCATCGGTTAAGGAATTTGATAGGCTCGATCCGTATCGTTATTCAAAGATTCAATGATTTTCTATATTTCAAAAATTTAGTTTAAATAGAACACGGATGACACGGATCAGACGGATATTCACGGATAATTAAATCCGTGCGCATCTGTGTCATCCGTGCTAATCCGTGTTCCTATCCCAAGATTTATCTCTTAACCGATGACGCATGAACCGTTCTTTCAGTTTCATGATTTTTCCGGAGGCGCTTTTGGTCTTTCAGTCGAACGGATTTATTTTTTTCACAGGAACCCTTGATATAATCTTGTTTTCAGGGACCCTGTCCCACCTGTTAAAACTGCTTATGTACAACATATCCTCACTACGGCTCCTTTCGATAAACTGGACATCTCCTTCCCTGATTTCACCTGATTTGAGTTTGAATTTTACTATGTCTCCTGTAGTATATTCCATAAATCCACCGGTATTTTTTTTGTTTGATGGCTGCGCTGGAAAAAAAAGAGATTATGAGGATTGCTCCTCATAATTGATGTTTATTTATTTAAACGCTGAAGAATCCTGTGTTCTGTACGATCTTCTGTCCTGCTGCGCCTGTTATCCAGTCAAGGTACGCTTTGACTGCGCCTGTGGGTATGCCCTGGCTGTAGTAGAACAGGTCTCGTGCAAGTCCTTTGCTGCCGCTGACAGCCTTGCTTTCCGTATCGTACTTTCCATCTACGCCCTTGGTTTCCTTGCTGGCGATTCCGTTAGCGGTGCCATTCATCTTTCCTGGGATTACCTTATCGTTGCCATTAGCTCCGCCCTTTGCAAAGCCGACATCAACGAAGCCGATGCGACCTTTGTTAGCTTCGGCTGTTTTGGCTGCAACATAGTCTCTTATTCCCTGGTTGCCCTGCTTGGGTGTTGCGAGAACATCGCTTGTGAGCTGTTTGGTTGTGCTATCTTTCTTACCGAGCCAGTCAGCAAAAGTTTCCTCTGTGCCTGATGGGTCTTCGCGCTGGACTGATTCCAGATTGACAGTACCATAAGTTCCTGCTCCGGCTAAATATAGAGCTTTTAAATCCGCGTAGGTTATATTAAATTCGGTTGGGATTGTGGTGCTCCATCCAGTTGTACCATTTGCCAGGACGTTTATGCCTGTAGCTGGTACTTTGGTGTCGTTATATAGAGTTCCAGCGATGACGATCATGCCCGTTCCAATCTTGGTTTCCCAGATTGTGGCGTCAGCTCCTGCATCCTGGATGATAGCCACTCCTCTGCCGGGCACGGTTACACCATCTGTTACTGTTTCTGTAGTCGGCCAGATTGCCGAGCTTGCACCTATGTCAACCGTTTTGGTATAAACATACATTCTGCCTTCGGTTGAGCCGCCGCCTGAGACTTTCATATCCACAGCAGGGTACTTTTTCATGAAAGCTTCTGCCCCAGCCTGGCTTATGGGTAACACAGTGCTGCTGCCCTTGGTTACAATCGTTCCCATTACGCTTGTATCTTTGTTCCCTGTCTGATCCAGTGCATTCTTCTGCGAGGTCTGGGTTATTATGCCCACGCCTGCTGCCGCCACTGCCGCAACCACGATTAATATTAGCGTGGCTATCGCAGGGGAGACGGCTTTAACGTCCCGCAGGAATGCTTTTATTCCTTTAGTATTTTTTTCCATGTTCTATCCTCCAATTTTTTTGGTTTGGTGATGCCCACCGGCATTGCCCTTGTATTATCATCTATCTTCAAATCGAAGTTTGGCGGACACGGGTTTATAGCATCACCAGATTACCTTAATTTCATAAACTATTTTAGTTAAACCCTCATAAACTATATAGAGTCATATAGTCTATTTTTATCAGAAAATGAAACCGGCGCCCTCTGGTTGGAGACAATGGGTACTGAGAGGGGTTATGGGCGCCGTTTCATAATCGATGAAGCCCTTGTATCGAGGTAAAAAAGTAAGATGTCTTAAGGGCTTCATATTCCTCCTACGGGTTGTGATTTAGCGGCATGATCCTTATACCGCCAGATTACTCTAATTCCATAAACTATTTCAGGCTAATCTTCATAGACTATATAGAGTCCTATAGTCTATTTTTATTTTTCAGAAGATGGAACCGGCGCCCCATGATAGGACAGGAATGGGGGCGCCGTTTCATGGTCATGAAGCCCTGTATAGAGGAAAAAAAGTACGATATGTGTAGGGCTTCATGAACCATTGAACATCCGGCAGGATAATAAAAACTGCTCCAATAGAAAAAATAGGACTATATAGTTTCTATTATTTCTAATGCCGAAGTCCCTCACAGCATATCGCCATGTTTCCGCATTTCATCGATCGGGTGATGATTCCATACGTCATCGGTTAAGAGAAAAAAATGGGATGGAACACGGATTCCAGGATAACACGGATTGGCACGGATGATAAAATATCCGTGGGTATCCGTCAAATCCGTGTCATCCGTGTTCTATTTCAATTAAGAATCGAGAATCATAACCATCTTTCGCATTTCGAAAAACGATATGTATTAAATCAATTAAACTCCTTAACCGATGACCAATGGTGATGATTCCGCCTGTATCTTAAGAGCACGATTCATTTCCTCAAAGCCGCGCAGTGTGTCTGTATCCAGCCCGCGGGCAAAAAAAGGAACGAGCATTCCTGTGAAAATTTCGCGCTGGACAAAGCGCACACGGTTCTCCCCAAGCGGCTCAATGGTAAAGATATGCTCACCGTCGAACAGGCCGGGTATAAGCAAGTGTCCCAGCCAGCGCAGTTCACGGTTCGGCTCAGCCTTGAGTACCACAGGCCGAAAAGTCATGCCCCTTACCCCTGAGGGCTGAAGGAACACTTCGAGCTGCGCCCCCTTCACTGGTTCTCCTTTTGCGCGGCGGATAAACGGGTTCCACTTCGGAAAACTGGCAAAGTCGGTAAGTATTTGCCATACCCGCCCGGCAGATGCCTGGATTTCGATTTCAGTGCGAAGTTCTTTCATTATGTTAAAAGATTTTACGCGCCCCGTCTTCAAATCATTTTCCCATAGGATGCTTTGTAGCATGATTAGTCCTAATGTCCGGTAACCCTTCGGGGTTCGTCATGCAACGATTTGACTTTAACCACCGCAAAGTCGGCTATGAACGAAGTTCATAGATAACAATGAAAAGCAAATGACCAACGGAACA
>JAHFCV010000143.1 GCA_023249275.1 Candidatus Methanoperedens sp.
GGTATCGGGAAGAAGCATCCTGTTCAGCCATGAATGGATTATGCCGTCTCCGGGTTTCAATGCAACGGCGCCCCTCTCTTTAAAGAATTGCGAAAGCTCCTCGTGCATCTTTTTGTCTTCAGGCGTTGGATAAGCCGCAGTATGGCAGAAAGACTGCATGACAAGAGGCGCCTGGAACTCTACGCAGGCGAGTTCTTTTACTTCCTCTGCTGTCATAGGGCCAGTGGTGTCCTGTGAACCAACCGTGGTAATTTTTGGAAGACATGCCTGACCCGGGCGGACGCCTGCCGCGCCGCATGCTTTACCCACAATCTTCTGGGCAAGGGTGTAACCCCTGTCCGATGCCTCAGGCAGAACCTGCGTGATGAATAGGTCATACTTCACTGCGAGCGCATCCTGTGCTTTCCTCGTTAGCTCTTTTCCAATCAGGAGTTGGAGCCTGCCCCCGGCTCTATACTCATCATGGAGCGTCACGGGTTCGAGATTGAATTTTGTCATTTCTTTTCCGTTATCATCAAGTATCCTGCCTTTCTTGAAATCTATCGTGACAACCATGCCTGTTGTAAGCTTTGAAACATCGCATCTTACAGGAAGCGCGCCGCTGTCCCGCGCGGTATTAAAGAAAATAGGCGCAACCTGGCTTCCCAGAATCATGCCTCCCATGCGTTTATTCGGGACTCCCTGCATTTCCTCGCCTATCCACCACATGAGAGAATTTATGGCTGATTTCCTGCTGCTCCCTGTTCCCACAACATCGCCTGCAAAAGCAACCGGATGCCCTTTCTTTTTAAGCTGCCTGATTTCAAAAAGCGCCCCTGGATAGCGGGATTCGAGCATGGATAAGGCATGAAGGGGAATATCGGCGCGTGTTCCCGCGCGGGATGCAGGGGAAAGGTCGTCCGTGTTTATCTCACCGGGAACTTTAAATACTATCATTTTTTGTGTTTTTGGGATGCCGGGGCTTCTTAAAAACCACCCTGCTTTAGCCCAGCTATCTAAAACCTTTGCAGCATTGGGGTTTGTGCCTGCAAGTTCTTTTATCTTATCAAAAAAACCGAATATCAAAATAGTATTGGAGAGGGCATAAGCAGCATCGCAGGCAAGTTCCCTATCATCAAGCAATTCAATAAGCGTTTCGATGTTATACCCGCCTTTCATCATGCCCAGCATCTTTACAGCATCGCGGGGTGTGATTATTCCTGATGATTTTTCCCGAAGCGCTATTTTCCGCAGGAGTTTTGCCTTTTCAAGCGCCGCAGGGTCAACGCCGGGTGGAACGTGCTCTTTCAGGAGTTTTAAGATGAATTCGCTGGAGCCTGGCGGGGGGTTAAATACCAGTTCTGACAGGGATTTTACCTGTTCTGCATTTAAAGAAAGGGGTGGTATTCCCTGTTTTTGCCTTTCTATGATGTGATATTGATAAGATTCGAGGGTTCCTGAGTTCATCAGGGGTCTTAAGGTCGGTTATATCTATTAATTTAACGATAAGGTCGCTATAAACAATAAGATATATCTACATAAATACAGTATTAAAATGATGTGAATACATGACCATGATAAAAAAGTGTATATTTTCGATGTTTTTGATTGCTTTGTTAATCAACACCGCTTATGGGTTTGCAGGAATGAATACTGATAAGTCTGCTGCACAACCTGACCTTGTAAACACCACGGAGTCTGACCAGGATATCATATTAGTTCAGCAACTGATAGAAGTGGATGCGGTTCAAATGGCATCAGATAATAAGATATTCGTACGGGAAACGCTGATATATAAGAACGTAGGGAATAAGAATTTCTCAGGGTTATTGAGAACCTGGGTTCCAGACGGTGCAGAAATTGCCTGGCAGGGGGATGAGGGCAAAATTTCCATGCAGAATTTAATCCAGAGAAGAAACATGATGGATGGGGCGTTAGAATATCCTATTCAGCTTGCCAGGAACGGAAACATCATTAGCTGGAAGGATAAAATTGATACAACAGGTCTTCCGCCTCTTTATGTCGTAGCGTATATACTACCCGGAAAACCTGAAGGAACACTAACCAAGGCAAAACATTATTCAAAAATTCTCCTCTATCCGACATTAACAAAACAGCCTGGCAGTATCGTGCTTAAAGTCATAAAAAGTAAGGAAGAAAGTGTGACCGTTACCGATGAAAAGGGCAGTAGTATCTCAACCACCGGAAATCCAAAGGAGGAGGACAACAGTGTTTTGTATGGATGGCAAACGCCGGAATTTACAGAGTTCAGGATTGAAATCTCAAAACCTGCTGTCACTCCCGCAGGCATTGCAGGCTATTTAATTCTCGGATTAGTGATAATACTTGTGCTTTCGTATCCGCTTATAAGGAAAAAGAGCGGGAAAATACAGGCGCTTGAGGAAAAGATTAGAACTTCCCTGAAGCGGAAGGAAACCGAAGAGTCATACGAAGAAGTTTCTGAAGAAACGGTTGAGGAAGGCATTGAAGAAACAACTTCAGGGGTTTTGGAGGAAGGAGGAGAGGAAGTTCCTCCTGTTGCAGAAGATACCGAATTTGAGGGGAAAAACAGAGATGAACTTGAGGCTCTTAAAAACGAAACACTCGACAAGCTCGATGAATTGAAAAAGGACTATGAATCAGGAAACCTGCTGGACGAAGAATACGAGGAGCTTAGAAGACCATTGCAAGAGAAAGTTGGTATAATTTCCAGACGGATAGAACAACTCGGTTGATTCTATCCTATCATTTTTAGAAAATAATGATGTATCCTTGAATCGTCTGTCAATTCAGGGTGAAATGCCAGGGCAAGCATATTTTCCTGCCTTGCGGCAACCATAATACCGCCGCATGTTGAGAGGATTTCCACATTATTTCCAGCTTCTGTGATACAGGGCGCCCGGATGAATACCGCATTAAAAGGCTTGTTGAGCCCCTTAAAATCAACCGGCGCCTCGAACGATTCCTTCTGGCGCCCGAAGGCGTTCCTGTTTACGTGAATATCCATCAGTGAAAGCAAAGGCTGTTTTGTTTTTTCTACCTGTTTATCCCCGTGCTTTGCAAGCAGCACAAGCCCTGCGCAGGTTCCCATTATGGGAATACCTGAATTAGCGGCTTTCTTGATTTCCGATGAGATGCCTTCCCTTTCCATGAGCCTGCCGAGCGTGGTACTCTCACCGCCCGGAAGAATTATTGCATCGCATGTCGGAACTATTCCTTTATGTTTGATTTTTATGACCTCTGCTTCGTATTTTGCATCTTTTAACGCCCGTTTCATTGCGTTGACGTGTTCTTCTACGTTTCCCTGGATGGCGATGACTCCGATACGCATGCTTCTAACATATTAAATAACAATATAAATTATTCCCAAGCAGACCTGAAACTAAAGGTAGATAGAAAAAATATATTTGTGATAATTTGTAACCTTGATATTTCTGTTGGGGGATATTTTGCTTTTGCAGCTTCCGTTTTTGGATATGTACTTACGCCAAAAGACATATATTTATATCAAAAGTGCCCTATTAAACTCCTGGAATGAAGAAACTAACCGAAATAATGAAGTCATCAAGACCGACTGTCGCGGTAATCGGTCTTGGGGGCGCAGGCTGCAATATTATCACATATCTTTCGCAAAGGAGTATTGCAGGCGCTAAAACAATAGCTGCCAACACAGATATAACGCACCTTGTTTTACAGCGGGCTGATAAACTGATGCTCATGGGTAAAGAGAGAAGCCGTGGTAAAGGATGCGGAGGATATCCCGAAGTGGGTGCTGAATGCGCGCGTGAAAGCGCTGATGAACTCAGAAAAGAACTCGAGGGAAGCAACATCGTGTTCATTGTTGCAGGGCTTGGCGGCGGAACAGGCACGGGCTCCGCTCCAGTTGTAGCTGAAATATCCCGCAAAATGGGGGCGCTTACAATCGCATGCATGACCATGCCTTTTGAGATAGAGTATTTGCGGCGGGAAAATGCAAAAAAGGCTATTCATGCCATGTCAAAGACATGCGATTCAGTTGTATTGATTGATAATACTAAACTCCGGAAAGTGGCGGGAAAATTACCTCTTAAAACCGCTTTTGCCGTGGCGAACGGATTAATCGGCGCATTCATCAAGGGGGTATCAGAAACTATAACAGAACCAAGCCTTATGAACCTTGATTTTGCAGATTTAAAAGCTGTTCTTGAAAACGGAGGTGTATCCTCATTCGGAATCGGGGAGGCAGACGGCACAGACCGCGTTGAGAAGGCAGTGTTGCGGGCGATAGCGGCTCCTCTCCTTAATATTCCTGACCTGTCTTCTGCGCACGGTTTACTCATCCATATTACAGGCGGACAGGAAATGACGCTTGATGAAGTGGCAAGAGTGGGTGAATTAATGGCACAGCACGTTCCGGGCACAAAAAGAATTATCTGGGGAGCTAAAGTTGATGATACCATGACCGGGCGCATCAGGGTTATGGCGTTATTTGCAAGCGTGGGCAACCCTTTTGAGTGATGTCATAGTTGGGATAAACAATTTTCAAGCGTGCCGTCTCCCACAAGCTCAGGGGTTATTCCATTTTTACGCATCGCATCGGCGGTTTTTTGACCGATGGCTACGACCTTAAGCTTTTTTGCAAGGTCTTTCGTGAAGCCTGAGTACTCGAAGGATTTGGCGCTTGTAAAAATCACAGCATCCACGTTTTTTAATGCTTCCACGATGCTGCCGCCAGGCACTAAACAATAAGCAGAAGCTTCAACTATTTTTGCGCCTTTTGATTCAAGAGACTGTAAAAGTTCCGGATTTGGCACCTCGGCGCGGGCGATGCCGATTGTTTTGTCTTTTGTGTCGCCAAGATATTGCGCAAAGTTATCGGATGAGTATTTTTCAATGGTTTCACTTTTTAATCCGTATTCTTCTACTTTTTTTGCTGTTTTCGGTCCAACGCTTACGATTCTTACATTTTTCCCCGGTCTTACTTTTTCAAAAAGTTTTTCAACGCCGAGAGAGCTTGTAAAAATTATGATATCAATTTTATTTTCTGAAATCATCTCACACAGTTTTGTAAGAGGCTTTTGGTCGGTGGGCGGCGCGGCGCGCATTGTGGATACTATAACCGCTTCATGACCGTATCGCCGGAATAGCTCCGGGATACCTTCTGATTTTTCTTCAAGTTTGGTGACTGCGATTTTCACAGAACTGAGATTAATTCATTAAAGCATAATGCTTGTGTATTTCAAGGAAAGAAGCATGCAAGAGGTCTGTAAATGGCGAAATTTAAACTTCAATCACCGCAAAGTACGCAAAAAGCGCAAAGCATGGCAATAATAATTTTTATTTTGCATTAGTAATGAATACTTTTATTAAAAAATGTTCATTAGTAATGAAAACTTCAATTCTTAACAAATCATAATGCTTTTGTTTATTGGCGGTTATGAGTGGACTCCATGGACATCTCCCTCACCCTCCTCCTAATCTCCATCTTCTTCGGTTTCTTCCTGGGCATCATCTCAGGACTCACCCCTGGAATCCACGTCAATAACTTTGCCCTGATACTTGTGGCGCTGTCGCCGTTCTTTGCAAGCATCGGTTTTGCGCCGTTCTACATCGCTGTTATTATCCTCTCAAATTCCATAGCGCATACCTTCCTGGACATTATCCCTTCAGTCTTTCTCGGCGCGCCCGAAGCAGATACTGCACTGGCTGTGCTTCCTGGTCATGCGCTCCTCATGGAAGGAAGAGGCGCAGAAGCTGTCCGCCTGTCAGCGCTTGGGAGCGCCGGCGCAGTCGTTGTCTCATTGATATTGGCTATACCGATGGCTTTTTTCTTTCAGAATATTTACGGCACGATAAATGCATATATAGGCTTGATTCTTATCCTGATTGTAGTCGTGATGATAGCCACCGAGAATGGTGAAGTGGTGGAAGGTCAGGGTTCGCTTGTGCACCTTAAATTCAAGATGTACGCAATCCTCCTGTTTTTTATTTCAGGCATGCTGGGGCTCTTTGCATTCGAAAACGTGGCGCTGATGCAGCCTCTTGTAAAATTCGGCGAGCCGTCTATCCTTCTTCCTCTTCTTTCAGGCATCTTCGGCGCCTCCATGCTCGTTATCAGCCTCATGACAAAATCCGAAATCCCGCCGCAG
>JAHFCV010000144.1 GCA_023249275.1 Candidatus Methanoperedens sp.
TTTTTATTTACCCAACAAACAGTCTTATTCTTTCAGACCTGGTTGAACGCTTTGGTCATGAGCCGCTTGCTGTAATGCAGGAAGTCGGGAAAAAAGTCAGGTCACAGGGACTTGATTCACCGCCTATGAACATTACACCAGAGGATCCCAAATTCGGATTGAAATACGCGGCTGTGGAAGTGCCGTCAGGCGTGAGAGGCAGGATGTCGCTTTTTGACCCGCTTCTCCGGAACGCAGAAGCCGCCATCGTTGTGCGCGACCCCGTCATTTCGTTTGGCTGTATGGGCTGCGCAAGGACGAATGAACTTGTCAATTTCTTATTGCGGGCTAAAAAAATCCCGCTTCTTGAGCTGGATTATCCCGCAAGCGAGGAAGATGCGAAAGAATTCGTATACAAAATCTCAGAATTCTTAAAATCCTTAAAACCCGCGGATTTGAAAATTCAGACAAACATTGAAAATCCAAAAGCTCCACTGAATTTTCAAAAGGAGAAGAAATGAGCGCCGAAAATCCGAAGGGCATAGGTCAGTCTTCATGTGCCGGATGCGGGACGGAGAAAGAAGCCGAACCCGGTATCCAGCAGGCGTTAAAGAAAATAAGCAGCGCTGAAAATCCCGTGAGGATAGCCCAGCTTTCATGCGGCGCTGAATACAGCGGGATACAGAAAGAAATCGATTCCGCTGTCAAGCAGGTCAATGCGGTTATGGTTTATCCTGAAGTGGATACTAACGATATAGAGGCAATCGAGGAAGAATTCGGGCTTAAAGTTGCAAGTCCCGACCTCAAACTCATAATGGCGCGGGCAAAGTCCATCGTGACAGGAAAGGTGCAGGTTGATGCTGTTTTTGTTGCAACATGCTTCAGGTGCGCCGAAGCCGCGCTTGTCAGGAGCGAAATACGCCGTTATATCCATGAAAAAACTGGCATCCCTGTTATAAGTTATTCATTTACAGAGAGAACCACAGCAGGAACGCTTCTTACAAGAATGGAAGCGCTTACCACCACAGCCCGCAGGAAGAGTCTCCTTGCAAGAGAAACGCAGAGCGGTCTTACTGCTGGAATAGATTCAGGTTCTACAACAACAAAAGCCGTGGTCATGAGGGACAATAAGATAATCGGAAAGGGATGGGTGCCTACAATAAAAGTGCTTGAAAGTGCAGAGGAAGCGTATGCCAATGCTTTGAAGGAATCAGGGGTAAAACGTGAGGAAATACAGGCTCTCGGAACCACAGGTTACGGACGCTTCTTAATTGGTGAGCATTTCAAGGCAGACCTTGTGCAGGAAGAAATTACAGTGAACTCAAAAGGTGCGGTTTATCTTGCAAGCAAACAAAAAGGGACGGCGACTGTTCTTGATATCGGGGGCATGGACAATAAAGCGATATCTGTAATAGACGGTATTCCAGGGATGTTCACGATGGGCGGGATATGCGCCGGTGCGTCTGGCAGGTTCCTTGAAATGACCGCAAAGAGGCTCGGGGTAGGTATAACCGAGCTTGGCGCCCTTGCACTAAAAGGAAAAGCAGCTAATGTTAAGATGAACAGCTACTGTATAGTATTCGGTATCCAGTCTCTTGTTAATTCACTGGCAGCAGGAAGCGCCCCTGAGGATGTGGCAGCAGCCGCCTGTCATAGCGTTGCAGAGCAATTGTTCGAGCAGCAGCTTCAGGAGATTGATGTTAAAGAACCAGTAATAATGGTTGGAGGCACTGCGCTTATTGAAGGGCTGCCAAAGGCAGTGGAGGAACTGCTTAAAGTGAAAGTTATCGTCCCTGACAACGCGCAGTATATCGGTGCAGTCGGAGCAGCGTTACTTGCATCAGGATTTATTAATCCCCGCATTTAAATGCGGGGTCTTAGAGGATTACGATGGAACAACTTGAAACATTTGTGGTGGAATCTCCTGACATTGTGGGCGCTAAGACTACGAAAGTCCTGATACAGGATACACTGGCAGACCTTTCCCTGACCAGGGTTATAGGACGATTGAAAGTTTTTGTTGACCCTGTTCAACCGGTTTTTATATTCACCGCTCTCCTGCGCCTCGGGACACCGGCAGTCAAGCTTAAGGATTTCGCCAATATAGACATGGGAACACTTGGAAAAGATGAAGTAAAGATAGAACTGCAAAGAGAAGCCTTCACGGTTAAATTGCTCAATAAACTATGGGAAAAATACGGCAAGGAAAATATCGAACAGCCAGATAAAAAAATTATTATTGTAAAAACCGATCCTATTAAGGAGCTGGATATCCTGAGGGAGTTTGTGATTGAGGAGCCGCAGCAGGAAGTGCTTGACAGGTTGATTGACGCTGTTGCGCTTCGCATTATCCCAGAAGGATTCAGGGTGCGAAAACATGAGCTTTCCACATCGCACGTTCTTTTTGTGGCTTCGGAGGATACGCTTAAACCCGAGTGGATAGCGAAGGCAAAGGACATGCTGGAATCGCTTCGGAGTGAAGAAAATGCTTGAACCTGTAAAATACGTGGGCGGCGTGTATAAACACAACCATCTCCTGGAGCTTGTGGAAGACCTTGGCGGTTACATACTCCAGAAGAACGTGATGCAGACCGAGGTTGTACTTTTAATGCTTGTCCCGATAAACGACATGCCGATAGTGGAGGCTAAAGCCAGGGAACTTCTGGGAAAGCTAACCAGGGCGCCGCTTACAGGGACCGAGATAGCAACGGTTGCCCCGACGCTTGCTTATCACCATCTTCCGCATCTTGATTGCGATGTGGCTGAGTTCCTCAGGCAGCACGGCGCCAAGACCAACATGGTGGGGCTGGCAAGGGGTGTCGGGAAAAGGATATGCCAGATTACTGCTTTTGAACGCGACCTTATTAACGAGCATGACCTGGCTGTTTTTATACTCGGGAATTATGAACATTGTATTATTGAAAAATCAAAGAGGCTTTACGAAGGAATTGAGATACCAATAGTGGTCACTGGCGCGCCTGAATTGAAAACCGAGGATGTCCCGAATGCCACTGCGTATGTAGGGAGTTTTGGAAGGATACTGCATCAAATGCGCCATGCAGAGGAGCTAAGGACTCTGGATAAACTTGCAGTGGTGATAGGTAAAGTCCTTGATGATGTGCGAAAGGAACTTGCCAAAGACCCGCCTTCTGTTGCGCCGCCGCGTATCAAGAAAGAGATTGAGGAGCAGGTGCAGGAGATCATCGACAGCCTTCATCCGCTGCCTATCACATTGCAGATGAACGGGGCAAGAGTCAAGCTGCCGTATGAGGAATACCATGAGCAGATTGAGAATATCAAGTTCGTGGAAGGGGTTACGATGAAGGAGGTGGCGCGGGTATTGCCTTCGAAGATGAGGAACTTTATTTTGATTAAGGCGCTGCCGAAGTCAGAGACGGGGTTTGTGATATGAAGTCACGGAGGTTTTCAGGAACTTCAGGTCATATTTCTTCACTTGACGAAATAAGACACGGTGGAATGGGATTAGCAGCAAAATTGGTTCTTGAAGGGAAATGTAGCGAGGCAAGACAGGTCTTGATAAAGGTTCTGGAGATATGCCCTGACGACATGGAAATAATGAATCTTCTTGCCGAGGCTTATCTTATTGAATACAAAATTGGAGAGGCAAAAACATGGCTTGACAGGGTATTTTTGATAGACCCTGATAATCCAAGGGCGCTTTATAATAGGGGTGTAGTTCACAAGGAGACCGGAGAGTATGAGAAGGCAATTGCTATGTACGAGATGGCTATCAAGAGTTATCCTGAAGATAAAAAAGAAGACATAGCAGATGCTTGGCAGAACCTCGGATGTGCGCTCTGGGAAGCGAGGAGGCGGAATGAAGCGCTTGATGCATGGAAGACATGCCTGAAATATAACCCGAAGCAGAAGTATGCAAGGCGCAATCTTAAGGAGTTCACGAATGAGTACGGGATGCCAAAATCTCCTGTGGGGAAACTGATGGATGATTACCTGGCGTTCACTGATATGAAACAGAAGGAATACCTGTCAATGGTGGGAAAGGAAAGTATTGATGATATTAAGGAAGCGAATGCTGCGCTCAAAAAAATCTCGGAGGCATGGAATGGGCACATAGCATCGAAATATGGCATGAAACTGGATAGGATGAAGACCGAGGAAAAGATAAAATTATTCAAAGAAGTGAAAATATTTGAGTGAAATCAAATAAATATGACAAAACTGACTGAAGATGCGATAAGAGAAATCTTTGGCGATAAAACTTTTTTCAAGGGGCAGGACTACTATGACAATGGTCATGTCCTGGGCGCTGTAAAATTAGAAAATGCGCTTTACGCGCAGGTTCTTGGAAGCGCTTCAGTACCGTACGAAGTAAGGGCAAACATCGATAACCCGGATATGAGCACCGAATGCACCTGTCCTGTGGGGAGTATGTGCAAGCATGGGGTAGCCCTGCTCCTGCAATGGGCGAATGATTCATCATCATTCACGGACGCAGATACATTCATTGGTTCAATCGAAAAAATGAACAAAGATGAAATTATTAATATTCTTAAGGGCTTAATTAAACAGAATCCATCGCTAATCAATGAATTTTCCCTTGAGACTGGAGAAAAACCAGAAGTAAATATCGATGCAATCTCAGATAAAATCGGATGGATAGTACATGGTGAACTCGACTATTACCATGTGTGGGATGCCATCAGAAGACTTGAAGAAATAAAAAAGACAGCAGACAGGCTCGTGGAGAAAGGGTCTTATAAAGGCGCGGCTGAGATATACCTGGCGCTGGTAAAAGGCGGGGTGACAGCCTACGAAGAAGGCGCAGATGACTCGGATGGCGGCATAGGGGACTTTGTATCAGGATGCATCGAAGACTTCAATGAATGCGTGGCAAATATTACAGACAGCACCTATAAGGATAAGCTTCTGGAAAAAATACTGGGCATTATCGGGGGCGAAGACTACGGTCTGGAAATTAGTGAAATGCTCAACAGCGTGGTCACGGTTGAAAACATCGGAAGGATAGAGTCATACCTGATGCAAAAACTGAAGGTTGCGAGAAAAAATCCTGATGGTTTCGGTTATAATTCTTATAAATATGAAAAAGCAGAGGCTTTAGAAATACTGGACAAACTTTACGAAAAAATCGGTAAGCCTGAAGAAATGCTGCGTCTTGCCCAGCACGAGCTTGTTGATAGGGAGGATTACGTCAGACTGGCAGATGTGCTGGCACAGAACGAAAGGTTTGAGGAAGCCTTTGATACTGTTAAAAAAGGGTTCGCACAGCCTGGGGATATAAACTCCGGCTTAAACGAACTGTATTTCGATCTTGCTAAGGTACTGGTCGCCAGGAAACCTGAACTTATAGACTTTAAAACATCCCTCATGGTCGCTTTCGACATGATGTTGCGCTTCGAAAAGGGAAACTATGAGAAAGCAAAAGAGGTCTTCCGGAGCATCGGTAAATTAGAGGAATTCAGGGCAGCGCTGAGAAGCCTGAAGGACAGGGATGTTTCAGTCCAGGCGCTTCTGCACGACGGGGAGTTAAAGACTGCAATTACTATTGTAAAAACAGAGCAGGTTTCTCCACATATCATTTTCATGGTATCAAAGGCAGCAAAAGATAACGGTTTGATGGAGGAATCCGGCAAACTTACGAGAATGTTACTTGAGCGGGGATGGAGCGATGCGCGCCAGCCCATAGGTGAACTGGTTGAGGCTATGGTGGACGTTTCTGATATGAATGCGCTGCGCGCCCTGTCAGACAGCATTTTAAAAATGAATGGCGCGAGGACAGCCCTCCTGCTGGTACCTTATCTCATGAAAAAAGCGCCCGAACTGGCAGCCGCGCTGGCAAAAAAGTTCGTGAATGAGATGCCAGTGGAACTTGTGGCGCAGGTCGCTCGGGCTTCGGCAGGGAAAGCGCCGGAGGATGGTGTGGCTCTGTGCAGGATGAGGATAAATGAGGATATTTTACGTTCCCATATTCATTATGATAAAGCGGTCTTGCTCCTTGCAACTATCAGGGATATTTATGCGGCGAAAG
>JAHFCV010000145.1 GCA_023249275.1 Candidatus Methanoperedens sp.
TTGACGGATTTTCACGGATAATCCGTGCGTATCCGTTTCATCTGTGCAATCCGTGTTCCGTTGGTCATTTGCTTTTCATTGTTATCTATGAACTTCGTTCACAGCCGACTTTGCGGTGGTTAAAGTCAAATCGTTGCATGACGAACCCCGAAGGGTTACCGGACATTAGGACTAATCATGCTACAAAGCATCATGATGATAAATTATAAATAGTAACCGTTGGATAGGATATTAAAGGAGAATAACATGGGCATAGTCAAACTGGCAAAAACCTTGCGTGTTGTTTATTTTGCAACCATAGCAGCGGCAGTTCTTATATACATCCTATAGCTGCCGAATCACTCTCTCTTTTATGATGGAACTGTTAGTCTTTCTGGTACTGCTTTTCGGCTTATTTGGCGTGATATCAGCGCAGTACATAATGCAGTACAGAGAGGCTTATGCCCTGTGGGTTAAAGAGATTGTTTACGCAAACCCGGAATCCAATAAGAGGGAACTGTGCAGCAAGCTTGAATCCTATTCAAGAGAAACCTGCGAGCTTGCAGATTTCATATTCGTGATATTCCTGATGATATGCATAACGATTCTCATAATATTATACATTATGAAGAAAAATATACCGCTTACTACAGAATCGACCAGCCTTAATGTAGTCTATGCATCGGGTGCGCTTACGCTGATGCTCTTCGCTGCGCTGCCTGTAATTCTGAGCCACTTGAAAATAGATATAATAGCCTCTTCCAGAACAAGCTCGATTGATGAAAAGATATTTGAGGTATGGTATGCGAACAAGTGCCACCGCTGCAAACACGAGGACTTTCGTACCAAGCTGGAGCCCCGACAGCTTTATGAAACGCTCGCGGAAAAGATAGAGAACGGGAGCATAGAAGATGGCTCTGCTGAGGACATTTCCCTTGTAAGACCGCTATTCCGGAATCAAGATGCCTTTAACCCACGTCCTTAGTCCTCAAATGCCAGCGCCTCTCGCAGCGTGAAATTTCCAACATACAGCGCCGCGCCGACCACAACTCCTTTTGCTCCTGTTTTTTTGATTATTCCGATGTCTGAAAGTGTGGTGATACCGCCTGATGCTATTACAGGAATATTAAGCGCCGCTGCAAGCTCTTTCGTCGGCTCAGGATTCACGCCTTTCAGCAGTCCTTCCGTGTTGATATCGGTAAAAAGAATGCTTCCCGCGCCGAGTTCCTCAAACTTCCTGCCTAGTTCCACAGCAGTAAAAATAGACTGCTTTGCCCAGCCGTGCGTTGTTACTTTGCCGTTCTTGGAATCAAGCGCCACTATTATGCGCTCGCTTCCGAACTCGCTGGCAAGCTCTGTTACGAGTGCGGGATTGTTTATCGCAGCAGTCCCCAGAATCACCCTGTCAACGCCAAGAGCAAGAAGCCTTGCGGCATCATCTTTTGACCTGATGCCGCCGCCTACCTGCATTTCGACTTTGAATTTTTTTACTATTGCCTCGATTATGGAACCGTTCAAACGTTCTCCCTCGATTGCGCCGTCAAGGTCGATGAGGTGCAGTACGCTTGCGCCTTCATTAACCCACTGCGCGGCAACAGCAAGCGGGTCGTCAAGGGAAACGCGCTCGGTGCCGGGGATGCCCTGGACTAAGGAGACGCATTTTTTGTTTTTGAGGTCGATGGCTGGTATTACGCGGAACATTCGTGCACAAACACACATACATAAAATATAAATGCTATGCCTCACTATAAGCCCTGCCCGCATGTGAGGGCTGCGCCGGATAATTCCGGGGCTAAAGCCACAGGAGGAATAAGATGGCTAAAAAAGAAGAAGCAAAAGAAATAAAAGAAACCAGGAAGGAAGCCCCAAAGAAAGAGGCTCCCAAGAAAGAAGCGCCTAAAGAGGCTGCCAAAGAAGAAAAGAAAGAGAAAAAGGAAGAGAAGAAACAAGAGGGGAAACACGAGGGGAAGCATGAGTGGAAAGGGGAAGGAAAAGAGCACCCCAAGAAAGAGCGAAAAGGCGCTCCGAAAGAAGCAAAAAAAGAAGCTCCCAAAAAAGAAGGCGAACCTGAGATAAAGCACATCGTGCGCATCGCAGGCACCGACATTGCAGGGAAAAGAAGCGTAACCTATGGTCTCACCGGGATAAAAGGAGTCAGCAGGCGCATAGCAAAAATCATTTCAGCCAATTCAGGACTTGATCCCAAAGCCACACTGGGATATCTTTCCGATGCTGATATACAAAAATTACAATCTTCAGTCGATAACATAACTATGATTGTTCCTTCATGGATGGTAAATAAACAAAATGACATAATGTCAGGAGAAGACAGGCATCTTATCGGAACTGATGTCTTATTAGGTTTAAATGAAGATTTGAACCTGATGAAAAAGATGCGTTCATACAAAGGGGTCAGGCATGACCGTGGACTGAGAGTACGAGGTCAGCGCACCAGGTCAACCGGCAGGAAAGGCAGGACTGTTGGTGTCACAAGGGCAGCAATCCAGGCAAAAGCAGCGGCTGCTAAAGAAGAAGGAAAGAAAGAAGAGAAAAAGGAGGGGGCTAAATAATGGGCTACCCGGGAAAGAATAGAAAATCATACGAGACGCCAAAGCATCCCTGGCAGGCAGCCAGGATTGAACCTGAAGTCGAGCTTGTAAAAAGATACGGTCTGCGGAATAAAAGAGAAGTCTGGAAAGCTCACAGCGCCCTTAAAAAATACAGGGAACTTGCAAGAAAACTACTTGCAGAGAGTACAAAAGGACAACTTAAAGGACATGTGAAAACAGATGCAGACAATATCCTTAATCGCCTGAAACGATACGGTATTCTGAAAACCGATGCAGTACTTGATGACATCCTGTCCCTTGATGTAAATACTTTCCTTGAGAGAAGGCTTCAGACCCAGGTACACAAACAGGGGCTTGCCAACACCTTAAAACAGGCAAGGCAGTTCATTGTGCATGGTCATGTTGCAGTGGCAGGTAAAAAAGTCACTATACCAGGTTACATTGTTCAAACGAACGAAGAACTATCCCTGGGTTATTATGGCGGGTCAGCCTTATCGAATGAGTCGCACGTTTCACGCCCTGCACAGGTTGTTAAAAGCATTGCGCAGGAAACAGTAGCTGGCACGGTTGAAATGAAAAACGAACCTAAATTTGATGAATCCGTCAATAAAGGACAGATATCTTTGGATTCATCAAAAATGGAGGAGGCTTTATAATGGCAACTGAGAAATGGGGCGTAGCCCACATATATTCCTCGTTCAACAATACCCTGATAACTATTACTGATTTAACAGGCGCCGAGACAATAGCTAAAAGCAGCGGCGGCATGGTTACAAAAGCTGACAGGGAAGAAAGTTCCCCTTACACTGCCATGCAGATGGCTAACCAGCTCGCAGATAAGTTAAGAGACAAAGGCGTAACCGGCATCCATATCAAAGTAAGAGCACCCGGCGGTAATATGCAGAGAAGTCCCGGAGGAGGGGCACAGGCAGCTATTCGTGCTTTTGCCCGTGCAGGTATAAAGATTGGACGCATCGAAGATGTTACACCAATACCTCACGATGGCACGAAACCTAAGAAAGGCAGGCGCGTGTAAAATGGATATAGACATAATTGAATTGTCAGAGCGGAAAGCCAGGTTTGTGTTATCTGGCATTTCAGCTTCATTCGCAAACGCATTAAGACGAAGCGTTCTCGCTGAAGTTCCGGTGCTTGCTATTGATGAGGTAAATATCTATGAAAACACTTCTGTGTTGTTTGATGAACAGCTTTCGTTGAGATTGGGAATGATTCCGTTGAAAGCCGATCTTAAATCGTATAATCTTCCCGGGGAATGCACATGCAGCGGCGCAGGATGTTCCTCATGCCAGGTTTCATTAACACTTAGCGCGGAAGGTCCCAAAGTTGTATATTCCGGTGACATGGTATCTACTGACCCGCAGGTAGCGCCAGCGGATCCAACAATACCCATTGTTGAACTTAAGGAGAAGCATAAGGTTGTGGTTGAAGCGATTGCTAAGCTCGGAACCGGCAGGAACCACAGCAAATGGCAGGCTGGTGTTGCAAGCGGTTATAAAAACATGCCTATTGTGACAATCGGGGATTGCGACGGTTGCGGCAAATGCGTAGAAGTTTGTCCCCGTGACATTCTGGTTGTGAATGGGAACAAGGCAAAGGCAAAAGACTTGATTGAATGTTCGATGTGCAGGTTATGCGAAAAGTCGTGTGACATGGCTTCGATCAAAGTAACTTCTGACCCGGAATCCTTTGTAATGATGTTTGAAACGACTGGAGCCCTCACGGCGACTGAACTTGCTATTGAGGCTGCCGGCAGTATCAAGAAAAGAGCTGAACAGTTAGGTGAGATACTTAATACACTTTGAAGATGTGTTCTCTTTTATCAGGGCATTACATATATAATATGGCTCTGCTATAAGAGACATTCTATAAACCTTTGAGAAAGGTTTATCAAACGACGGGTATGGCACGCCATACCCGGACACGCCCTTCCGAGGCGTGACTCGGATTGCGGAGGTTGCCCAGACAGGTCAAAGGCGCCAGCTTGAGGGGCTGGTTTCGAAGGAATTCGTGGGTTCAAATCCCATCCTCCGCATTAAATTTTAATAGCTCGTTTTATCAACACTTTGCGTTCTTCGCGGCTTTGCGGTGTTAGTGTTCTCACCGCATAGTTCGCCAGGATTATAGTTATCCGCATAACATCTAAAAATAAATCACGAATCACACGAATATACAAATTTCACGAATATAAGATTCATCAGCTTGAAAGTTCATCATGAAATATCTGGATAATTTCGTGTCATTCGTGCATTCGTGAAATTCGTGATGAAATATTATCATATGTTTCGCGGGAGACTATAATTTTGGGATTTATTTTATGTTCTCATTCTGGTAAACGCCTGAATAACCCTTTCTTACTTCTTCGTCCAACCTGAAGAACAAAAGCTGCAAAACGCGCGCATTTTTTTTGATTTTAAACCCATTATCATTATAAACAACAAGCAGGCTCTCGCTCCTCCCGCTGTAACCCGCATCCCAGACCGCTGTCTCCACAGTCGCGCCGCACCGAAGCAGGCTTGAGCGCGGTTTTGCAATGGCGGCGATGTTTTTTGGGATGTTCACTATCTCGTTGAATACGATTTTATAGCTGCCTTTCGGCAGATGAATCCATCCTTCATCGTCAAAATCCATGGCTTTTGTTTGAGGAAGTTTTCTTTCGGAATTGTCAAAAGCGATAGAGCCTGAGCCTTCATGAATTTCCACGCGCTGCAATGTCAATTCGACTCCGTTGGGCTGTACCTGGACATTTGGGTCTATCATTTTTTCAACGAGCGGAGGTTTTTGACTGATGAGGGAAATCAATTCGTCATGGGATAGTAAAGACATGAGGACTCAATTAGAAGAGGAGAGAATAAATATTGCTGCCTCCAAAAAAGTCATAAATCAGCCAAAAATCCAAACATAAAAAATCGAATACATCCCGTAACGCAATTAATACGCAAAATTTCCGTTACGGAAAACGTCATCGAATTTATTACTGGTAACGCCTTCTAAATTCCGTAACGCAATAAATTTAACAAAATCCCGTTACGGTAATTATCAAAACAAATCCCGTCACGGAAATTCTGCATTGTATTTTTATTCAAACCTCTTATTTTAATTTATAGCAAATCTTCTTTAATCACCTGTACATTTTTACCCACATTCCGGACATTCCTGGGTTCCCGGGTAACATCGTCAATTCCCATGGTCAAATAATCAAAAAATTCCTTAAAACTGCGTATAAGGTAGATTATACGCAGTTTTTATATACCTTGACAGTCAAAATATGGGTATTATGACAAGTGAACTGCCATCAACATTAAAAAAGCTTGAGACCGAGCTGAAACTCCGGGGCTTTTCAAAGCAGACCTCAAAGATGTATCTTTTCTATAACCGCAAGTTCT
>JAHFCV010000146.1 GCA_023249275.1 Candidatus Methanoperedens sp.
AGAAGCGTTATCAAAATATAAATACTTCGATGCATAACGTTTATTTCGGATGCAGAAATAATTATCGATAAAACATTAAGTGAAATTAGTAAAAGTTATGTACTTTTCCGACAATCTCTGGATAAGAAAAAGAGACTGACTAAGAATGTTTAGTCCAAGTAACTCCATTAAATTGTTTGGCATCTAGAGAGAAACGCTGGGTATCGGAGTGGAATTCTATTTTTCTATTGCCACTAACATAATAAGTAGTCATTTTAAGGTTGTCTTTATCACCAGTTATCTCCACTTTGAGTCTTATTGTCCCATCTAAGATAAGCTCTTTAGACAATCTATCGTAATGCCAGGAGATACTGGCAATAGTGCCGTTCATCCCCATCAAATTACCATACGTCCCACCTCCAGTAAAGTCATATATGAGTTCCATTTTATCAACTTTAGTACACAATTCTTGACCTTTATCACAATTCCAATAATCACGTAAATGTCCGGGGTTGACTCTTATCTCTTCTGGTGGAACAGTAACGTAATATTCTATTATAGCTGGCAAAATTATGGTTGCTGCCAAGATGATACAAAAAATGTTTACATTCTTCTTATTGATATATTTTGCAAGACTATTTTTCTGTATGTATATGAATAAAATAAGACCAATTCCAATAGCAAGTGGCAGTATGATAAACATAAGAAAAACACCAAGTAATGCATAATTACTTGCTATTTCCGTCAAGATGAGTGAATGTATGAATGTTGCTATTATTCCCACTATAGTGATTCTAGCAAATAGACCGAGATTATATTTCAATCTTCCAACCCCTAATTAATAGATTATTTATGAGTTATTGTATATCAAACTTTACTCTAATAACTCTGCGAATTCCTGTCCCTTTTTTGTCTTCCATTACATCTCGATATTTCTGTGCCCCTTTTTTATAGATAAAAGTCAAAGCAACAAATAAGCAATAGAAACATCATGCACCCACGCGTGGATGCCTCCGACCTTGGTCGGGGGTCATTGACTGCAAGATAAAGTTCCCACGCTCCCAAAAAACTATGAAATTCAGAGAACTTAATTCAAAAACAAGCTATTTAGCCATCACAATCTCTATTATGGACACGTTAGTCTCCCCTCTATCCGTGGTAATCCTTTCAGTACCAATCTTTATATCCTTTACTTTAGCCCCTTCTATAAACCTGTTCCTTGCAACTTCTACTGCGTCCACTGCCCTTGATATTGCTTTCCCTCTTGCCTTGATGGCAACTTCAGATGCGCCATTGTTGAATTGTGTTACCACTGCAAGGACATAGTTCATCACTGGTTTGTTTCCGATATACACTACGTTATCATCTGCCATTTTTCTGTCCTCCCTGAATGTTTTGAAACAATAAATTACAATGCCTCTACATATATTTACCGAAATTTTTTTGCAATCCTTTATATCCATAAAGATACCAGTAAAGTGACCATGATTAAGCTCTCGGAACTCTATTCTGGCAAGGCAAAAACAGTATTCAAAACAGACATTCCTGAAAAACTGATAATGGAATTCAGGGACAGCCTTACGGCTTTTGACGGCAAGAAAAAAAGCGAGGCGCCGAAAAAAGGGTATTATAACGCACAGATAGCCGCAAAGCTTCTAATGCTGCTTGAGGAAAAGGGCATTAAAACGCATTTTGACAGTATGCTGTCCGGCACCGAGATGGTCGTGGATGCTGTGGACATCATAAAAATCGAGGTAATCGTGAGGAATATCGCAGCCGGCTCACTCACCAAAAAATACCCCTTCAAGACGGGGCAGAAACTTGACCCGCCATTAGTGCTTTTCGATTACAAGAGCGACGAACACGGCGATCCCATGATTAATGACGATATTGCACTGGCTCTTGGTCTTGCAACAAAGGATGAACTTTCAAAGATACGGAAAATTTCTCTAAAAATCAACTCGATACTTGTTGACTATCTGGATGAAAGAAATCTTTTGCTGCCTGATTTCAAGCTTGAGTTCGGAAGGCGAAGGGGCGAGATAGTCCTGGCAGATGAAATATCATGCGATACATGCAGGTTCTGGGATAAGACCACAGGGGAATCCCTTGATAAGGATGTGTTCAGGTTTGATAAGGGCGACCTTGTGGCTGCCTATCGTGAGGTCGCAAAAAGGGTCGTTCCTGAGATATTTGAGCGATAGTCTGGCACTTTTTCAAAACCTGGCTTAAAATACATAGTGATATTTTTTAAACAGTATCAAGCACAACCTTTATATACTATAATCACTAACTTTAGGTTAGTAACCTCAAGTCACTAACTCGGGGTGAAGCGCAAACATGGAATCAGCACAACTGTTGGACATACTCGGGAACGAGAATCGCAGGAAAATCCTGCACCTACTGGCAAGCCGCCCATGCTTCATGAGCGAGATAGCAGAACGGCTTGACGTGGGAGCAAAAGCAATACTCGGGCACCTTCTGCTTCTCGAGCAGGCAGGTCTGATTGAAGCCAACGTGGACGAGCAGCGGCGCAAATACTTCCATATAACAGACAACCTCCGTCTTGAGGTATTTGTGTCGCCGTACTCCTTCGAGGTGGAAACTACAACCATAGCTTTCAGTGTCCCGAAACACCATGCAAAATCCGACAAGGCAATTACCGGGTTAAAACTCCGTTATGGCGAGGTACAGGAGCTTATGGAACACAGGCAGCAGGTACTGCATGAATACCAGGAAGTACAGGCAAACCTCACGGAGGCAATGGGACAATGTATGGACGCCATCGAAGACGCGGCGAATGATAATATCGAGGCTGAAATACTCTATGCCCTGCTAAAAGGACCGATGAACCAGCGCGCACTGTCCATGCAGCTTGAAATACCCGAATACATGCTTGAAGGATACCTGAAAAGAATGGCAGAAAAAGAAATGATAAAAGAAGTCAGCAATAACTACAGTATTGAATGAATTAAAAAATATAAGAGGTTAAAAATATGTTCAGAGAATGGAGAAAATCCGAAAAAGGAATTTTTGGCGATTTTGAAAGAGAATTTGAAGAGATGAACGAATTGATGAACCGTATAATGCGTTCAACCGGCAAGCCTGAAGTTTTTGGATTCAGCATGCAGGTGGGACCTGACGGTGTGCCGCATGTGGAACACTTCGGAAACGTAAGACCACATGGCAATGACATGGGTGCCAGGGAAACAGGGCAGGATGTGAGAGAACCATTTACCAGTTCGATAATAGATGAAAAGAATAATGAACTCAATATAACAGCTGAGATGCCGGGAATCCAAAAAGAAGATATCGAACTTAATGCAACCGAAAACGAAGTTATCATAAAAGCGCAAAGTTCGGGCAGGAAATACTATAAACGCGAAAACACCCCCTGCCCGGTCAACCCTGATAGCGCCAGGGCAAAATATAACAACGGAGTCCTGGAAATAACCCTCAAACTCAAAGAAGAACCAAAACCAAGTGGAAAGGTAGTAAAAATTGATTAAATATGGATAAAAAAGATAAAACCGTATCTTTGAAAGTTGTTGAAGCGAAATCCTATGATGCAGGGCGGGGTATAGCCCGCATAGACCCTGAAGTGGCTTACGACCTCGGACTGCAAACAGGCGATGTAATAGGTATTGAAGGCACGAAAAGGACGGCAGCGCTGGTATGGCCAGGATATCCTGAGGACACAAACTCAGGAGCAATACGTATTGACGGGACGGTACGGCGAAACGCAGGCGTCAGTATCGATGACAGGGTAGAGATACGAAAGATACACACAGCTCCAGCCGAGAAAATCCTGTTTGCGCCGACACAACCCTTAAAAATCCAGGGCGGTGAGGCTTATCTGGCACATAACCTGGAAGGGCGGGTAATCACCCGCGGCGATGTCGTGGAATTGAATATCATGGGTCGCCGCGTTGACCTTATGGTTGTCTCCATAAAGCCTGTGGCAGACTCACTCATAATCGGCTCAGGCACTGCTATAGAAATCAGTGACAAGCCCGCAAAAGAGATGCCCTCCATTCCAAGAGTTTCGTATGAGGACATAGGCGGGCTGGGGGATGAGGTCAGGAAGGTACGGGAGATGATAGAGCTGCCGCTTAGGCATCCTGAGATTTTCGAGCGCCTCGGCGTTGAAGCGCCAAAAGGCGTCCTGTTGCACGGCCCTCCGGGCACAGGAAAGACGCTTCTTGCAAAAGCGCTTGCTTCCGAAACCAATGCAAATTTCCTTACACTCAGCGGACCTGAGATAATGAGCAAATTCTACGGCGAGTCAGAGGAGCGGCTGCGTGAGATATTCCAGCAGGCAGAGGAGAATGCGCCCAGTATCATATTGATAGACGAGATTGACAGCATTGCCCCGAAAAGAGAAGAAGTCACGGGCGAAGTGGAACGGCGCGTGGTAGCGCAATTACTGGCTGTGATGGATGGTCTTAAGACGCGCGGCAAGGTTGTGGTCATAGGAGCTACTAACAGACCCAATGCTATTGACCCCGCGCTTCGCCGCCCCGGAAGGTTTGACCGCGAAATCGAAATCGGGGTGCCAGACAGGAAAGCGCGCTTTGAGATCATGCAAATCCATACAAGAGGCATGCCCTTAGCAGATGATGTTAAACTTGAAAGAATTGCAGACCTTACACATGGTTTTGTTGGCGCTGACCTTGCAGCCCTGACGCGTGAGGCAGCCATGAATTCCATCAGGCGCGTTCTGCCTGAGCTTGACCTTGAAGTGCAGAGTATCCCGGCTGAGATTCTGAACAAGATGACTGTAACCGGCGACGATTTTAATAATGCCCTGCGCGAGATGAACCCGTCTGCGCTTCGCGAGGTGTTCATCGAATCGCCCAATATCCACTGGAGCGACATTGGCGGGCTTCTTGACGCAAAGCAGGAGCTAAAAGAGTCTGTGGAGTGGCCTATGAAATACTCGTTGCTGTTTAAACAATCAGGCGCCCACCCGCCGAAAGGCATCCTGCTCTACGGCGCGCCTGGAACAGGCAAAACAATGCTGGCAAAAGCAGTGGCTACCGAGAGCGAGGCGAATTTCATAAGCGTGAAAGGTCCGGAATTCCTGAGCAAATGGGTAGGTGAGAGTGAGAAAGCGGTGCGCGAAACTTTCAGGAAGGCAAAACAGGCAGCGCCGTGCATCATCTTTTTTGATGAGATTGACTCCATAACCCCGACGCGAGGAACAGGCTCCGATTCCCATGTTACCGAGAGGGTCATAAGCCAGATGCTGTCAGAGCTCGACGGGCTTGAGGAACTGCACAACATCACAGTGATTGCAGCAACCAACAGACCCGATATAATCGACCCGGCGCTTCTTCGACCCGGAAGGATTGACCGGCTGATATACGTCACGCCGCCTGACAGGGACGCAAGGTACGAGATATTCAAAGTTCACTCGGCAAAGACCCCACTTGACAGCGACGTTGATCTCAATGCGCTTGCAGATGATACGGATGGGTTTACAGGAGCCGACATTGCGTCTGTGTGCAATGAAGCTACCATGCTTGCTATCAGGGAGTATGTGAACTCAGGCAAACCCACAGGTGACAGCTCTGCCATTGAATTGAAAGTAGGCTACCATAATTTCAGGGATGCCATGAAAAAAGTAAAGCCCTATTCGAAGAAGGAACTGGAGAAATACACCAGGATATCTGAGAACTTTATATACCAGTGAACAAAACCTGGTTTAGGGATATGATTGGATATCCCATGTTTCATTTTTTATACGAAAACTTATTTTAGTTAAACGAATAATTAGTATCGTTGATCTTTGATTACTATACCCCGCAGCTCTGCTGCGGTTGGGACAAACCATAGTACGAACTTTTTTTAAGCGTGGGTACATATTAACATAGATGGTAGAGTTAGAACATGCAAGCCATTG
>JAHFCV010000147.1 GCA_023249275.1 Candidatus Methanoperedens sp.
TACATGCTCAACGCGTGGTAAGCCAGAGTTGATGAGAATCCCGGTGGATAACTATACCATCACTAATACATTCACCTAATGATTAGTGTGATTTGTTTATTCGTGCTATTCGTGATTTTCATCATGGGGGTGCTAAACAGATACCATTTTCATTTATCCCTTATCCTTACACTCCGGCACTTCGCAGGAGGGAAAACGTATTATGTTTAGCGGGGAATTAATAGAACAGGGGTAGAAACAAGGTGAAATTATGACAACCCGGGATAATTTGAAAGAAGCTTTTGCAGGAGAATCGCAAGCGAACAGGACATACCTGGCTTTCGCAGAGAAAGCGGACAATGAAGGTCACAAACAGGTAGCGAAACTATTCAGAGCCGCAGCAGCAGCCGAAACTGTCCATGCCCTCAACCACCTGAGGGTAATGGGCGGTGTGGGCAGCACTGAAGATAACCTCAAGAGCGCTATCGAAGGCGAGACTGCGGAATTTAAGGAGATGTACCCTAAGTTCATAGAGCAGGCAAAAAAAGAGAAAGCTTCGGATGCAGCAGTCCTCAGTTTTGACGTGGCGAACAGGGTTGAGAAAATCCATGCCGGTCTTTACAAACAGGCTCTTGATAACCTCGGCAGGAATAAGGAGGTAGATTATTATGTATGCTCAATCTGCGGGAATACTGTGGAGAACAGCGCGCCACAGAGGTGTCCTATATGCAACGCGCCTAAAGAGATGTTTAAGAAAATAGATTGAGGCGAGAATATGGCGAAACTGGCAATAATATACGGCACCGGGTTTGGCAACACTGGTATCATGGCAAAAGCCATAGAGGAGGGAGCAAGGGGCGCAGGCATTGATGTCATCATGAAGAAAGTGGAGGAGGCTTCACCGGCTGATGTGGAAAAGGCTGGCGCTATAGCCATTGGTTCTCCAACATATAAGGGCGCAGGAATGCCCACAGTTATCAAATACGTGGAAAATTTATCAAAGCTCTCTCTCAAAGGCAAAGTAGGTGCAGCTTTTGGTTCATACGGCTGGAGCGGCGAAGCCGCAGGCGTGATAAGCAAGATGCTGAAAGGCTATGGCATGGATGTAATCGAGCCTGACCTGCGGATAAAACGCATACCTGAGGCTGAAGGTATAGGAACCTGTAAAGAATTGGGCAAATTAATCGCCAAAAGGTTAAGAAATGTGCTTTAAATTTTGGGTATTGCCGTCAGTTAAAAAAACCATATGAGACCCGAAAGCATCAAAAAAGAGATTTTAAGATTATGCAGGAGTCTCAGGATTCCCATGGTAGGTTTTGCTCCTGTCGGGAGATGGGAGCGTCCGCCAAAGGATTTACCAAATTCTCTTTCACCATGGATTCCGGAAGAGTTCTGGCCACAATCCATATACCCTGAAGCAAAAACGGTGGTTGTGATAGGGCTGCCTGTATCCTTGCCTATTGTGGAAACAGCGCCCTCGATATATTACCATGAACTTTATAAAACCGTGAATTCGATGCTGGACTCAAAAGCGTACGAAATTTCCAATTACCTCAGTGAAAAAGGCTTTGGGGCTATTTATCTGCCGCGGGATGCTTATGGCGATATAAAAATCCTGATTGACAAGCCGTTTGCCTTTTTTTCACACAAGCATGCAGCGTATCTTGCGGGGTTAGGTTCTTTCGGGCACAACAATGTTCTCCTGACGCCCGAATACGGGCCAAGGGTCAGGTTTACATCCATATTCACAACCGCCAAAATTAAGGGAGACCGAATCAAGACAGAGGACTTATGCACGCACTGTCTTCTCTGCGTGAAGAACTGCCCTGTGGGAGCAATTCCAAAAACCGGAGACTTCCCCCCACCTGTGGATAAGAAGCTCTGTGCTGTAAGAAGCGCAGAACTTCGGGATGAATACAGGTCTCCTTGCGGTGTCTGTATCAAAGTTTGCCCTGTGGGGCAGGACAGGGAATTGTTCGGTCGGAAGAATATGGCGATATATTCAAAAAGTAAAAAGTTTGGGAAATATCACAAAGCCTGGGAGCATGTGAGGAAATACGGGAGTAAATGATGGAATTTATTGTCTTATATTTTCAGGAAATGATATTATAGTTTCAAGATAAAAAGAAACAAATAAGACATTTTAAGAAAATAAGGAGTAATATGCATAAAAGCACTCAAAAAGTAATATTAAATGTCATTTTTCTTGCTGTATCTGTATTAATTCTCGCCAGTTCTGCATCCGCGCAAGTGGAAATATCCGATTTTTTTTCTGATTTTACTACCAGTGATGTTACAGTTAATTCCAGTAAGGACATCCAGGCAAAAGCAGTTTTTGAACTTTCTTATGCCGGAAATCCGGTAGAATCACACGAGGTACTTTTTAACATAACATCAGGTAAGCCCGTAACCAGGGTCATAATATGGCAGAATAAACCGCAATATGATTATTACACCGCTAAAGTCAGTATTTACAATGGCAGCAAATTTTTAACCAGCCGCTCATACGAGGTATCCTACGGGACTGCTTCGTTACCCGGGTTTCATGTCGTGGATTTCTCACCTACCAACAGCGGAGTGCAACTTTTGCTCCGCCCATTTAACCCGAGCGCAGTAGATATAAAAATCGAATTACTTGATAATAACTCCATTGTTTATACAAAAACAAACGAAGATGTGTCTCTCAAAACTTTGCCTGAGGAAATAAAAACGACATGGCCGTTTTTGCTAACCGGGAACAAGAACTATATCGTCCGCGTAAAAATATTCACTCACAGGCTTTATGCGCAGCCGCTGGTTAATACCTATGTAGCTTATTTCACGGCTACAAATGATGTCGAGATTCTCGCTGATGACGTCCAGGTTGACGAATACGGCGCCAGTGTAACAGTTCGCGGTAAATCCCAGGTGCCGTTTGACGGGTTCATAGTTGTAACCGCAAGGAGCAGGGCGACAAATGAAACCCAGGTGTATCGCACACAGATGGAGGAAATACTGGTATCAGGGAAAGAAGATACCGCAGGAGTGGTATGGAAAGGGATTGCTCCAGGGGTTTATGATGTTGAAATACTTGCAGTAAACAAGGAAAACGTTACAATCGATAAATATGAAACAGCGCTGCGCATTCCTGAATACTCAAATGTTTCAAAAAGCGTTCCCGCAAAAAGGACTCCGGGATTTGAAGCGCTTCTTTTTGTAATAACGTTGTTACTATTCTCGCGGCGATTAAACGGAGCGTAGATGTTTGACCTCATCATAAAAAACATCACCCAGAGAAAACTCAGGACTGGTTTAACAGTATTTGGCATAGCGCTTGGGATTTTTGCAGTAATAGTCATGGGCGGGATGTCGGAACATTTCAACCTCACTTTTGACAGGTCGATGAGTTTGACCGCAGATAAAATCCGCGTGCTTCCTGAAGGTGGATTCGGCGGCGGCAATCTTAACGATTCCAAAGTGCGGGAAGTTAAAAGAGTGCCCGGGGTTTCTGACGCATATGGATTGTTGGAGGCTCCTCTTGATCCTGAGAGCCTTGGAATGTTCGGCGGGGATATGGTTATTGGTATTCCCCCTGAAAAACAAGAACTCGCGATGAAAGATACAAAACTGACAGAAGGAAGGTTCCTGGTTACTGGAGATAGTTACAGGGCAGTCCTTGGCAGCAGTGTTGCCCGTGAGTTTAACCTGAAGGTTGGCGATGAGCTTGAGGTAAAAAGCAAACGAGTGGCGCGCGCTGGAACAATAACCCATACCAGGAATTTTACCGTAGTTGGAATACTGGAATACACAGGTTCTTTTTTTGACAATGCCGTGCAGGTACCCCTTGACAGGGCTCAAAAGTTCTTCGACCGGGGTGATACTGTTTCATTAATACTTGCCGTTCCTGACCCGAACGCAGACCCCGAAGACCTCACAAAAAGGATAGAGCTGAATGTTGAAAAAGTTAAAGCCTTCTCACCTGCTGAGCTTCGAAAACAGATAGAGCAATCCCTTGTAGTTTTCAGTTTGATTACTATTAGTGCTGCTGTGCTTGCAGCCATAATCGGGGGTTTGAGCGTAATGAATACCATGCTAATGTCTGTTTCGGAAAGGACAAAAGAGTTCGGGCTTATGAAAGCACTGGGCGCTGAGACAAGGGACATTCTTTTCATGACCATGGGAGAAGCCGCGCTCATGGGGATTCTTGGCGGTATTTTAGGAATCATTGGTGGTGGAGCCCTTGTGTATTATTTGAACGATTATCTGGCTTCAAAGGGCGCTACCCTTTTTACGATTACGCCAAGGCTACTTTTAATTTCCATAGTTTTTTCCACTCTTCTCGGCGTAATATCCGGGATGTACCCGGCTTACAGGGCAGCGAAAATGAGCCCGATGGAGGCTCTGCGGTATGAATGATGAAGAGCCAATTCTCCGTGTCAGGAACCTTTCAAAAACTTATATGCAGGGTAAAATCCCGGTGCATGCCCTCAGTGACGTGAGCTTTGACGTTCAAAAAGGTGAGTTCCTGAGCATAGTAGGTCCTTCGGGCAGTGGAAAATCAACATTCCTCTCCATGATAGGGCTTCTTGACAAACCCACAGGCGGCAGTGTTTTCATAGATGGCATCGAGGTCACAAAAGCAAGCGACGGGGAAGCCCCTATTATCCGGCGTGAGAAAATCGGTTTCGTGTTCCAGCATTTCAATCTTATACCAACACTCACGGCGCTTGAAAATGTGGATATTGCAATGCGTTTTGCAAGGGTTCCGAAAAGCAGGCGAAGGGAAAGGGCTGTGGAACTTCTTACACAGATGGGACTGCGCGACAGGATGAACCACAAACCTTCGGAATTATCAGGAGGCGAGCAGCAGCGCGTGGCTATTGCAAGGGCTATGGCAAATTATCCTGCGATAATACTTGCTGACGAGCCTACAGGGGAAGTGGACACAAAGACGAGGGATATGATAGTTTCGCTCCTGAAAGAACTTGCAGAAAAAGGGCAGACCATTCTTATTGTGACGCATGATACGGCGGTGTCGGCGCGGACAAACCGGGTGATTACGATGCGGGATGGGATGATTGCAAGCGATACGAAGGTGGTGGGCGGACAATAACGAACCGCAGATTTTTTCAGAAGGTATCTTTTCGAGGAACGTTATTTATTTAAATGCACCACTTTAGCCGGCGGGAAACCGTTAAAATACGTGGATGAAGCGATTGAATAGGCGCCAATATTTTCAGCATAAAGCAAGTCGTCAATTTGCAAATCTTCGGGCAGCTCATCTGCCAGGGAAATAGTGTCGAAAGCGTCGCACGTGGGGCCAAACGTAGCGCAAACTTTTTTCTCCCCGCCTTTGAAGGAATGCAGCGGATAGTGCTGGTGATCAAAAACCTGTCCTGAAAAAGTATGATAAACACCGTCGTCCAGATAGTAGCATGTTTTCCCGTCGCGGACAGCTTTGCCAACGATTTTCGTAATCAAGGTACAGGCAGTCGCCACAATAAATCTCCCCGGCTCGGCGACAACCTGGATATTATCATTGGAAAATAAGCGCTTTATTTCTGAATTTAATTTTCTGGCAAGAGTAGAAAAAGATTTCACGTCCGGCGTGTACTTTACCGGAAACCCGCCGCCAATATCCAGAACCTTCCTTTTTTTGCCTTCCTTATCAATAAACCCGATTTGATAATTTCTCAATTGCGCTTCCTTGAAAATCGAGGAGGCGAAATTCAAAGCCTGCGAATAGTTATCAAAATTATTGCACTGGCTGCCGACGTGGAAACTAATGCCTTCAACTCCAAGCCCCAGATTCACAGCTTCGGCGATAAGGTCAACCGCTTCTCCGGGATGTGCTCCGAATTTTGAAGACAGCTCAACCATAGAACCGGTATTGGGTACGCGTATCCTTAAAACCAGACC
>JAHFCV010000012.1 GCA_023249275.1 Candidatus Methanoperedens sp.
AATGGCTTGCATGTTCTAACTCTACCATCTATGTTAATATGTACCCACGCTTAAAAAAAGTTCGTACTATGGTTTGTCCCAACCGCAGCAGAGCTGCGGGGTATAGTAATCAAAGATCAAGACCATCCTGCGGAATATGAAATGTCTCAGGGTGCATGTACTCAGCGCACAGGGACGTCAGGTATCCGAGCACCATCTTCTCATACGTGCCTTTGGGATTTGAATTAAATATAATTTCTTTTATCTCGCTGCAATTCCCGGGCGCAACCCTTTTTATCTCGGCTTTGCTGACGTTCTCTATCTGCTTAATGATATCTTCGAATTTCATGATAAGCACCGCTAAAAATGCCCTTACACGGATTAAATTTTTTTATCTCATTCTCAGTGTCTCAGGATTACAGCAGTCGAACTCAGCGCGGCTCCAACTCCGACAAGAACTGCAATCGAATTGCTATTTGTGATAGCTATGGCGAATACCGACACCAGGAAAAATGCAAATATCGCCGGTATTATTGATAAACACAGGCGGCAGGTCTTTGGATACATGGGGTTCACCCTTATGATGTGTTTAGGGGATTATTATATATAAAGATGCCGCAAACTTCATGATTAATTATCAAAATTAGTTTGGATACGTGATCCTAGAAAAGTCCGTGAAATTTGCATTCATTCCAAGTTAACCCAAACACTTCTTTCAACACAAAACAGCTTGCGCGGATAACTAACGTAAGCCCAACCAAAAAATCCCAGATTATAATTCACAATTATTCTTGAAATCATAGATTATAATAGATAAATTTAAGTATTTTCGACGACTATACTTTAAATATGGACGAAAATGCAAAAATAGCGATTGAAAGGCAAAATCCCTGGTGGTTTGGAAAGGAATTCGATACTGGAATCGATAGATTGCCCTGGTATCCTCAGATAACAAAATACCTGAAAGCAAGGGAAGTTCTCCTCCTGGTCGGCGCCAGGCGTACGGGAAAATCAACACTGGTGTACCAGGTAATAATGAACCTCCTGAACAATAAAGCGCCTCCTGACGCAATACTTTTCATAAATCTGGATGAGCCGCTATTCCAGAGCAAATCAAAAGATCCGATGTATCTGACCGAGATAATAGAATATTATTTGGCGCAGCAGAAGCCATCCGGGACATTTTACCTGTTTATCGACGAAATACAGAACTACGATTACTGGGTTCAGTCCATCAAGACACTGTATGATACCAGAGAGAACATTAAAATAGTCCTCACTGGTTCAACATCCACGCTGCTCCAGAAAGAAATAAGCGCCCGGCTCTCAGGCAGGTACTTTCATACCATAGTCTATCCGCTGTCATTCAAAGAATACCAGAGCTTCAACAGAGTGCATAAGCTCACATCTATTGAGAAGCACCAGCACTTCAACAATTATCTTGAATATGGCGCCTTCCCCAGAGTTGTTCTTGAAGAAGATAAAAATTTAAAACAGGAACTTCTCAAGAATTACTTCCAGACGATCTATCTCAAAGATATTATTTATCCCAACAACCTGCGAAACAACAAAGATGTGTTCGACCTGCTTTATTTCATAATCTCGAACATCGGGAAAAACTTCTCCTACTCAAACATTGCGAAATCCCTCGGCATTGCAGTGGAGACAGTAAAAGAATATATTGGCTGTTCAGAAAACTCATACCTGATATACACATTGACCAAATATGATCGCTCAGTAAAAAAGCAGATTGCAAATCCTAAAAAGATATATTGCCTGGATACAGGGCTTGTAAATTCGATCTCATTTAAATTTTCAGAAAACAAGGGCAGGTTAATTGAAAATCTTGTATATATGGCATTGAGAAAACAGAATAAGGAAATATATTACCATAAGGAAAACTATGAATGTGATTTTATAATAAAAGAAAAAATGAAGATAAAAGATGCAGTTCAGGTAACCCTTTCCTTAAAGGATGAAACCACACGAAAAAGAGAGATAAGGGGATTGGTCGAAGCAATGGAGACGCATAATCTTAAGGAAGGGCTTATAATAACTGAAAGAGAGCTTGAAACGATAATGCTTGATGATAAAAAAATAGTGATAAAGCCCATTTACGAATGGCTTGAGGAAATTGAGTAATTATATAGCAATAAAGGCAAATAGGGAAAATGACTGGCATGCCAGACACGTGTGTCGCTATTGCTCTAATAAAAAAGCAACCTTTTAATCCCTCAACCGCCAATAAAACCATAGGGAGAAAACATACATGCCCATCCGATTAGACCGTTTCACCATCAAAGCCCAGGAAGCATTCCAGGACGCACAGAGCATAGCCCTTGACAGGAACCAGCAGCAGCTCGAAGTAGAACACCTCCTCCTTGCGCTTATCAACCAGAAAGAAGGCTTAACACTCCAGCTCCTCCAGAAACTCGGCGCAAACGTTGCAGGAATAATCTCTCAGCTTGAAGAGGAAATTAATAGCCTCCCGCGCGTGGAAGGCGCTGGTGCAGGACAGGTTTACGTTTCCCAGAGATTGAATAATGTTGTTGAGGCTGCATTTACCGAGATGAAGAACCTGCGCGATGAATATTTGAGCACAGAACATCTCCTGCTTGCCATCACTGATGAGAAAAACGGCATCGCAGCGCGCATATTGAAAGGGAATGGAGTATCAAAAGAAGCTCTCATGAAAACCCTGAAGGAAGTGAGAGGCTCATCCCGCGTCACAGACCAGAACCCTGAGGGGAAATACGAAGCGCTAAAGAAATACGGGCGCGACCTCACAGACCTCGCAGCGCGCGGAAAGCTCGACCCGGTCATAGGCAGGGATAACGAGATACGCAGGGTTCTCCAGGTGCTCTCGCGGCGCACCAAGAACAACCCCGTGCTCATAGGCGAACCGGGCGTGGGAAAAACAGCGATAGCCGAAGGACTTGCGCTCAGGATATTCGTAGGTGATGTGCCTGAACCCATAAAGGATAAAAAAGTGGTGGCGCTTGACATGGGCGCGCTTGTCGCCGGCACAAAGTTCAGGGGTGAATTCGAGGAGCGCCTCAAGGCTGTGATAAAAGAAGTGCAGGATTCGGAGGGGAAAGTCATACTGTTCATAGACGAGCTGCACACAGTCGTGGGAGCCGGGGCGGCTGAGGGCGCTATTGATGCCTCAAATCTCCTTAAACCCGCGCTTGCAAGGGGAGACCTGCGATGCGTGGGCGCAACAACACTGAATGAGTACAGGAAATACATTGAGAAAGATGCCGCGCTTGAACGGAGGTTCCAGCCCGTGCTTGTGGGAGAACCCACTGTGGATGAAACCATATCCATCCTGCGCGGTCTCAAGGAAAAATACGAAGTACATCACGGCGTGCGGATACAGGACGTTGCGATTATTTCAGCCGCTATGCTTTCCCACCGCTATATAACAGACAGGTTCCTTCCCGACAAAGCCATCGACCTTATCGATGAGGCTGCATCAAAACTCAGGATAGAGATAGACAGCATGCCCGCAGAGCTTGATGATATCGAGAGGAAGATACGGCAGCTTGAGATAGAACGGCAGGCTGTTAAAAAAGAAAAAGACGAATACTCAAAAGAACGCCTGGAAAAAATCGATAAAGAACTCTCAGACCTGAAAGAAAAAAGCAGCGGAATGAAAGCCCACTGGCAGCTTGAAAAGGATGCCATCCAGAAAATCAGGAAAATAAAAGAGGATATTGAGAAAACACGGATGGACTCTGAAAAAGCAGAACTTGAGGGGGCTCTTGAGAAGGCTTCTGAACTCAGGTACGGCGTATTGATAAACCTGCAAAAACAGCTTGATATGGAAAATAAGAAACTGGTCGAACTCCAGAAAGACCAGAAGATGCTCAAAGAGGAAGTGGATGAAGAGGATATCGCAGAAGTAGTATCAAGGTGGACTCATATTCCTGTGAGCAGGATGCTTGAAGGAGAAATGCAAAAGCTCGTGAATATGGAAGAGCGGATAAAGCAGCGCGTGGTCGGGCAGGATGAAGCCGTGACTGCTGTGGCAAACGCTGTCAGGCGCGGGCGAGCAGGCATTTCAGACCCGAAGCGCCCCATAGGCTCGTTCATGTTCCTCGGACCTACCGGTGTTGGCAAAACAGAACTTGGGCGCGCGCTGGCTGAGTTCATGTTCGACGATGAGGCTGCAATGGTCAGGCTTGACATGAGCGAGTACATGGAAAAACATACCGTGGCAAGGCTCATCGGCGCGCCTCCCGGCTATGTAGGATACGAAGAGGGTGGACAGCTCACCGAAGCAGTGAGGCGGCGCCCGTATGCTGTCGTGTTGTTCGATGAGATAGAAAAGGCGCATCCTGATGTCTTCAACCTCCTGCTCCAGATACTCGATGATGGACGGCTCACAGACGGGCACGGGCGTACCGTGGATTTCAAGAATACCGTGATCATAATGACCTCCAACGTCGGAAGCCAGTGGATATTCGAACTCGGTGATAAGGAAGAAGAGATGAAGGAGAAAGTAATGGAGCTTGTGCACCATCAGTTCAAGCCAGAGTTCCTGAACAGGCTTGATGAGATAATCATTTTCCATTCACTCAAACTCCCTGAAATCATGAAAATCGTGGACATCCAGTTCGGAATTCTGGGCAAACGGCTTTCTGAAAAGAGGATTGCCATCTCACTGACCCAGAAAGCCAGGGACTTCGTTGCAAAGGCAGGTTACGACCCGCAGTTCGGGGCGCGCCCCATCAAGCGCACGATACAGCATAGGATTCTTGACCCGCTTGCAATGAAGATATTGAATAAGGAGTTCGCGGAGGGGGATAATGTGGAAGTGGATGTAAAAAAGGATGAGATTGTGTTCAAGAAAACAGGCTAAGTCAAACGTTGCGACAGCACACCCAACCGCAGCAGAGCTGCGGGGCATGATTGTGCTGTCGCTTTGTAGTTTCGTTTTCATTTAAAATCCAAAAGTTTCATTTGGCTATAAGCTTCCTTTTCTTCTTCAGTACCTTGTTTCTCAACATAGCGTTTTATAATGTCTGCTGTAACTCCATCCCCAACCGTTCCTATATATCCCCCCTCTGTCCAAAAATGCCCTCCCCATAGTTGTTTCTTTATGTCAGGGTATTTCTTAAAAATGTTCTTGGCTGTAATACTTTTAATTATTTGCATAACATTTGAAGGTGCATATCTTGGTGCTGCACCAACAAAAACGTGTACATGGTCTCCATCTGTTCCTATGGCATCAAATTTAAACCAATATCTCTTTCCAATCTCCGAGCAAACTTCTTTGAAAAATTCAATTCTATCATTGTCGAACAATAATTTTTTTCTATATTTTAGGCAAAACACCATATGATATCGAATTTTATAAACGCAATGGCTTGCATGCTCTAAATCTATCATCAGTGTTAAAATGCACCCACGTTAAAAAATGTTCGCGTTGTGGTTTGTCCCAGCCGCAGCAGAGCTGCGGGGTATAGTAATCAAATATAAACTGTTATCGTACCTTCTGCGTACGGTGTTGACTGTATATTCGGGTCACCTGAAAGAGTGACAGCTTTTAAACTGTAACTTCCTTTTTTATTAAAAGTAACAACCACCGCTCCGCCGGTACCCATGTTACGAGAATAAGTAGCATTTAGACTAAGAGTAATTGGATTCGGGGGGGTGGTAACTTTGATTAAAACAGTATCTCCCAGACGTACAGATACAGTATCAGGCACAGCGCCTCTTGTTGTAAGTTCTATGGTTTTAGTGGGAATGTCTTTGGATGGTTCATAATTCTTGACGGTGAAGTCGGGCACAGATGGAGTAGCTGCCGGGGTCGAAGCTGGAGTCGGGGTCAGCGTGGGTGTAACAGTTACTTCAACGATTTTTTCAACGATTTTTTCAACTGTTTTGTTGACGTATTCAGTTTTTACAACAGTTTCCGGTCGATGGGCTACATACCCTACCACTATTCCAAAAATAAAGAATATGATAATTAATGGGACTAATGTTTTATATTTCGGATCCATAGTCTTAATTCTCCTCTCGACGTTATAAATTCTTTATTCAGTAATATAGATTTCTATTCGGTAATCATTAAGTACTATCCATCCAATAAAACATTTATGTTCCCAACCACTCGCATGCGAAGACTGCGCACATCAAAGTTCCGTTCGCTTGTCAGCGAAACAGCGCTGGATGTTAAAGATTTGATATGCCCTGTTTTTGTTGATGAAACTATAACCGAGCCAGTCGAGATAAAATCCATGCCAGGCTATTTCCGCCAGCCGCTTTCGATGGTTGCGGATGAGGCTGCGTGCATCTTGGAACTCGGGATTCCCGCAGTTATATTATTCGGGATACCTGAAAAGAAAGACGAGACAGGTTCTCATGCCTACGGGGATAATGATATAATCCAGAAAGCAATCCGCGCCATAAAAAGCAAGGTCGGAGAAGAACTGGTTGTCATGACCGACCTGTGCCTTTGCGAGTACACATCACATGGTCACTGCGGTATAGTGAGCAAGAAGCATGAGATTCTCAATGACCCAACCCTTGAAATTCTTGGTAAGACCGCAGTAAGCCATGCCCGCGCTGGCGCTGACATCGTCGCGCCATCAGGTATGATGGACGGCATGGTCGGGGCGATCCGAAGCGCTCTTGATGAAAACGATTTCAAGGACGTTCCTATAATGTCATACGCAGCAAAATATTGCTCTGCATTCTACGGACCTTTTCGGGAGGCTGCTGGCTCCGGTTTTGCCTTTGGCGACAGGGCGTCATACCAGATGGACCCTGCAAACTCGGATGAGGCGTTGCGTGAAGTCGAACTCGACATCGAAGAGGGCGCGGATATCATAATGGTCAAACCTGCGCTTCCATACCTGGATATCATTTACCGCGTAAAAAAGAAGTTCAAAATGCCTACCGCCGCGTATCATGTCAGCGGGGAATACTCAATGATAAAAGCAGCAGCGCAGAATGGCTGGCTGGATGAGCGCAAGGTTGTATACGAATCGCTGCTATCAATAAAGCGTGCAGGCGCTGATATGATTCTTACGTACTTTGCAAAAGATATTGCACGTGAAATGAAAAACGAATAATGCCAGGCTATAACGTACACAGGCTCTTCAATTATGCGGTTTTTATTGCAATCATAATATTACTCCACATCCGGGATATTTCTATAATTAACCTGAAACATGTCCTTGCATTTGGCGCGGGTTATTATACAGGCACTGTGCTATTAACTCCAGATCTGGATACAGACAGCACGGCGATAAAAAAGTGGGGTAAGTTAAAAATTTTTGTGCTGCCGTATAAGTGGATGTTTGTTCACAGGAAAAGTTCCCACAATATCGTATACGGGGCGGTTGTCAGGATATTGTATATAGGTCTAATAATTCTTGTGATGTATTATCTCCTGTTTAAATCGCTTCCCGCTGAAACGATATTTTCATCTGTTTACGTTTTTATTTTTCTTATTGGAATTATAATTGCCAATGCATTGCACATATTACTGGATACTTTGCTCTGAGATTTTTGATAACCAGATGCCGTCACTTTTAATATCTTCACTCTCCATACGTACAAGAGCAATATGACTTATTTATTGTACAGATTCATAGCAAAAATACCTGGTGACTGAGGTTGTGAATAAATATTACATACTGGTAGTCTTCATTTTTGTGTTATTTGCAGGATGCATAACCGCTGAAAGTGGGGTGCATACTTCAAAAGCGCCTGAAGTAACCGCATCCCCGGCTACACCTGAAATAACCCTGACGCCTGTTCCCTCTCCATCCCCCGGTCCTGCACCATCAGTATCACCATCCGCGACTGCTACAGTTCATACACCGTCGCCGACAGACACTATCCAGCCTGCTGAGACTCTTCAAAAACTCGATGAAAAAGCCCATGCATCGCAATATGAAAACAAATCAATTGCCGTGGAAGTCGATTATCGTAAATATGTTGACTGGTTCAGGAATTACAATCTGAACATAAGGTCATACACACCACAGGAATATATCTGCGGTCAATATACTGTTGATATGATTAACGCCTCGGAAAAAGCGGGGTATAAAGCCTACTTTGCCGCAGTCCGGTTTTCTGACGGCACGGGGCATGCGCTGGTATCCTTCAAATCTACATTTTCCGGTTATGCTTCGTGGTATTTTTTTGAACCGCAGACAAACAACCTGATGACGCCAGAGGGGCTGGCACAGGAACTTAACAGGAATATGGGGAAAATAGTTACTGAGGTCAATATTTATGGCTATTTCGATGATGCGGGTGATAGCGACCCTTCATCATGGCGATTTGCATACCCATTATACAATAAAAAATACTGATTGTAGAATTATACACGATAATGAATCTTTAAATGGTTTGTGTCGCGCTACCCACCCGCCTATTTTGTTTTCTCCAATTTCAATTCATCTATGTGCACCATTTCTTCAATATCAAGAAGTACTGACATCTCCTGCGTACTAATATCAATGCCGTGCTCCTGCACCAGAGCCATAGGATTAGTGCCGCCTATTACCACAATCCCGAGTTTATCCCTTCCAACCTGGATGCCCAGCACATCATTATTAGGCTCGCCCACTTCAAGTATGCAAGAAAATCCCGCTTCAACAAGCGAATCAAGCACCTGTTCTATCTTATCACGGGAATCCATGGGAGCTTCCCGCAGATTCGCCAGTATCTTGCCAGAACCGGTATTAATCATCCTGGTTACAGATGTGAGTTCCTGCGACATCAATACATCAAGAGGGTCGATTGTTGTACTGTCATAAGTGAGGATGTCGGTAAACCTTAAAGGTGAACCGTCATGTATTTCCACGACTCCCCCGAATTTAGGTTTAACAGGTATGCCGGCTTTTAATAACACACCGTCTATAGTGATGCTGCAAGCCGTAGCCAGCCCTATCTTCCCTTTTTCAATATTGATATTCCCGATTTTTTCACCGGGGCGTATTATTTTTATATACGGGCTTACTGACAGACCGCTATGCACTGCCTGTCTGATGTAACCAAGGACTTCATTAAAATCCGATTCATTAACAATGGAGATATTTACGATTATCTTGCCTCTTTTTTTTTGAGGGTCAAAGGTCACTTCATACATTAAATTCTCAATTCTTGAGATTATGAACATTATGTCAGTCATCTTAATTCAACAAGCATGTATAATTACAATGCATTATAAATATACCGAATTTGATAAACCCTTCTAACAAGTATGAATGTCTTTGGGTTCATCAAAAGGATAAGATTAAGTATTTCAGTCAGGTAAGAAGTATAATGTCCATGCATAAGCAAGCAGTTATTGATATTGTAAAAAATATTTTCACGTATTACGGTTACAGCGTCAGTTCTTCGAGCATGTGCGACCTGCTTGCCGAAAAGGATACGGAGCGCCTGCTGATAAAATTCGAAAACGACCCGAATCCCAACAGTATCAGGTATTTTTCTAATATCGCGCAAAGATACAGGGGTAAGAGCATACTGATCTCCGAGTTCTTTGACGAAAAAACGCGCATGTCTGCTATAGGCGATGGACTTACGCTATGGGACAGAAGCGAGCTTGAATCCCAGATAGGGAGGGCTGTTCTGGGAGGTATGGAACATGGGGAAAAAATACAGGTCAAAGAGAAGATTGATTTTTCAACCATGCAGGTTCCGGTTCAAGTTCAGGAACCTGTGAAAGTGGAATACGAGAAAACTATCAAAGTATTGCTGCGTTCTGTTCCCATCACTATCGGAAAATCAGACGCCTTATCCATAGCCGAGGCAAAAGTCGGGCATGCGAAAAGCCAGTCATTAAAATTCATCCCTGTCTGGTACTACAGTTATTCTTTCAAAATCCAAAAGACGTTCAAATCAAAGGTAGTAGACCTCTCAGGCGAGGGCGAAGGATATATACACGCGCTTACCGGGGAAAATTGTTTTATAAAATACAGGGAAATTCAGGATAATACCTTCATACCAACCCAGAATTATGAGATAAAGCAGCCTATAGTCCAGAAAAAAGATGCTGTAAGTAAAGCCTTAAATTCCATTATCAGGGAACACACAAAAGAAATCAGGCTGAATGAGATGATTGGCGATACGATAGTATTTGAAAACAAGATGTTCGCCCCAGACCCAGGAGAAATAAACCTGAAATTGGATATCCTGCATATTCCTGTCTGGGAGATAAAAGGCAAACGCGAATCAATAGAGATAAACGGGTATGACGGTCATATAATGGCTGTAAAGCTCTATAATGATGCGGAAATGGTTTGAACCACACACTTTATTCAATTCAATCCATCACACATTTTGTTCCCGTTTAAATCTACTATATCCTCTGAGTGAACCGGCATAAACCATTTCTGTGCTATGATTGTCGGGATAACCGCGCTTGCTATGAGCACCCCTGTCAAAACAGAATACTGCACCTGGTTTATTAAACCTGACTGCAAACCAAACAGGCTTGCTACCAGCCCGAAGGATAATCCTGTACTCATTAACAGGGTGGTATAAATATTTCCTTCAGGAATATATTTTTTTGCAAGAAAATAAACACCGATGAACTTAGACAATTGTTTAATAATGAAAATGCCAACAAATACCCAAAACGCAGATGCAATCAGGGGCAATGAGACCTTTAAGCCTGCAACAATAAAAAATATCGGGGTAATAACCGCATAAGCAACTGTTCTCAACCTGTTCCTTACCTCCTTCGTTTCGGATGTCTCAGTGAAATGTTTTGACATCACAAGTCCCAGGACAAATGCCGGCAAGACCGCCTGCCCCTCGCCTATATTTGCGAAAAACATAAACATAAACAAAAGCAGGAAGATATATTTTATTTCAGGCTCGATTACTTTGTTCTTCAATTTCGGATTATGTAAAACGTAATGAGAAAAATTTCCTGCAAAATAAATCACGCATAGTGAAACTAAAATAAAGATGGCTGTATAGAGCGTTGGCTTGACAAATAATACGCTTAATGCAATCGCAGTGCCCATATCTGTTATAAAGGTAGATGCCATAATTAATTTACCAATCTCTGTTTTTGATAATCCGGTTTCTACAAGAACAGAATAGACCACAGCAAGGGATGTTTCAGATAAGGCGGTCCCTGCAATTAAAGATGCAAACAGGTTCCAATTTGCAATATAGTAAGTATAAAGGAAAACTCCGATAAAAGGTGTTAAAAAAGAAAAAACGCCAATGAGAAATGTCTCTTTAAATTTTTCCTTCATTAAATTTGTATCGATTTCAGTCCCTGCAAGAAAAGTCAGGAGAATCCCGCCAAAACTTGCTAAATAGAGCATCCAGTCGTCGGGTTGAACCCCGAAATTCCCGGCAACCGCCCCCAGGAGAATTTCAATTATCGCTACTGATAGCCCGATTTTCAAGGAAATTAAACTTGAGATGAAAACCAATATACCTGCAATCGCTATTATATCCGCTCTCATATTCTGTCTCCTTTCAAATTTAGCTTTGACTGGTAGGAGTTATCAGCTATCAAGCGGTTAAAGGCGAACTCCATCGCCCGTTTCTGTGAAACAGCCGCTTTAAATGTATTACAGGTAATTAAGCTTTTCAGTTGAGGTTGAGGTAATATTTTCAGTAATCTTTTAATCTTATGCGAACCCTGTAATGGATGGTGATATTATTCAGGAGCACTCATTCAAACGAGGTTTTTCGCCTGATGCCGGGCGAATCAGGACAGAGCTTGAGAAGAATTTCCCCGCGCAAATAAAGGAAGAGAACGGGAAATGCACAATAAATTACGGCGCTTTCAAACGGTTAACTGTCTGGGTTAATAACAAAAAGCTGTGTGTGGAAAGCGAATCCAACAAAGACGTTAAAGACGATGTTATTCTCGATACCAATAAGCGCTACAGGGTATTCCTTGATGAATCCACCGGTTACACTTCCAAGGAACGCCTCAAAATGGCAAAAAAAGAAGTGCAGGGAGCCTGAATTTGTGGGATGCGCTTAAAAGACCGGATATTCCCGCATGCCTCCGCATTTGCGCCGGCACTGACGGCTCGGTCACGCAGCTTCTTGAGGTGCTCACCGGGAAAACGGTAGATGTCAAAACGCTCAAGCAGGGTATAATAAAAGCCGCGCCTGATGTGGCAGAGCTTCTTGACATTGAAATCGGGGACGAAGTTAACAGCCGCCTTGTGACATTGGATGCCGGAGGCATTATTTACGTTCTGGCAAAATCCCTTGCGCCAATTAAAAGAATGCCGCAGCCTGTAAGGGACGACCTCATACGGGCGGATATCCCTATAGGGAAGATTCTGCGGGAGCATAAGCTTGAGACGCGGCGGGATATACTGAAAATGGAAATTGTGAAGCTGGATTTTTTTGGGGATGTGCCTGTGCTTTCGAGGGAATACAGGATAATCTACGAGAATAAGGTGCTTATGTGGATTAATGAGTGTTTTCCTGTGGATGACAGGTGGAGGATGTAATGAAGCACCCCACAGCAGAGCTGCGGGTATAGTAACGAAATCAAATGGATGAATGTGATAAACTATAAAAACCTTCGAAACCATCCTTTAATCACAGGGGTGTTAAAAATATGGCATACGAACCAAAAAACTTTGACAGCTTAATAGGAACGAAAGGATTCAGCGACCAGTTGCTGAAGAACCATTTTACGCTATACCAGGGCTACGTAACGAACACAAATAAAGTAGCCGATGCGTTGAATGCAATGCTGAAGGAAGGAAAGACAGCAACGCCGGAATATGCAGAACTCAAGCGGCGGTTCGGCTGGGAATTCAACGGCATGAGGCTGCACGAGTATTATTTCGGGAATATAACCAAAGGCGGCAAACCGATAGACAAGAGTACGAATCTCTACAAGAAGATTGCAGCGGATTTCGGGTCATACGAAAACTGGGAAAAGGATTTCAGGGCAGCAGGAGCCATGCGCGGCATAGGATGGGTTATGTTATATTACGATAAATGGGCTGACAGGCTCTTCAATGTCTGGATAAATGAACACGACGGGGGTCATCTATGCGGTGCAATTCCTCTTCTGGTCATGGATGTGTTTGAACATGCGTACATGATTGATTACGGGCTGAAGCGCGCCGATTATATCGAGGCATTCTTCAAGGCGATTGACTGGACAATTGACCCGCATATAGATTCGATGTTCGAATGACTTAATGGTACCAACCAGATGATTGAAAAAGTGGCAGGCTTCATGGTAACGCTTGAGAATATGCCGGAAAATAATGCGAAACGAATGGCAAAAACTTCCATTCCAAAACTCAAAAGATGGCAGGGGATATCCAAATAACGAGCGAACTCTTATTCAATCAATTCCATATCCTCGCCGCAGCATACAAGTGTTCCCCCGCCTGCTTTTGTCACGACTACTTCATTCCCGCAAATATTACATCTGTACTTCTCGCCTACTTTTTCTACACCCATAATTTAACCTCCGGTTAATACAATATGTATAGGCTGGATATATAATCTTTTAGTTATAATGATTGGATAGTAGAAAATGAACATCATTATAACGTTTATAATTTATTTCCTTGTTTTTGCAGGAATTCACAGCCTTCTTGCTACTGATTATATCAAAGATAAAGCCAGGATGCTGCTTGGAAAGGGATTCAGCTTTTACAGGCTAATGTATACGTTCATCAGCGTTTTAACGTTTGCACCTGCTTTCCTGATATGGCTAAAATATACTGCTTCCACTCCGCCTGTTTACAGCTTCCCTGAAAGGCTTTATCCTGTTATTATCCTGATTCGCTCTCTTGCGCTCGGAATGTTTGTCTATGCTTCTTACCAGACAGGCATCCTTGAATTCATGGGCATAAGGCAGGAAAAAACAAAAAAGACACTGATAACGAGCGGCGCCTATGGAATAGTCCGGCATCCGCTTTACACAGGCGGTGTAATCCTGTTATTCACCAAAATGGATATGAGCCTGCTTGACCTGACGGCAGTGCTGCTTGTTTCTGTTTACCTCATAATAGGCGCTTTTATCGAGGAGAAAAGGCTGCTTTCGGTTTTCGGGGAGGAATACAGGAAATACCAGCAGCGAGTGCCCATGTTCATTCCTGGAATCAATGTGTTTAGGCGGCTATATCCCGGCTCAAAATAGTTCAAATTTAATGAATTGCCAATTAGTGAAGCCCAACCCAACAGGCTTTCGTTAATTTAATAACCTTAAAAGAGCTTCAAAGGGGCTGAAGTAACAAATAAGAGGACAACACATGACACAATATACAATACCTGTTATTCCGGGCGACGGTATCGGTCCTGAGATCATCAGGGAAGGACGGAAGGTTCTTGATTCTGCCGGTGAAAGATTCGGTTTTGACATTGAATGGATTGAATACCCGCATGGCGCCGACCATTATCTCAAGACAGGAGAACTAATCTCTGAAGATACGCTAAAAGAGCTTTCCCAATACAAGGCGATATATTTCGGGGCTATTGGCGATGAGAGGATAAAGCCAGGCGTACTTGAAAAAGGAATTCTCCTGACTATCAGGTTTTATCTTGATGAGTATGTTAACCTTCGCCCTGTGAAATTGCTGGAAGGAGTATGGACGCCCCTGAAGGATAAAACTGCCAAAGACATTGATTTCGTGGTCGTGCGCGAGAACACCGAGGACTTCTATATCGGTATCGGCGGGCGCGCTAAAAAAGGAAAGAGCAAGAAAACGCTTGAAGTTGCGCGAAACCTGTATAACATAAAATTCGGGCTTGATATAAATTCAGACAGCGATGAAATCGGCTACCAGCTCGGTCTAATCAGCAAAGAGGGGACACGAAGGGTCATCAAATATGCTTTTGAGCTTGCAAAGGACAGGAAGAAACACCTGTCATCAGTGGATAAAGCCAATGTGCTGTCTGATATTTACGGCTTCTGGCGCGAGGAATTCACGTCTATAGCTGCCGGTTATCCTGACGTAAAGACAGATTTCAATTTCGTGGATGCAATAACAATGTGGTTTGTCAAGAATCCCGAATGGTTTGATACTGTAGTGGCGCCGAATATGTTTGGCGACATCATAACAGACCTCGGGGCGATGATACAGGGCGGTCTTGGTCTGGCTCCTGGCGGAAACATAAACCCGGAAGGGACAAGCATGTTTGAGCCCATACACGGAAGCGCGCCCAAATACAAGGGACAGAACAAGGTGAACCCTATTGCCACGATATGGGCAGGGGCGCTGCTGCTTGACCAGATTGGTGAAAATGAGGCTGCGGACGCTATTGTCAGGGCTATTGAGCAGAACATTGTGAATGGTGAAGTTAAAACATACGACATGGGAGGCTCGAATACCACATCCGATGTCGGGAGCGATATCGCACGATTGCTTAAAGAGAAATAACGAATAGGAACCGCAGATGGAAAATGTTGAACTAATTGAAACCTGTCTGGACAATGTCTTCATTTTAGAACTGGATGGTTCAAAAAAGCTTGTCACAAAAAATCTCGTTCCCGGAATACAGGTTTACGGCGAGAAGCTCGTAAAAGTCGGAAACGACGAATACCGCCTCTGGGACCCGAATCGCAGCAAGCTTGCAGCCATAATATTGAAAGGCTCATCCATATCATTGAAAAAAAGCTGTTCCGTACTTTATCTTGGCGCAGCCAACGGCACAACTGCCAGCCACGTTTCTGATATTGTTTCACTCGGCGCGGTTTTTGCCGTAGAATTCTCTCCTCGTGCGATGCATGACCTTATCCGCGCCAGCATCCCGCGTCTTAACCTCATTCCTATACTTTCGGACGCGATGCACCCCAACTCTTACAGGAATATGGTTTCGCAGGTGGATTTTTTGTATCAGGACATAGCGCAGCGCGAACAGGCAAGGATAGCCCTGCGGAATGCAGAGCTGTTCCTTAAAAAGAATGGCATTCTGGTGCTGATAATAAAATCCAGGAGCATTGATTCCGCAAGGAAATCAAAAGAAGTGATCGATAACGAGGTAAACAAATTAGAGGGATTTTTCAAAGTCATGGAGTTAATAGATTTAGAACCTTATCACAGCGACCACATGGCGGTTGTGGCGCAAAAAATTGGTCCGTGTAGTCCTGTATAGTTCCGAAACCTTTATCTCAAATAAAGAGGAAAACTAACATGATAGGAAAGGAAGTGTTAGGATATTGAATGAATATGATATTTACAAATACATAGAATTTATAATATTTATATTGTATCTGGTTTTTATTTTCTTTTGCATTCACATATGGCTCTTATGGAGGGATGTCGATAAAAACGAACTGAAACTCGAAAACTTCGTCAACGAATCTTTTTTTAAAAAGAACTGTGCTTATGTATTCTCATTCAGTATACTTTTCATGATCCATGAATTTATTGAGGGTACAGCCATACCCAATGCAATGGTATATTTTGAATTCTTTGAAATGTTGGCAGTTTTGTGTCTTGTATTATTCGCATACCACTGGTACATTGTGTTAAAAGTGTCAACACATAAAAAATCCCTGCATCATGAGCTTACTTATTTCGCAACCACTAAAAATTAATTTTTCACTGGAAACCCACCTTCACACTCGTTAGTTATTTATACTCAGCTTATAATGATTAAGCAACGGACTGATATCTAAAATGATTATAGTCAGTGAAGACGAAGATGAAAGCGACTCTAATCCGTTACTTTTTTTAAGGCAACCAGTACACGACAGCGTACTTAATATCAACCACGACTACCGTTATTTGCGGATGGGATATTATGTATCTGCGCATGCTGAAACCTTTGGAGAAAGAGTCACACCGAGCTGTACAGAGATAATGGATGCCTACAGGAACCCGCTTTTGATTGAAAAAGCAAAAAGAAACGGGCTTCAAACCAGCGATTACAGGCTGGTAACATCGCCGGATGGCGAGCTGGGCACCCCGGTCATGATGTTTGCCGTAAATCCTTTCACCAATAACTCTATGAAAGTGGTACGGTCAAGCTCAAGACTCTCTGGAATGATAAAAAAAATGAGCTACGACTCACGATTCCCTGTCTCTTTGCATTCCCTAACCGGAGAAGTACTGGAAATAGTACAGATGTTCGGGGAATCAACAAACGAAGAGATGGCTGAGTTTACAAGAAAATTCTATGAGGTATTCAATATCCCGATATGTAAATTGATTGTCCAGATTGGCGATGGCGGCGTTATCCTGAACCATTGCGAACCTGCACTGAAAAAAGAAGTGAATTGGGATATAGTTCGGGATAAATTGCATGAGATGAAACAGAGCACGAATAAATTATGAAAATAGCCTGTTTTGTCGAGGCATATAATTTCAGGGATAGCGCAGAACGCAGAGCCCTTTCGAAATTCAAATCCACTGCTGAATCGATGGGGCATACGTTTGAATTTGTCTTTAAGGATGATATTCCAAAAATCCAGGATTACAACGCGCTGTTTATCAGGGCTACCACAGACCCCAGCAGTTCAGCCTACATAATCTCAAGGCTTGCAGAACAATACGGACTGAAAGTAATAGACGACCCGCATTCTATCAGGGCATGCTCGAACAAAGCCATCCTTCATGACCTGTTCCTGAAAAACAATATACCTGCGCCGAAGTCTATCCTGTTTTCCGGGGATTATTCAAAAGACAACCTGGATACTATTTTCAGGACACTGGGAACTCCTGTCATAATAAAAACCCCCTATACCCGTTTCTCATCCCATGTCGAGATGGCAAATAGCGAAAAAGAGTTAACCAAAATCTCAAAACGTTTCCTTCCTAAATCCAAGGTCATTGTGCTCCAGGAATACATCCGCTCCGATTTTGACTGGCGCGTGGGGATGCTCAGGAACGAGGTGCTTTATTTATGCAAATATTGCATACCTGAAGGGGGCTGGAAGGTAAAATCAAAGATTAACGGCAGGAACGTATGGGGGGATACAATCGCTTTACCGCGGGAATCAATCGACCCTGAATTGAAAGATATCTGCATAAAACTGTCAAAATATGTTGGCGATGGGCTTTATGGTCTTGATGTAAAAGAAACAGGTGACGGGTTTAAAGTCATCGAGATAAACGATAATCCCAGTATATACGATGGATATGAGGATGCGGTGGATAATGATATTTACGAAAAGATTATCAGCGCACTGGTATCATAATTTCCGGACAAGGTGCAGCGCGTCATCGCCGTTTTTATAATATTTATAGAGGGTTTTATCCACAAAAAAGCCTTTTGACCTGTACAGGTTCTGGGCTGCCTTATTATTAACCCCGACTTCAAGTGTAATATTCTTAAATCCCTGTTCCTTTAAATATTCAAGCGCGGTATCCATAAGCAAGCTCGCAATGCCGGCGCGGCGGTATTCCGGATGCACGTTCAATGAATATATCCTGGCGTTTGAGATATGATTCCTTAATAAGATTATCATTGACCCGATGATGTTGCCATCGATTTCAGCCACCTGCACAATGGATTTGGCTTTAGATAGAAGATATCTCAATTGTTTTTTATGGAACGTCTCTTCTTTAAAGCATGTCTCCTCAAGGCTCAAAAGTGCATCCAGCTCTTCCTTTTTCGCAGGACGAATCTTTGGTCCCCCTCGTTTTGATGAAAAATTCTTAAAGTTTTTCAAGGAACTGTCACGCGCGCCCTCACGCACTCTTGCACCTGTTTTACCACTTCAGGATAATCTCCGAATATTAGACCCAGATCCACAGTACCCACCACGTCAACCACGCCGATTGCTGCAATCCCGTATCCTTCCTTATTCCTTATCGGCGCCACTATCACAGGAATGCCGGTATATTTGCCTGTTGTCGGGATTGTGCGTATGACCTTATTTTCTTTTAAAACCTGTTCAAGCACCGGACCTGTGTAATTATTATCGAGAATTTTTCCTTTTTCAATCCTGACACCTTTCTTATTCAGCGTCCTCATGGTCACAGGCAGCCCCAGGAGTTCATGTATTGCCATGGCAAATGAAGCAATTTCATCTGCATCCGAATCTGTTGAAATTTGTATATTTGTGTATTTCATATTCCCACCCGATTTTAATTTCTTATTTTGATTACCTTGCAACCAGTACCGTACATTCCGCATTCCGCACCACGTTCTCAGCCACGCTGCCCAGAAGCACTCTCTTTAATCCCTTCCTGCCTTCAGACCCTACCACAATAGTATGAACTTTCAGGTTTTTTGCCACATTCAGGATAGTTTCCGCAGGACTTCCAAGTTTCAATATTTTCTGTACCTCCACCCCCATTTTCTTGCCGTCAGCCACCACTTCATCCAGTACTTTCTCACCGTATTTTATAAGTTCGCCCCTATCAGAGGTGGAAGGGACGTTAACAACAAACAGCGCAGCCATACGAATGTTGTATGATTTTGTGATTTTAAGCGCAGCAATCTCTGCTTTTTTTGCAGACTCAGAACCATCTGTGGCGAGAAGAACTTCAACTTTTGGCATATCTGAATGTTGTGTCTTAAACATATTAAAGCTTACAGTCAGTTCGCTCCTAAAAGTGAAAACTATAATACGATATCAGTTAATTGTGGCACTATGTTCACAATAAAAAATCATCTCGAAGTAGAAAACAATCACCTGATAATCGGCGGGGCGGACATCACAGAACTTGCAAACCAGTACGGGACGCCCCTGTATGTTACCAACGAATCCCGTGTCGTTGAGAATTTCAAGGCGTATAGAAAAGCGTTTCCTGATGCCGACATCTATTACGCAGCCAAAGCCAACGGAAGTTTTGCGATTTTGAGGATGCTTGCAAGGCAGGGAGCCGGCGCTGACGTTTTCAGCTATGGCGAGCTTTACATGGCGCTGCTTGCAGGAATCCCGCGCGAAAAGCTCCTTTTCAACGGTAATTCAAAGACGGATTACGAGCTTCAAACAGCGGTGGAGCTTGGCGTAAGGGTATCCGTGGACTCAAGGGACGAACTGCATACCTTATCCGAAATAGTGCAAAAGGCAGGAAAAGAAGTGGAAGTCGCGTTCCGCGTGAACCCTGATGTTTCCACAAAAACGCACCCCAAAATATCAACCGGGCTGCGCACTTCCAAGTTCGGGATACCATCAGAGGAAGTTGTAAGTATTTATCGCGAAGCCTCAGGGCTTCCCGGAATCTTGCCATGCGGGATACACTGCCACATCGGTTCGCAGATACTGGATACTGCGCCATTTCACGAAGCGGCGCAGAAAATGATGGATTTGGTGGAAAAAGTAACCACGCTCGGAATCAACCTTAAATTCGTGGATATGGGCTCAGGTCTTGGCATTCCTTATAAGAAAGATGAACGTGCCCCCACGCCGAAAGACCATGCAGATGCGATTCTTCCGATATTTGAGGAAAGAACAAAAGCTCTTGGCATCTCGCCAAAGCTCATCCTTGAGCCGGGGCGCTACATAGTGGCTGATACCACTATTCTTCTGACCCGCGTAAATACCGTGAAGAGAGCTGCGAAGAATTTTGTGGGCGTGGATGCGGGATTTAACCTCCTTATCCGCCCTGCGATGTACGACTCCTACCATTACGCTGTCGTGGCGAACAAGGCAGCTTCGCCTCCAGAGGATACTTATACAATAGTTGGACCGATATGCGAAACAGGCGACATTCTTGCTCATGACAGGGAACTGCCGCATATCGAGAAGGGCGACCTGATTGCGTTGCTGGATGCCGGCGCGTATGGGTTCAGCATGAGCAGCCAGTATAACGGGAGACCAAGGTGCGCCGAGGTGCTGGTGAAGGACGGGGTTGCGGATGTTATCAGGAGCGCCGAGGATGTCGGGGAGCTGATGGCGAAGCAGAAGCTGCCGGCGAGATTGATGTGATACATGGTGGAAGTACGTTCGGTTCATAATACATACGAGTATAGGAGGGAATAATCCTGTGAGTCTCCTAAAAACGGTATATACAGGCTTCGTACTAAGTACGGGGTTTGTGACTGAGACGATAGGGGGGTATGTGCATCCTTAAGTATATCTTAAACCAGTGCAAAAATCGAGGCGTTAAAAATGGGCACGGATAAAACTACAAAAAAGGACAAACTGATAAAATGTTTAATAAGTCCCACTGAAGAAGAGAGATTAACACGAGAACCATTGATTGCATTTTCATTTTATTTATCTGGTCGGAATAACGTTCTTTTATCAGTATCAGATGAAATTATTGAAAACCTTGATAAAGGTTTTACAAATAATCCAATTCATGGTGGTCTAATAGAGCATGCTTCAACTTTGATGTGGTTTTGGACATTAGGAGCATATGAAGTTATCAGAACCATGTGTCAAGCAAAGGAATGTTTTTCTGAGAATTTCTATGAAAAAATTTCTGAATTAAAAAACGATTTGGCAAAAGCAAGAATGCCAAGCTCAAAAATGGAGAAGAAGGGTAAAAAGATACCTGTAGGCTCAAACCGAAGTCCAGATGGATGGGATATCCCTAATAAGGACTTATTAGTAGGTGATCCTGAAAATCCGATATCTGGGCGTACGTTGCTTGAAAAGTATGATAATATTTTATTTTCGCTAACTATTGAAGATATAAAAGCACGCCATGAAAATGCATACAATAAAGAGAGCAGGCAATGAAGAGCACCGACCAAGCACATCATACGACAGCGTATATACGCCCCTCCCGTTGGTCACTTACGCCAGCGCCGCTGCCTTTGCATCTATTTCATACGCTGTGAATTTAGTACCTGCAATCTCTTTATGCTTGAATTTTTCAATTATATTCTCGATTTTTTTCATAGTGGGATAATCCACTATAGACTCGCCGCAATGCACACATACTTTTGCTGGTAGGTTATCAATGACCAGCAGCTTGCCCTCTACCCATACCTCTTCCATGATATTATCTTTTTTCAACTGTCCTCCACAGACAGGGCATTGTTCAGTCATTTGCGTTTCTTGTGAGCTTCCCATAAATTCTCATCTGGAACCAGTCCTTTCGTAAGATTTCTATCTTCAACCCAGAATTTCAGCCATTTCTGCGACGGTCACCGTTTGTCTCATTGCCTGGTCATCCCAGAGCTTCCTGAAATAATAGAAGTACTCATATAATTCATAAACATCTTTTGAATATATTATCTTATTACTTTTTATGACATCTATCTGAATATAAAGCGGCAGCTCTTCAAAAAACCTGACATCGTATTTTTTTGAAAACACATCCAGTTTCCTGTATACTTCATTCAATAAACTCTTCTTATCCTTACATGAAGGTGAAACTATACAAACATCAATATCGCTTTGCTGCGTATCCTCGCCTTTTGCAACCGACCCATAAAGCAGGATAGCAAGAATATCTTCTCTCAAAGACAGGAAAAAAAAGTCTTTCCTTACAGGTTCGATTTCAACCATATCTCAATAACCTCTGAAAAATCCGAAATCGCTGTTAAATGCCCCATGATTGAATCAATATCTCCAGTTATCTTTTAATTTATTATGACCAATAAACTATATCATAGTAACCTTTTCTTTTTAATACAACAGGGCTACACACAACCGGACTGCTTTCGATAAAATCGGGAATTCTCTTATTCTACCAATCACACTATCACATCATTTCTTTCTCACTGAAACCTTATCGGCGAAGCCCCTAACTTCTCGTCAAACACCCTTTCCGCTGCAATATCCATCTCCACTATAAAAATCTCAACCACCATGAAAGCCTGCGCCTTTTTCCTGAAACAGCCCATAGTCATCCCCCTGCTGCCGCCCGCTGCGCCATGAAGATGAATCTTCGGCTCACCGTTTTCCCAAAAAATATTGCCTGCGCCCATAATCTCGCGCGCATCCGCAAACGAAGACCATACAGTCGTGGGCGGCACCACTTTCTCCTTCGGACCAGTCACCAGCTCCGCTTCCCCCATTGCTCCAAGCATGATAAAAAAAGCCGAACTTATATCCTCTTTCAAAGCAAGCGCCGATAGCTCAGCAATCACATCCTCGCCGTGGTCAATCCTGGCAGCAAATACCCGCCCTATAGAACCTTTCCGGTAATCCATAGACAGAGTATATCAAACATGATTTTAAAACTTGTGATTAGTTGCGCTGCGTTCATCCCCTTAACCTTGAAACGCCCTGCCTGACTTTAAGGAGCAACTTTTCAGGCACGGAATCGAGCAAACCCGAATCAAGATACACCGCCCGCGCCCATGCATTGGCTGATTTATCGTAACTGCCGAGGCTGTAATATACCGAACCGATGCCGTGGTACGCGTCCGGGAATTCAGGGTCAAGCCTGAGAACCTCCTGGAATTCCTTGAGCGCGTCCTCGTGCCTGCCCATGTCGGCATAGATATTTCCCAGGTTGCTTCGGGCTATGGTATAATCGGGATTGAGCCGCAACGCCTCCTGGAATTCCTTGAGCGCTTCAGTGAGCCTGTTTTGCAAAGCGTAGATATTACCAAGGTTATTGTGGGCAACTGCATAGCCTGGGTTAATCCTGATAGCTTCCTCCAGCTCTTTTATTGCCTCTTCGTATCTGCCTTCTCCTGCATAGACATTACCGAGGTTATTGTGCGCCTCGGTATATCCGGGATTGAGCCTGAGCGCCTCTTGAAGTTCCCTGACTGCCTCATCGCGCTTTCCTAACTTATCATATGTCACGGCAAGGTTATTATGGACTTCGACATAACCAGGATTAAGCCGCAGCGCCTCATTAAGCTCTGATACCGCTTCCTCATATCTGCCTAATCTATCATAGGTAATCCCCAGGTTGTTATGGATGTTATGGCTCAAACCAATGCCGCTTGTTACCTGGAAAAACGAGTAATAATCATTTAAAAGATTTGCAATCTCTTCCTCCGGATTTCCCGAACTCTTAAGAGAATAGCAATTTTCTTTCCGGTTATATCGCTGCATGTCTATTTCAATTATCGAATCGATGCTGAAATCCACGAAAATCATCGAACCAGCGGAGAAACCATCAGTCATAATAAAGACATGCTGACCTGCACTTGCAGCCTTTACCTCCGATATCATGCAGTTTATGAGTATATAACCAAGCTGTGTGATTGCTGCGCAGGATGCGAGGAATTCCTGTTCCTTTCTTTTTTCTTTTGCCGGGATACCGGCTTTATCCAGAACTACAAAGATGTCCTCATTCTTGCAATTAATACCGTTAACAAGAAGCCTGATAAGTTTAGTTGGAAAATCGGGGCGATAGTAGCCTTTATTTTCCAGGAGTTGCATCAGCTCTTTCAGTGAACTGATTAACAGGTTGGTATCTTTTGACTCCTGGGCAGTGTTTACCGCCAGTTTTAGCTTATCGAAATCTATCTCTTTGAATAAAGTCTCCAGTTCCTGCATGATGGCGTTAAGGCTTGTCTCATGATATCCAAGGCGCGTAAGCATGCATCTGATGTCAGGAAAAGAATTTGTAAGAGTCATTTTTGAACAGGATTTTATACGTCAAAGCCCGCTTTTACCCTTATCAGTTATAAAACCATCGGATACGCACTGATTATTCCAATGAGAATCCAATAATAAGCCAATCCTGCATGTTATTTTCCCAAAATGGTGGAATTTATTCAACCGTTACATTTTTTAACTCCTAAGCAGATTAAGGCGAAAGGAGATAATATGTCAAATAAACTTGTATTGATGCTAATATTACTTGTTACAGCAGTTTTTATTGCAGGATGTATTGATAAAGATAAGGGGACTAATCCCCCGGTCAAATCTGATTTAATCCCTACGACCGGTTTACCTGACGGTCTTACCTATATGGGAATCCATGAAACCTCTGTGGAGATCGGCAGCTCTTCGATAAATGCAACTGAAGGTGTTTACAGGAATAA